>NZ_CP020946.1:1256512-1570640 GCF_002208115.1 Bdellovibrio bacteriovorus | reverse complement strand
ACGTCGACGGCTAGAATATAAATGGAATAGACTGTGCCTTGAGCCAGCACACAAGAAGAAAGATCCACCGCAGAGGCGGCAATACTGGCCTGACAAATCGTCGTGGCGCCCGCACTGTCTTTGATAAAAGCTTCGACATGATCAAGGTCCGACGGCATCGTGAAATCAATCACCGGTCCTTTGTCACGAAGGAATCCATCTGCCGTCACGTCTGCACCGGCCATCGTGCGAACCCCGGTGATCGTAAAGGCCCCAGGCCCCTCAAGATCCACAATGATATTTACACCAACAGCATCCCCCGCATTACCAGCCGCATCCGTCTGCATAGCGTGGACTGCTGGCATGCCATTACTGACGGCCACGTCGGCAACAAAAGTGCGCACGGCCGAACAGGTCACTTCACGAACAACAGCACCAATGTTCACTTTTACGGGAATTAAATCTTCAGAACAAGTGCCGCGAACAGTAATCGTTCCATCAGCGTTGACCGAGGACTGGGTGAATTTTGTATTGCCCGTTGGCGATGTGATCACCACCTCAGGAGCCGTCAAATCAACCAAAACTTCTTTCTGCTCAAAACCAAAAACCCGGTAAGCGCCGGTGGCCATGTGATTGACTGAAATACTGGTTACGCCATCACCCAAGTTGCTTTTCAAGGTCACTGCCGCTGAAAAGACGCCGCCCGAACAATTGGCACTTTGAGGTCCTCCATCAAAGGGACCGGTCAGATTCACCACCCCACCTTCGATTTGGCAGGTGCCGTTGATTTCGTAGCTTTGATGACCTAACTTCAGGGTGTTGATACTTTCCGCGGTCAAACTGACATTCGGAGCAAAAATCACCAATGAAAGGGTTTTGTTGAAAACAAACGTTTCCCCTTCAAGACTTTTCACATACCAGCGGATCTGGAAGTCGTGACCAACATTCCCGGCAACTGTGGGGGCTTCATAAGGGAAGATATGCTCCAACGGCAATTTGAAGGTGGCTTTCCCCGTGTCGGCACAGTCCACCTGAGCATCTGTAGCAAGTTCCGTGACATCACGCCAAATCTTGGTTTGTGGGTTTTCAGCTTCGATCTTTTCAATGGATCGGTCACAAGTAATACCTGTCTCTTATTACACATCTGCCTTATTTAAAAAGTCCATTTCAAGGGTGCGCTCGGTACAACCCAAAACCAAAATAGAAAAAAGCAACAGACTTGCTGCTGCTTTGATTTTCTTTTGAATTTCGGCCACTTCCCACCTACCAACGTGCATGTTTATCTTATCGGAGATTGTGGAAAGCGACCTGAGTATCAAATTGAGAAACTGCGTCCAGCTAATGCCAACGAACGTTCCGGTCTTCTTTGATAAAGATCATCCCAATACCAAATGTCATCAAGGCGATTGCGATAGGATATATCAAACCGGCAAAGTGGTTCCCAGTGGCCGCCACAATCGCCGTGCCGATGAAAGGAACAAGCCCCCCGAACACACCGTTCCCGATATGATATGGAAGAGACATCGAAGTATAGCGAATTTGTGTCGGGAATAGCTCGACCAGAAAGGCGGCAATCGGCCCGTACACCATCGTCACATAGATCACTTGAATGAACACCAACAAGGTCAGCATCACGACATTGGGATTCACCGCCGTCGCCAAAGGCTCTGCAGGATTCCATCCAGAATAATACTCCATCGCCTGATAGATCGGATAGTAAGTGAGGGCCGCGATCAAACACCCCGCCATCATAATATTCTTGCGTCCGATCTTGTCAGAAAGGCCACCGAACACCACAAAGAAGGGAGTTGCAAACAGCAATGCCACCGCGATGATCTGATTGGCCACCACAAAGTCCACCTTTAAAACCGTCTGCAAATAGTAAAGTGCATAGAACTGCCCGGTGTACCACACCACCCCCTGCCCAGCCGTCGCACCCAACAATGCCAGAATCACCAGGCGGCGATTTTCAGGATGCAGGAAACTGTCACGCAGCGGACTTTTCGAGGACTTCCCCTCGGCCTTCATCTGAATAAAGACCGGTGATTCCTGCATCTTTCGGCGAATCAGATAAGACACCAACACCAGAACCACCGACAGCAGAAACGGAATCCGCCAGCCCCAGTCCTTAAAGGCGTCTTCACCCATCGTCAAACGGGTTACCAGAATCACGCCCAATGAAACAAAGAGCCCCAAAGTGGCCGTGGTTTGAATGAACGAGGTATAAAATCCGCGCTTGCCATCCGGACTGTGTTCGGCAACGTAGGTGGCGGCACCTCCGTATTCTCCTCCAAGAGCCAGACCTTGCAACAGACGCAGTACCAAAAGCAGGATCGGCGCAAGAATCCCAATCGTTTCATACCCTGGCAATAAACCAATGGCGGTGGTCGCAAGGCCCATGATCAGCAGGGTGACCATGAAGGCATACTTACGCCCCACCACATCGCCCACGCGGCCAAACACGAGCGCGCCGAAAGGACGAACAATAAAGCCAGTGGCGAAAGTGGCCAGCGTACTAAGCAATGCCACAGTTTCATGACCTTTAGGGAAAAATTGAGCGGAGATAATAGTGGCAAGACTGCCAAAGATGTAAAAGTCATACCACTCAATCAGGGTTCCGGCGCTGGAGGCCCCGATGACTTTCCAAATTTTGCTTTTATCCAAGACGGCTTTGCCCGCATCTTTGACAGTAGATATGGCCATGAACGTTCCCTCCTGATTTTCCTCATTTTGATCAGGAGCCAGGAACAACAACAAACAAATTCAATGACGATTTCAAAGTATTAATTAAGGGACTGTCGCTGCGCAGTCCCTAGTTGAACACCATTTCACAACGAACAACCGCTGCCGGAGTCGCCACTTTTGCAGGAAGGACCTTCGGAGACAAGCCCAGCATGTCTTTCATTTCAATCCACCCAAGCTTCACCAATTCTTTGTGAGAGATCTTGCCCTCAATCGCCAAAGCCTTGTAAACGCGGGCCGGGTTTTTAACGGCCATACTTTTCATCAATGAGCTGATGGACATTTTACTGCCGGCATCGGCCAGCAGCTTATTCACGATCACGATACCTCGATTCAAACTGACAAACTCATAAGGCAGACGAAGTCCCAGATCCATAACCCAGGCCGTCCACATTTCCATCGTCAAAGGCTGCTCATAGCCGTGACGGATATTATGCATTTTTGCCTCGATCATAAACTGCAGACGACTTTGAGTGATCGTGCTTTTTTGTTTGTCAGCGATATTCCAGAAGGCCCGCGCCATGATTTCAGAATTCAACAGCTCCGTACCTGCCCCCAACAACATGACTTGGGTCTGCATGTCACGAGTGATCACCCCACCCATTCCATAATCCAGAATGTTCACAATAATTTTTGGCTCGGTGACCTGGATCATGAAGTTCCCCTGGTGCAGATCGGAATGGTAGAACCCGCCACCAAACATCACTTCCTGGGCCCAGACGCGGGCCATTTGCTCAATGATCACGCGTTTCATTTCCGGAGCAATCTCTTTGTACAGGGCCACTTCTTTATCCAGTTTTTTCCCGATAACAAGCTCCTGCACCATGAATTTGGAGCCTTTTTTGCCGTCGTAGATCTTCGGGACATGGAACTGGATGTCGTTCTTATAATCCGGCGTATTCATGAAAGCCATTTTTTCATAGCGAGTCGCCGCCAGCTTCTGACGGGCAATCGTGTCTTCCTGACTGAGTTCTGCCAAAACGGTGTCCGTAATATCCTGAACCACCGGAGTCAGTTTCGGAGCCCCGGTTTTACGGAACTCGGGGTTTGAATCCAGAATTTCAGCCACATCCATCAGAATGCGCTTGTCTTCTTCAACTCTGTCGGCAATACCCGGTTTGATGAAACGCACAACCACATCACGGCGCTCGCCATCGATGACGACTTTCGCGCGGTGAACCTGAGCCATCGTTCCCACACCCAGTGCTTTTCTTTCAAAATAGGTGAACTTATAGTTGCCATTTTCAGAGCTCAAAAGCTTTTCCACTTGCGACCAAGGCACCGGGCGCACAGAATTCTCAAGACCCCGGAAGACCTCAACCATATCAGGTCCCAGATCCGCCTGCCGAGCCACCACTTGAAGCAACTTTTGCAGTTGCGGTCCGCTGTTTTGAACCATCAGTTCAAACTTTTTCATCTCCGGCATATTCAGATCACTGCCCAGGTAAGAAGACACAATCAGTTTTTTCGAAGCCGGGCTTAAACGACGGAAGTATTCACTGAACATGGTCTGCAGGAAGATCTTCATCGTCGCATCCTGCTGTTGACCCAGCTTGGATTCCGCGATCTTTTCACCCACACGATCCAGTTCTTTCATCTTTTCAGTTAACAGAGCATCACTTTCAGCCAGGACCCAGCCTTCAGCCAGCTTCTGGCCGTCCGGGTTTTGCGCCAAAGCCATCACCTGAGCCGCAAGGGCTTCCATAGGCATCTTTTGCTCAAGCTGATCCTGCGGAACCATGTCTTTCAGTTTTTGCTGCTGCCATTCCAAATAGTTTTCAATCTGCTTCTGAACGCGCGCGCTGTCGGAAGTGTATGTGCGCATGGGTTTCGCCCCACGGGCTTCGATCATTTCCAGATCCAAAGCCACGCTGTGAGTGTTCGGCCACTCACCTTTGTGAAGTTTTAAAAACTCATCAAAGTTGCGGACTTTGACAGTCTCGACTTCAGCTTGATAAACAGCCGAGAAATAGTTTTTGGCTCTTTCAAGAATTTGCTCTTTATTTTCAGCGGTTTCACCCTGCGCCATCAGGGCATAGGTCAGCGCCAGTCTTTCTTCGAAAGAAAGATGAAGGCCCACTTTTTCTGGCGTCACCGCCCAGGCAAAGCGACCGAGGATCAGTATGAATAATATCAAGAACCGCAACTGTCTCAACATGATACACCCTTAAATTAAATAATTCAGGTATCTAGCTGCACAGTTTGGACCCACCGGGCTTGTGCTTTTATGGGATCTGGTATGGTTAAGGAATTGTCAGCGCGCCAGAAGTGTCAGTTCTCTTGTATCAAAATGAGATGTCGCTCTTAAGTTGCTGTAATAAACAGCTTATCCACTTTCTAAAGGTAAACGCTTCTTGAGGTTACCTCTGCTTAAACCGATTAATATTACATGAGTAATTCTGCGCGTTTTATGAGATTTCTTACTCAAAGAGCCCTTTCCATCGTGGGTCACTTGTACTTTGCTGTGGCCTTCACGGGTTGCACTTTGGAAGCCGACATTCTGAATCTGACGATGAAAACAGAATCTGCGCCCTCGGTCGCACTGCATGAATTTGGGGTGTCTGGTATTCTGAAAATCAACGGGTCCAACAAAGTGAACATGAATCCCCGCCTGCTGAACACTCAATCAGACGGTAAAATCATTGTGGGACAATTTTATCATTCAAATTTCTACGACTATACCAAGCCCCTTCTTTTTCGATTAAATACAGACGGTTCGCTGGATCTGACCTACGGGCAAGATGGCTATGTTGACCTTCCCAGCAGCACGCTTTCCGGCATCGTCGACATGAAAACTTCAGATGACGGCACATTCATCCTATTTTCAAATCCCACTCAAAATGGATTCAACGTTCTGAAGCTTTCAACAACAGGACACATCGATACAGGTTTTGGAACCGAGGGCGTATACAATCGCACAGAAACTGGTAACGCCGTTTATGGCCGGAAGATGGCGATCACGGACTCTGGAAAGATTCTGGTTGCTTCCTATCGCATGGACACCCAATACAAAGCCACAACTTTTCTGATAAACACTGACGGAACTCTTGATACCAACCACGGCACGGGAGGCATTCAGGTCTTCTCGAACGCGGCCGGTGCTGAAAACCCGCAGGATATATTATATGTTTCGGACAGCGAAATCTATCTGCTGAACCACGTGCCAACCGCAGACCGAGTGAAACTGCGAAAGTTCAATATCAGCGGTGTTGAAGATGGCGGCTTTACGACCGCCTACCCGTCAACGGCGGCTGTCGACACGGTTCGCTGGATCGGCTTAAAAAAATTAAACAATGATCGCCTTGTTATCTTCGGCAACACGGCCACGGCGGGCGGATCAAATCAACGAGACCAGGGATTGATTGTTGTCTGCAACCTCAACGGAACCCCTGACACCGGCTTCAATTCCACCGGAACACTGATGTTCACTCACGCCACATTAAGTTATGGCGTGCTTGATGTCAGAGGTGTTCTTGACGGAAGTTCAAACAACGACATTCAGATCGCCTATACCGAAACCCAAAGACTGTCCTTTCCCTATGATAATTTAAGAACGTTCAGCAAAGTTCTTCTTTCCCAGTACAACTATAACGGGACGCTGGATGCCTCTCATGGTACGGGTGGCACGATCACCTATAACGGCAGCGACAGCTTTCGCCTGCTGCGTTTTGTAGCGAATGGCGACATCGTCGCCGCGGGCCAGGGCACCACTCTAGAACCGCTTTACTATTCAGCCTTGATCAGAAAGTTTAATACGGCGATGAGTCCGGATCCTGGCTTTGCCAGCGCGGGAAAACACGAATCCATCTTTGCCGCCGCCACCGACAATGGCCAGCCCGATATACAATACAAATTGGACAACAACACCTTTTTGTATGCCGGAAGATTCGAGGCCCGATCCGCAAAAGTCTTCATTGTGAAGACAGACAAATCCGGCGTCATTCAGACTCAATTTGGTGACGACGGCTATATTCGTGATGTTTTTGAGAACGATTATGAAAAAATACTCACCCTGAAACACTTGGCCGACGGCAGTATCATGGTGTGTGGCGAGTCCACGGGAACAAAGTTTTCAGTCGCAAAGTTCCATCCCGATGGCAGCCGGGACTTAAGTTTCGGGGTCAATGGAATTTACACTGAAACAATTAATAACGGCAGCAATGCCTATCCCTGGTTCTGTGCATTTCACGACAATGGCGAGTCCGTGGGAATCCTCAACAACGGTGACAACATTATCACTGCAAAAATTCTGGCGGATGGGACGCGGGACTTGGGATTCGGAGGCACAGGTTTGAATGTGATCACAATCCCTCCGGGCGATGTTTATGATCTGATAACGATGAAGCAGGCGGCCGATGGCCGCACGGTGATAGCAGGTCTTTCCTATGATGGCTCCATGAATGCAGCCCAGTTCCTGCTGATGATTGCTGAGGATGGCTATGTCGATTCCAGCTTCAGTGGAGACGGCTATGTGGAACTGCGCATGGACACCGACTCTGATCACGCCACTATGGGCCTTGAGTTTGCGCCTGACGGCCGGCTTTATACAGTCTTTGACGGCTATGAAATGCCATCGTGGGATGGAATGATCTTCATCAATTGTTATAAACCCGATGGAACGCTGGATACTTCATTCGGTTCTGGAAATGGATATATCAGCACCACCACGGACTTCTGGATCGATACAAATATCTGGGGTGGAGATGCCTTAAGCATTGACTCCCAGGGAAACCTTTATGTTTTCGGTCTTGATTACAGTCAGAACCTCGTCATGAAATCATGGAAAGGTGACGGTTCCGAAAACCAAAGCTTTGGTAACAACAGCGTCCAAACCCTGAACTTCCCCATGAGTCAGTACCGCAGTCTTGACGACGTTCTTTGGGACTCTAACGATAACTCTTTCAAAATATTCGACGGCACGGCCTATCGTCTGAACATGTCCGGAGAACTGTTCTAAAGCGACTATTCAAGCACTTCCAAAGCGTCACCCAGCTTGATCACCCCGGTGTTTTCCGGGATCCACAGTGTGCCGAAAAAGACAGAGCTTCCCTCGCGACGATAGCCCGCCAAAGTCTTCAGCGGGTCAGGGCCCATGGCCACACCCGTGGCCTGATCAATGGTGGTGATCGTACAGCGGGAACAGCGCTTGGGTTGGGAAAAGACCACTTCACCCACGCGGATCTTTTTCCATTTGTCTTCTTCAAATGGCACTTGTCCGGAATAGATGATGTTACCACGGAAGCGGTCCACGCCGACTGGTTCTGCCAATCGCGAGTTCAGCTCTTCCAGACTTTTCGTGTTGATCAGTTGCACTGGGCGTCCGTCTGCAAAACGCACTTCCGGCTTCCACGTTTTGTCTGTGGAAAGCACACGGCGCTGGGAATAGGGCGCATAGCGCACCAAGCGGCAGTTCACCCCCAGATACTGGGACAGCGCCTGGGAATACAGGTCGGGCTCCAAAGCCGCATCAAAGGTGTCATTCCAAACCTGAACCTTCACCTGACGTTTGAATGAATTATTGGTGGAGATTTTAAAGAACATTTTCTGAAAACCAACAGTCAAGGCTGTGTCTTCATAAAACACTTCCACTGTGGCAAGCTTTGGCAACGTTCGCTGAGAAATAAATTTGCCGTTTTCATCAATCAGCATCCACTGACGATCCCCGACCGGACCTTCATGAGTCATGGTCATCTGGTTGATCTTTTGCGCACGCGCGGACTTCAGGGGATAGATGCAAAGCTGTTCAATCTTCATGGCAATATGCTTTCCTTTTGCCGTCCTTATTGCAAGCCATGACTACCCGCCACCAGGCTTGGAGCCAAACTGCCACCTCAAACGTTGGCCCTGCGATTGCAATGCGTCCCTTCGCCACTTGGGAGGGGCAAAAAACATGAAAACCACCATTTTCACACTGATCTTTGGACTGTTTCTTCAATCTACCGCTTTTGCTCAAAGCCAGGACAACCTTGAGCAGCGTATCGCCGAACTCAGAGCCCGCATGGCACAAGCACAAAGCACGGAAGAAATTCTGCAAATCAGCGACGAGCTGATCGCATTGACCGACGAACACCTTGCCAAAACGCCGATCAAACCAACCCCGCGAATCCCGAATGAAGTTCGCACGGTGAAAGCCGACAAATTCGGCGCCAGCCGCCACAGCCTGGATGTCTGGGGTTCATACCGCAAAATCATCATCCGCTGCGTGGAAGGTGAAGTCCGTTTTGAAAACAACCCACGAGTCATCGCTCAAAGCGAAGAGCGCGTGGACCTGGGATATATCTATAAAATGAGATCCGGCGAAACTCTGGAATTTGATCTGGGTCACTACGAATACGACCGCCACTTCGGCCAAAGATATTCAGACACCCTGGACGTGCGCACTCTGATTCTGGATATCGAAAGCCCGAATCTGATCGGCAGCCGCGGCCGCCTGGAAATTGAATTCGTTCGCTAAAAAGAAAAAGGGCCCCGTCTCCGGTGCCCTTTTTCCAATTTCTAATATCTAATCTCTAACGACTATTTTCCTAGAACGTAAGCGAAGATCAGAGGTGCAACGATAGTTGCATCGGATTCAACGATGTAGCTAGGAGTTGTTGGAGACAATTTACCCCAAGTGATTTTCTCGTTCGGGATCGCACCAGAGTACGAACCGTAAGAAGTTGTGGAATCAGAGATCTGAGCGAAGTAGCTCCACAAAGGAATGTCTTCGTGGCCCAAGTCCTGTTCAAGCATCGGAACAACGCAAATTGGGAAGTCACCAGCGATACCACCGCCGATTTGGAAGAAGCCCACAGGAGCTCTTTTGGAAGCGCCCATGTACCACTCTGCCCAGGTTTTCATGTACTCAATACCACCTTTAACAGTGGTGGATTTTTTGATGTCACCTTTGATGATGTGACCAGTGAAGATATTACCCAAAGTGGAATCTTCCCAGCCTGGAACAACCATTGGAAGGTTCTTTTCAGCCGCAGCCAACAACCAGGAATTTTTTGGATCGATCTGGTAGTACTGTTCCAATTTGCCGGAAAGAAGGATTTTGTACATGAATTCGTGCGGGAAGTAAGACTCGCCTTTTTTATCAGCGTCCTGCCAGTATTCAAGAACCACGTTCTCGATACGACGGATGGCTTCTTCCTCAGGGATGCAGGTGTCAGTTACACGGTTCAAGTGTCTTTCCAGAAGCTTTTGTTCGTCAGCCGGAGTCAAGTCACGGTAGTTCGGAATGCGCTCGTAGTGATTGTGCGCTACCAGATTGAATACGTCTTCTTCAAGGTTCGCACCTGTGCAGGAAATCGCATGAACTTTACCCTGGCGGATCATTTCAGCCAAAGAAAGACCCAGTTCTGCTGTAGACATGGCACCTGCCAAAGTCACTAGCATCTGGCCACCGTTATCCATGTGAAGTTTGTAGCCTTTAGCAGCATCTTTCAATGCAGCAGCGTTGAAGTGACGGTAGTGATGATCGATAAACTGAGTAATAGGACCCATGATTTCTCCTGAAAGTTTCTAGCTTTTATCAAGTGGCAAGGAAACTACCAGAAACAAAGGAAAACACAAGTCTAAAAAAGTCAGTCCTTCTGGAGTGTTAACTCACCCCCAGGTTCTAAAAACCCCAATTGAAAAAAACGACACTACTCTGAGGGTTTACGCGCCAACAGTGCTTTGGCAAAAAATCCCTGATCCTTATGCAGCCCCTCAAAACCGGCCGCCAATAGCAGCCCTTCCATCGGATTCTGGGTGTAATTCTTGTAGAACGGCTCGTGGAAATCCACGGGGAACTGCTCCAGCGCCCATTCAAAATCGTGAGTATCTTCAGCTTGCAAAGAATCCACAAGACCGTAACACCCCCCGCCCTTCAGCACCCGGTAACCCTCGCGGATCACCTGCCGGCGGATTTCGTGAGGCAGTTCATGAAACAGGAAGCAGGAATAGACAAAATCAAACTTGGCATCAGAAAACGGCAGATCCTCTGCCGCCCCTTGCACAAAATCCAGGCGGTCAAATTCGTGCAAGTTGTCTTGTGCCTTTTTCAAGTAAGGATAACTTAAATCCAGAACGGTGATCTTGGCCTTCGGATACGCCAGTTTCATAAACCGGGTCAGTCGTCCGGTGCCAGCCCCGACTTCCAGAAAATGCAGGCCAGCCCCATCGCCGGGATGAACCTGCTTGGCCAAAGGAATGATCAGGCGTCTCATGGCATCAGCCGAGCCCGAGAAAAGAATTTCAACCTGATGTTCATAAAGCTCTGCCGATTCCCGGGTCAGATAACCCCCGGTCTGAAAATGGAAGTTTCGCTGATAATACTCCGGAAGGTCCTTCATGAAGTTTTCGGCTTCCGCATCAAAATCGTGGGCGGACTTGTCTTTACGGCGCTTGGCAATGGAATAGCCGTCATAAATGATGCGCGGATAACGCATGAAATGGCGGGTGACGGTTTCAGGCTTCAAAACCTCCACCGGATAAATTCCCTGGGCGATGTTTTCGCTGTCTTTCTTTAGCAGCCGAAAAAGCTCTTTGTAAGCCAGGCGCAGTTTGTGGGGATCCATGGCTTTGTGGGACTTCCGGGCACCCGTCGTCACAAATTCAAAGAACGGCAGCGTCCACTGCTGGGCTGCGAAGCCCGCAGAGCGCGCCAAGGAATACCCAAGAGTGATTTTGTCCTGATAAGGAATCTTGATCTTCATAGACAAGGCCTCCATCCATATTTTACCGCCGGAGTTTGGAAAAACACAAGATTCCGCCGGGCCTGATCCCCGGTGTCACTTTGGTCTGGCACAAAGGTTGTAAGGTCTTTCTTGCCTGTAAATGCTGTCACCATAAAGGAGATGCCTGTGCTTTTTAAAACCGCCACTGTCAGTCTGTTGATGTCATTGTGTTGTTCCATCTCTCTGGCCGCTGATGATTCTAAAGTCAGCCGCAGCCTGGAAGAAATCACTGTTGCCAAAGAGCAAACCCGCTTGGTCATGGGCCAAATTTCCAGCCCAGATCAGAAGGAACGACTGCGCTATGTGAGTGACCGCCTGACTTCCGCTGAAGAACTTCTGCGTCAGGCCCTGGGTGGTGGCGGATCTTCTCCTCCGCCGCCGTCTTACGGATCCGTGGAACTGTTCCGCTCCGACTCCTGCTCGGGCAGCCTGATTGGCACCGTGAGTGCGGCTTCCAGCTGCGAAAGATTCTCTTCTGCTGGCGACACCTGGGCTGTTCGCATCAAGGGGCAGTGCCTGAACATCCCGGACATTTCCACCGTAAAAGCGTGCGAATCCTTTAAGGGTGGAGCCGATCCGCGCGCCGTCACGATCTTCACCTCGGACTCGTGTTCCGGCAATGCGATCGCCGCTATCAGCGCCCCTTCCCGATGCGAGAACTTTGATAGCACGGGCTCCAGCGCCTGGGCTGTCAAAATCGATGGCAAGTGCCAGAACATCAGCGACACCGCACCAGCCAAAGCCTGCGCCGCCTTCAAAGGCGCCAGCACACCGGGCGCTGTAAAAATCTTCAATTCTGATTCCTGCTCTGGGAATATGGTGGCTGCGGTGGACTACTCCACCAATTGCGAACTCCTGAGAGGCCTGCCCTCTGCCTGGGGAATTGAGGTCAATGGCCGCTGTGAAAACATCAGCGACCTGGATATCGTATCTGCCTGCGAACGATACAGACACTCACAGGTGTATGCAAGCCCGGCAATCTGATCGTCATTCTGGGATCCTACGGAATCGCGCAAAAATCATCCGTATTCTGTCCCGAGACCGGCATCTGGTCCATCGACCTCGACATGAGCAACCTCGCGGGCTACAGCTCCAGTGACTCCATGCAACCGATCACCGCGGGCACCCGAGGGACCTCCAATGTTTCCGTCGGCATTCGCTTCACATATTCTCCGACGACCATTCCTGCTGCCGGCGCGGGCTCCAGCATCAGCAGTCAAAATGGCAAAAGTTTTCTATTTTTGTATGTTGGCGGCACTATCAGCACCGGAGGATTTTCCCAAGTCATCTCGCACATCGGGCTGACGCAGAAAGCACAATATCAATATCGCGTGGAAATCTGGCGACACCGTGAAGGTGACGCCATTTGATTCTTCCGGGGACAAATCCAGTATCAACATCTCAATACCAAATCCGGCCGGCGTCGGTATTTAACAGTTTTGAGAATTAATTTTGAACGGAAGCGGCGGCGGTTGCAGCGGCCGCTTTTCTTTTGGCTTTACCTTCTTTGTACCAGTGCCAGAACGTCGCACCCAAAAAACCAAAGCTGAAGAGAATAATAAGAGTTATCAGGATGAACCAGGCAAGAACGATCATGCTTTTGCCTCGGCCCAAACTTGAGCGTGGATTTCATTTACAATGTGAGAAGCCATGGCCAAACCAAAAGCTCCCGTCACATAACTTGCAGTTCCCCAGATCACGTTACGGCTGTCACAATTGTGCAGATCGTTTTGACCTTTAGGGCATACACATTTGAAACCCTGGCCGTTGTCGTATTTCAATTCCACCGGTTGAATCGGAGTTTCATCCGAGAAGATGCAAGGAATACCGAAATTCTTTTCCGGGAAATCATATTTCTGGCGCAACATTTTGCGAACTTGCGCCGCCATTGGATCAACATATGTGTCAGCCAGATCCGCTTTTTTGATACGAAGCGGATCCATCTTCGCCGCGGAACCACCAGAAGTGATGACTTTGATACCACGCTCGCGGCAGGTCGCCAGCAAGTGGGTTTTTGCCGTCAGGTTGTCGATGGCGTCCACGATATAGTCCGGCTTATGGGACAACATCATTTCAGAGTTTTCAGCGTTGTAGAATTCCGGGATCACAGTGACCGTGTTCTGCGGATTGATTTTGCGCAGACGCTCGCCCATCACTTCGGCTTTCTTTTTCCCCACAAGGCCCTGCAAAGCATGCAACTGGCGGTTGGCGTTGGTGATGCAGATTTCATCGAAATCAATGACCGTCAGTTTGCCCACACCGGAGCGAGCCAGGGATTCCGCAGCCCAAGAGCCCACGCCGCCCAAACCAATCACCATCACATGAGTGTTGAAAAGGCGTTTCATCACCTCGTCACCCACCAAACGACCCATACGATCGAAACGGCGGTGCAAAACGTACTCGGTTTCCTGAGGTTGAGGCAAATTAGGTGATTGTGTGGTTTCCATTAATTTCTCCAAGCTACTTCAGCTACGGGCCGCAGGCCCTGCGCTCTGTGGGCCTATGCCCAGTCTCCGAAAGTTTGCAGTAGTGATATCTAATATTTCCAGAGGATCAAGTGATTTTAGCTCCCCTATAGTTCTTGCCACCTCCCAGATGCTTTCTGGGGGATTTAAGCGGCCTTTATAGGCAGGAGGCCCCTGATCCGGGCTGTCACTTTCAATTAAAAGCTGTTCCAGGGGAATTTCACGCACCGCCTGATGCAGCTTCTGATTGTCCGGGCGACACACCGGGCCTCCAATGGACAGCATAAGGCCCCTTTGCAGGAAATCCTGCGCCTTATAAGCACTGCCGTTGAACGAGTGTACCATGCCTTTTTGCTTTGGCAGCCCCCACACGTCCATGATCTTAAGACTTTCCTCGTGGGCCTGCACCAGATGCAACACCAGAGGCTTCCCCGTGATATGCCCCAGTTCCAACTGTTGCTCAAATACGCCAATCTGGCGTTCCATCGAATCTTTCATGATATGCGGGCGAAAATCCAAACCCAGCTCCCCCAAACCATCGGCTTCAGGCAGCGCCTGCGCCAGCAGATCCAGAGCCTGCTCACATTCATCGTCATCGTGGGCCGCCACCCAGTACGGGTGCAGGCCAAAACAAAGACCGATATGACTGGGGTAGCGCGCTTTGATTTCGCGCTGACGCTGCCAATCTTCAGGATCTACGCCCCCTTGCATGAAGAAGGCGATGCCCTTTGAGCGGGCCTCATCGATAATAGTGTCCACCTGCCCCTGCCATCGCAGGTCCGCAAGGTGTCCGTGAGCATCGATCCAATAGCCAAATCCAACCATAGGTCTAGGTTATATCCTGAAAACCCGGACTCGAACAAGGCCGCAGTTCAACCGATAACAACAGACATGTAGGAGTATGTATGAAGCATAAAAGCTTGCGTTTGGGTTTTGATGTCACCATGGAAAAGGGTTCCACTTGGAAACCCGTCAAGGTTCAATTCTGGAATCAACCTTCCGCTTACGACAAATTCAAAGCCTCTGAGCCGTTCAAGTACATGTCTGACGCCTTGGTAGGATTGTCTCTGGTCAAACTGAATCATTACATTAAAAGCCCGGTGGCAACTCCTCACCTGGATTATAATTTTGCGAGCGAAGCCTGGAAGGCATTGGATCCCCACACCGAACTTTATGAACGCTCTTTGCCACGCGTGCGTGCACTGCAGTCCCACATCGCGGTTGTGAATCCGGATCTGTGCGCCGAATTTGAATCTCACTTCAACGAACACTTTGAAACGGCGTTGAAACCGTGGGGTGTGGATCTGACGGCTTTGTGGCCGCTTCTGGACAGCTTCAGTTGGTTTGAAAACAAAATGGGTCAGCCGTTGATGTACAACTTCGGTCTGAACTTCTCTAAACCGTTTGTCGACAAGCTTCAGTACCTTTATTCATTCCTGTACAACCTCAGAAGCCTGGTGGCTGTGGATCACAACGCTCATGTTGAAGACCCGTCCCATGAAGGTGTTAAAGTGGACGCTATCACCGATTATCTGCCGCGCGCCGAATATGTGGTGAATGATGCTTTGTTGTACTGGAACTTCAAAAAGTTCTCTCAACCGTTTGCGGGTCCGAAAACTCCTGACAGCCGCGTGGAAAAACTGCTGGTGAATCCTATGGAAAAAGCCTTCCATAAATATTCCCACAACGCCTGCCACCTGGTGGACAACCTGCCGAAAAACTTCATCGAATCATTGAGCCCGATGGAGCTGGAAGAGGCCTTTTATCTGGTTCAGATGGACTGGCTGCTGGGTTCCCCTGCTGGTTTGCTGTTCAAAATCCGTGAAGAGATCTTTGCCCTGCAAAGCGGCTATGAGAAAATCTTCTGGAAGGATGTGGAGCCGAAATTCCACTCTAAACCAGTCAGCCTGCACCTGTGCTGTGAAGTGACACCGGAAGCGGTTTTCGGCAGCAACGCCGCATAATCTGTTTGTTTGATTTAAAACTAAAAAGCCCAGCTTCGAGCTGGGCTTTTCTTTTTAGCGACTGGCTGCGCGAGCCGACCAGCGTTGATGAATTTTCTTGGCTACAAAATAAACAACCAACAATCCGATGATTCCAAACAGAACCAGCTTGAACTGACGCAGGTACTTCAGGATCGGCTCCCCGTAATGCGCCAACAGGTAAATCTGCGTCGGCACGCTGATCAGAGCGGCGATACCGTCGATCACCAGGAACTTCCAGACTGGGTATCTCAGCATTCCGCAAGCCAAGTGACCTGGGAAACGCAAACCTGGAGTGAAACGGAAGATACCGCAGGCATAAGCGCCGTACTTGTGTGTCCACTCTTCCACACGTTTCATCATGTGCTCTGGGAAGAACTTGTGAACTCTGGGATGGTAAAGAAGCTTTCGTCCAAACACCCGTCCTATCACATAGATCAGGGTGTCACTGGCCACGACGGCCGTAAAGGCTATGATGGCAGCGGTATGAACGTTGACGACAGGGGCGCCCTCGTACGGGGGCGGGAAATGCGCTGGGTGGGCGCCCATAAAGGCCAAGATACCCACACTAATAAGAGTGACTTCTTCCGGCAGCGGAAAACCAACGGCAGATAATGCCATCATCGCGATCAAACCGGCGTAAACCATCCCCGGCTGATACGCAAACTGAGACATCCATTGAAATATTGGCTCGTTAGCAAACTCCAAACTGCAATCTCTCCTTGAGGACCTTACTATGGATGAAACTGTCTCACTTGAACACCCTTGCTACACCGTGCTATGAGTGTTTCTAACAGAAGATTGAAGTATGCAGAGTGCCAGAGGATTTGAATACGGAGTTAGACATATATTAAGCCCCCAGGCTGGAGGGCTTTGTGATGTATTATTAGGCAATCTGGAACTTGATCGCATGCAAATCGAGTTTCTTCTGCATCTGGGTGCCATTTACCACAATCATCAGCGCACGACAGAAAATTCCTCGGTTTCCGTCGGCGATTACATCAGGGTCCATACTAAACCCCGTCGATTCACCGCCAACGACGGACACTGGAGATCGCGTATCGTCTTTGAAAACGAACACTTTGTGGTGGCCAACAAAATTTCGGGCCTGCCCGTTCATGCCAGCGTTGATAATCTGCATGAGAATCTGCAGTCGTATCTGCAGCAGACTATAAATCAACCCGTCTATGTGACTCACCGTCTGGATGTGCCCACACGAGGATTGATCGTCTATGCCAAGAGACCCGAATTTCAGACCGAGTTCAATAAACTGCTGATCGCACGCGAGATGCAAAAGATCTATCGCGCCCGCGTGCAAGGCCAGGGTCTTTCCACCGGATTGTTGCAGCATTATATGGAGCCGTCCCCGCGCGCCCCGAAAGTGGTCAGCAAAGAACAGCAGCCCAAGTGGCAGGAATGCCTTCTTGAGATTCTTGAGTTTTCAAAGCTAGAAAACGAAATGAGTGAAGTGCGCATCAAACTTCACACCGGTCGCACGCATCAGATTCGCGCGCAGCTTTCAGCAGAAGGTCATCCGATTGTGGGTGATGTGGCTTATGGAGCGTTGAAAGTCTGGGAAGAGGAAAGAATCGAACTTGAAGCCTGTGAGCTGGCGTTTACAAACCCGCTCACAGGTGAAAATCACGAATTTAAAATCTAGAACAAGAAGGCGTTGGTCATTACGAAGTACTGGGTGTTCTCTGGCTGACCGAAAGCGATGTCTTTACCGCGGTAAGAATTAAGAACCGTTGTATTCGTCGCACCCACCAGGAAGTTCACACCACGAACCGGACGAATACCAAGGCTGATTTGATAGAACGCTTTGGTCACGTGACGTGGCTCGATGCCTTCGATTGTGGAAGAGTGGTACCAGTCTTCTTCAATACCGATGCGTGGTTTGAAAGAGAAGTACTTGTTGATATCAGCAACCACTTCAAGGAAGTGCTCCAGGGAAGCCTGTTTGTTGGCCTGACGAGGATCGGAAACATAGTTCCCGTCATCAAACTGAGGCATGTCATAGTTGAAGCTCGCCGTGCGGCTCTGCCAGTAGTAATCAGGTTTGATACCGTAAGAGATGGAAGAGAATCGTCCGATGGAATATTCCAGATAAAGCTCTGCGCGGAACTTTGCGATCAGACCGGAGTCTTGAGAGAACTTGCTTGTTGGAAGATATACTTTGGCATTACCGGAAAGATCCACATCACCGATATAACCCAGGTCGTACATGGAATAAACCGCGTGCACGTCAGACAGTTGGGTTTCCGATTGAACCTGATCACCGTATTCATTCTGACCGGCCGTATTGAAGATGAAAGGAACACGCAAAGAGAACTTTTCATCCGCATTCACTTTGTAGTTCATGCTGATGTAAGTGTAGGAATCCTGGGAGCGGCCGTCCGTCTGTTTCTTGCCTGGCTTCATGTTGGCTTGGGAAACCACGTTGAACAACGTGAAGTTCCAGTTTCTGCGCAGGGAATCACCTACGGACATCACCATGCTTTCTTCACGCTCTTGAGCTTGAGCGAAAGGGGCAAGACAGGAGAAAACAAGAGAAAGTGCCAGGGCCTTTTTAAACATGGAAGCTCCTTAAGGGATCAAATTCGCTGGAAATATGCCATAGTGCGCCACGTTACACAATAGCGAATATTTAGACAGTATGAGTCTCAATAAATTCCTAAAACTCTTTCAACTTGAGTCCCCTGTCCCCATCCCTTACAACTGAGGACATGAAAAATTTACTGCAACTTAAGAACCTGACCCTTGCTCTTCTTCTGTCCCTGTTAGTTGGCTGTGCCGTCACCTTCAAAAAGGCCGAGTTTAGCCTTCCACCGAAGGCCGCTGACGAGGTTTCCGTGATGTCTTTCAACGTCGAAAACCTGTTCGACACGACCCACGATGAAAACCGCAACGACTATACTTACCTGCCGTTGGCGGTGAAGCAGAAAGACGCAAAAATTGCCCAAGCCTGCAAAGACACCAACGACAGTGCTTACCGCGTGGGCGAGTGCCTTTCCACCGACTGGAGCGAGGAACAACTCGATAAAAAGCTGCAAAACCTTTCCAAGGTGGTTCTGGGCGTAGACGGCAATGGTCCGGACGTTCTGATGCTGATCGAAGTAGAGAACGAAAATGTTCTTAATATCTGGAACAAAAAATACCTGCAAAAAGCCGGCTACAGCACCGTGGTTCTGATCGAGGGCCCGGACAAACGCGGTATCGACGTGGGCTTGATGTCCCGTCTGCCAGTGGTTGGAAAACCGGTTCTGCACCCAATCCCTTGGAAGCCTAAAAACGACGAAGACAAAAAATGGATGGAAGCCTCCCGTGGCGTCCTGGAAGTGACCCTGAAGGCGCCTAATGGCGATCCTATCACCTTCCTGACGGCCCACTTCCCGTCCCAGGCCAATCCGACCTATTGGCGTCAACAGGCTGCGGAGTTCGTGGCTAAATTGATCAAAGACAAGGGGCCGGACACCATGGTTATTGCCGGCGGTGACTTGAACATCACCCACGAAGAAGAAAGCAAAGAGCACATCTTCCGTGACACCTTCAGCCCGGTGGGTGACGTTTCCCACTTCGTAGGCTGCAAAGAGTGCCCGGGCACTCACAACTATCGTAAGAGCTGGTCTTTCCTGGATGCGCACATCTATTCCAAAGCGCTTCTGGAAAAAGGTTCTGGCAGCTATAAAATGGAGCCAGGCACAATCGACGTGATCCGCTACGATGAAGTTCATTTGAAAAAGGGCAAGTACCCACTGCGCTGGGACTATGACCGCCAAATCGGCGTGGCCGATCACTTCCCGCTGTATGTTCGTTTAAAACAGCGTAGTGAGGCGAAAGCTCCGGTAAAGGACCCAGCTCCTGCCAAAGAAGCAAAGCCCGCTAAAGACGCTAAAAAGACGAAAAAGAAGTAGTCTTCAGACGCTCAAAATAAAAAAGCCGCAGATCAAAGATCGCGGCTTTTTTTTTGCCGAATCACGCACCCTTCTGCTCCCCAAATCGAATCTATTCTTCCTCGCACTTCCCCACTTCTTGCAAAATCTCCTTATTGAAAAAGTATATACATTGTATTACACTAAGGAGGTCGCTTTGGAATTCGAGTGGAACTCGTCCAAAGAGAGGATTAACCACAAAAAGCACGGCATCTGGTTTGACGAAGCGAAGACCTGCTGGTCAGACAGCCATTCACTGGAGTTCTATGACGAGCCTCACAGCCAATCCGAGGATCGCTTTTTAAAGCTTGGGTACTCATTAAAAGGACGCCTGCTGATGACATCCTTTTGTGAGCGCGTACATGGCAATACAATTCGTCTTATCTCGTCCCGCAGGGCCACCGACAAGGAAAGAAGATTTTATGAAGAAAGAATATGATCTTAAAAATCTGAAACAAAAGAAAAGCCGTACTGTCTCCAAAGACGAGGTAGGCAAGATACTTATCAGCATGCGCATCAACACCAACGATCTGGTTGATCTTAAAACCGAAGCAGATCGACTGGGAATACCCTACCAAACCCTCATGGGAAGCATCCTGCATCGCTACATCACCGGAGAACTCCTGGACAAAAAAGGCGCTGAAATCCTAAAGATGATCAAAGACGTCTCTTAAAACAAAAAAGCCGCAGATCAAAGATCGCGGCTTTTTTTATTTTTAAGAACCCTCACTGCCAAGCCAAGCGGTTGGTCAAAAAGGCTCAGATCCGAGGCGGAGGGCGTCCCTCGCAGCGCAGGCGTGCCCCAGGCACGTCGAAGCGAGAAGGCCGACCTCCAACGAAGGAGATGGGCCTTTTTCACCAACCGCGCTCGATTAGTAGATCAGCATCAGGGAAAGATCGATCGTCGGGCGGGAACCACAAGCGCCGTAAGTGGACTTGAAGCTGGACTGAGTCACTTCAATTCCTTCAGCGGTGGAGATCATGTTCTTAGGATTTTTACCCTTCATCACCGTATCAAAGATCGCCACGTTGCAAAGCCCCTGAAGCTCAACAGACATTTTGCCAGCTTTCATAGACGAGGTCCAAGGCTTGCCGCCTTCTTTTATATAATCAAGTTTCGCGTCAGCATTTTTCACAGCTACTTTACCCGCCAGAAGTTCTTCCAAAGAAACTTCCAGTTTTTCAGAGAACTCATACTGTTCACGAGTCGCTGCATTTTTCAGACGGCCATTGATAACACCTTTAGCCGTGATGCTGACTTTCAAAACGCCGTTTTCGTTCAGCGCCTCAACAACCGCTTCGTCTTCGTTCATGTTCACGAAGGTCTTTTCCAGATTCTTCTGATCCAAAGAGTTGCGGGATTTTTTAGAAACAGCCTTCACCGTCGCCACCTGGCCATCAACATAAGTCACATCGACTTCCCATGTTTTAGTCAAAGTGTTCGCGAACTCACCTTTGGATGTTGTGTAGGCAGTGACAACTTTATCAGCCACCAGTTTCACTGTGTCGCCACCGTCATCACGCTTGGTCACTTCCGCTTTATAAACAGACTTGTTAACGTCCTGAGAATCCAGAGCGTAACGAAGTACTTCCAAACCTTCCAGTTGCTTGCCTACGATAAGCGTCGTGCTGGAGAAAGAGCCGAACTGGAACTTGAAGCCCTGTTGACCAGGCTTAGTGTTCTTTTTGTTCTTGCGCTCGTTCTGCGCGATGATCTTTTTACGAACGGCATCGGTGGTAACCGCTTCGTCTTTCGGCGTACAAGCTGTCGTCAAAAGTGCAGATGAAATAAATAGGACTGAAAGTAGTTTGGCTGTTTTCATGGAAAAGGAATGTAGCCGGAAAGGACGTTTTCCGCCAGTGGGTCCGTCGATTCCTTCAATAATTCTAACCAATTCCTGAAAATTTACAGACGTGTCAAAACTGTGAACAGGCAGCGCAAGCCGCCATTGTTGATTTTAACCTCTTTAAGCAGTTTATAGCCCGCCGGCACCGTCCCAAGACGCTCTTTTTCGGGGTACAGAACGCCCAATTTCAAGGGCTTATGACGCTCACTGAGAAGCTTCACCAGGGTCTTCAGCCCCCCGCTTCCGGCCACCGGAAGGCGCTCGCCGTAGGGCGGATTTACCACCAGCCACGAAGTACCCACGTCCTCGCTGATCTCCAGGGAATTGCCCTGGATGAACTTGTGAGGTGCTTTCACAAATGCCGCTTTTTGCACAGCTTGCAACTGACGCTCGACTTCGCTGAAGTTTCCTTCCGCGGCCGGGATCATAGCGGCATCAATATCAAAGCCGACATAGGCCTTAAACGGATGAACCGCAGGCAGCTTATAATTCAGAGCAAAACTGGAAGACTGGAAAAGCTTCGGGGCGCGCTTCCATTTTTTGAAAGCAAAGTCCCGCACAAACTGCCCGGCCCACAGAGCACGTGCCTCACACAAGAAAGTGCCTGAACCCATCATCGGATCCAATAACGTGATTTGCGCCGTTTCTGCTGGGTTGGTGTTGCCAATGATTTCCTTTAACAGGATGGCCGCCAAAGTCTCTCGCAAAGGAGCTTCACCTTTCAGTGTGGCCCAGCCGCGCTTGTGCAGATGTTCCCCTGTGGAATCAAGACTGATCGTGCAGGTATCATCATCCATGCGGATGTAGATGCTGGCGCAGGCTTCTTTGCCTTTGACACCTTTAAAAATTTCAGTCAGGGCAGCTTCGGCACTTTCCTGCAGGCGTTTTTCGTTGTTCAGACGGCTTTTTTGCGCCGCCACTTCCCACTCGACATGGGCGTGAGGCAGAAAATCAATCCACGGCAGGGCTTTGAACTTTTGATAGAACTTGGGAAGATCCTTCGCTTTGAACGAGGTCATTCGCAGCAACACACGATTGGCGGTCTTCAGGAAGAAATTCAACTGCAGACCAATGACCAATTCCGTCTCGAATTCAAAACCGCCCTCAAGCACGGTGACTTCCGGAAACGGCAAAGTATGGGGCTTGGCATCCTTCCCCAACAGGAACGGCCAAACCTCTTTCATTTCAGCCAAAGCCAACTTTTCAAAATCAAGCGGTGTTGCAACAAAGAATCGATTCATTTTAGAATCTCCAATACGCATCAAACAGCAGATAATAGCCGTCTTCCGGGGCGTACTTTAGGGAAGTGATGTCAGTGGAGTTCAGCGAGAAGCTCAGATGGAACTGATCCCAGATTTTGACATAGCTGAGATAACCCCCGACGGCTTTGGATTCGAAGTTGTACGACGGACCCAACAAAACGCGGTCCCAGTTGTCGAGGATGAATTCATAACCCGTCTGGAAGGAGCTTGTTCCCAGGGACTTGATGGCCGTGGTATTAGCGGCATCTTCAAAGCTGAAAAGAGCCACGGACAAAAGCGTGTGCGAAACCACACTTTCAGAAGAAATTGAATCCCAGTAGATATTTAAATTCAGAGTGGAACGATTTTCGTTCGGAATGCGCGCAAAGTTCAGACCCCCGGCAAAGTTATTGGAAGCGGACTGGTAAAGACGTGATTTGATCGTCGCATTGTAAGCCCCCAGAATGTCCGCCGGGATGATGGAAGAAACCGTCAGCCACTCTTTCCAGCCATAGTTCACCTGACCGAACCAGGTTATCAGGAACTCGTCCTCCCACAGGGTTTCGGCCGTCTCACCGACCGCGATACCTTGGGTGAACAAAGGTTTGTACTTGGACGAGGTTTCTTTCGTGCCCTTTTTGATGATCAGGTCCGTGGTGCCCTTATAACGATTGTTTTCAGAGCTTAAATCCAAATGCATGACCTGATCGCCGATCTGGATGAAGTTCATACGGGACTGGCGTTGAAGTTCGCAGATCAGCTCATAGGTGCCGTCTTGCTTGTTCTCGATGCCGGTCACCTCGACAAAGCCCACAATGCCCACGGAAGGGGTCTGAGACTCGATGGCGACCATTTCACCAATGTACCAGTCACTGGCAGTCGTGATCACGCGCAAGGTTTTGTTGTCGATAAAGGAATCAATGCGCCCTCGGGCTTCGGCCATGGGCTTTGGCATTTCCATGGCGGGCTCACGCAAAATAATAGGAACCTCTTCATCCATGGAGGATGAAGCCTGTGCCATAAAGGACACAAAACAGGTTGTCAGCACCAGAACAAGCCGCAGCATGTTCCGGAGCCTAACCTAGTTTTCCACCTTGTTCAATTGGTCCTTGAGGGTGCCGAAAAGACGGGCGATTTCCATGCGCTGAGCATCGTCAATGCCCCAAAGCTTTTTAAACTGGAAGCTGGCTATACCACCCGCCCCCGGGATTTCACCATAGAACACCAGATGCGCAAAACCTTCCTTGATCAGGAACTCGTAAGTGCCCGGATTCACCTTCTTGAAGAAGGACATGAATCTTGGGGCAGAGGCATACACCTCATCCACTGACAGACCTTGATTGTGGTCTGTGTCGTAAATGACCATGATGGTTTCAATATAATGAAGAATCGTCACCATCGTGCGCACGTTGGCTGTTTCAATCAAACCTGCGCGTTGGGTCGGCGTCACGGAAGCCGCCAGCAGATAGTCAAAGAACTGCTTCCACTGGGCGGCAGTTAAACCGCGCACGTAATTCACCATGCCAGGCATATTTCCAAAGTACACACCGATATGCTTGCGCAGTTGTTCGCGGAAACAGTCTTCTTTGTAGTAGTTAAAGCCAAAGACGTCCCTTTCTTCAATCGCACACTGAGCCAGCTTCATGTGATCAGACACGGCATTGGAGGTCCCGAGACCGGCCGAGAACAGCGTCGTCACAAATTCGAAAGTCTCTTTCTGATCCATGCCATCGTTGCCGTTCCCACTGAACGTGAAGAAATTCGCCTCAAGGAAGCTGCGGGAACCGGAATTCGCTGAACGCGGGTCAAAGGCTTTCAGATCCAGCCCCAGTTCCTGGAAGTCTTCATACCAGGACACCAGGCCCTTTTCACTCATCTGGGACTGACTCAAGCGGCCGCCAACATTGTCGGCATAACCCAGCATCAGCATGCGCGAAAGAACACGCATCAAGTTGAACTTGGTCAACGCCGCCCAGCTCTGTTTGGTCTGGCTGGCGGTGGCTGAAATAATCAAACGTCCATCGGCATTGAAGTTCACCATCGTTGGATTCTTGATCAGATCCCCGATGTCAGCCCAGGCATTTTCCAGGGCCTTTTGTTCAAAGGCGTCGTCAGTAAGACCCTTTTCAATCACATAGGTCTTGTTGAACTTGTTGTAGTACTCAATCAACTGCTTTTGTGTGACCCCTCCGCCCAATTCATCCATGGGGATGTTGTCGATAAAGCTCTGATGCAGTCGGAAGATATTCAGTTCGCGTTGGATGCTCAGGATGTGCTTCTTTTCTAGTCCCAGCAGACTGCGGGAATCCGCCACGCGCGCCGGATCCAGAATCTTCATCAGCACGGCTTTATAAGTCTTGATCAGGGATTTGGGCTGAATCATGTCCGTCGCAGAAGGCAGAATCTGATTGATCAGATTGTCGATGTCTTCAACCGGAATGCGGCCCGCTGTTTTCATCTGGTGGGAGTTCAACAACAAGCCCAGGCCTTGGGAAAGGAACTGACTGGTCTGACGGACTTTGGCGGCATTGGTGAACTCAAAGTCACCAATGACATAATGATATTTCAAAGCCAGTTCATACAGATCCAGCAAAGTATCAAGACTTTCACTCCACTGATAAAGGCCCGCAAAATGCGCGCGACGGCCCATCAGTACGACTTTGACAGATTCCACCATTGGAACCCACTGACTGTATTTCTGGTAAGGCGCAAAGGGCTCTTCACCCCGGATGAACTCGGCGAATCCTGACAAGGCTTTCTTGGCGTCTTCAAAACTGTAATCAGATTTGGCAATCTGTGTTTTTTCAAGCAAACGCTGCAATGAACGGCGCAACTGATCAACGGCTGCAGAAATCTGCTCCCACTCGGTCTTGTCATTCTGATTCTGATTCAAAAGCAATTTCACATGCGGTGACAACTCGATGGACTCATCACGCAGCAGCCCCAGGATCTCAACCAGACGCACGATCTCGTCTTTGGTGATATGACTGGTGGACCCACCCAAAAGGGCGCGCTTGATTTTCATCAGTTCGGCCGCGAATTCCGGAGTGACATTGTTCTTTTTCAGGAAGTACTTGCCAAAGAACCGGCGCATTTCCTCGACGGTATAAGCATTTTCCAAAGAACCGAAAGTCTTTTTATTAAAGTAGTTCAAGGCATCCGTCATGCAGTCAAAGCCCTGACGGATTTCAGATTCCTTGGCCTCACCGACCGAGAACTTTTCCAGATGCTGCGGAATCACCTGAAGACACGCAAAGCGCGTGTCAGAAAACTCAATCACTTCCGGTTCAGCCTTCTTCCCATTCAGGAAGTCACTGCAACCCACAGAAGACAGACCAAATGCCGACACCAAAATCAAAGATGCAGCCCTCTTCAAAACCGCCATAAAAGCCTTGCTAGGAGCGTTAAAACACATAGGCGGCTCCTAACATCAGGCGGTCGTTGTTCTCGAATTGGGCGATGTCGTTTTGATTTTCCTGGCTTGCCGGTTCGGCTTTCACCATCTGCATTTCTCCGATGAAGGACCACAGGCCCGACAGACGGAATCTGGCGCTGACACGGATCAGGTCAAATTTGTTTTTTTCCGAATGTGTATAACTGACTTTGGTGATCAGTTTTTTCGTGCGCTTGAAGCTGAAGTTCCCCATCAACGACAACTGGGTTGCCTGCTGATACGGGTAACGGGTCATCAAAGGCGCGCGGTTTTCATTGGCAAGTTCGCCCTCTTCAGTGACTTTGCCGCCATAGATTTCCAAGTGCTGCAAGGCCACGCCGAAATAGGAGTTAGTCCACTCAATAAACGGGCTGACCAAAACGGCATCTTCAAATGTCGGATGGGTCCATTTTTCTTCAAAGATCTCATCCTTGCTTGGCTTGTCATACAATCCACTGACGCCCAAGCGCAGACGATCGGATTTATAGCTGATATCACCACCCACCAACGAGTGATAGAAGACTTGCGGCTGCAGATTGACCGCCCCTTTAAGTTCGGCGACGTTCAAATTGCCTTCATAACCGATAGCCAATTGATTGGATGGTTTGTAGGTATAGGCCAGTTGCCCGCGCAACCCTTGCGGGTCACCAAAGGCCAGCTTCATACCAAAGGAGTTTTGCAAAACCACTTCCGTCTCTGACGGCTTTTCGAAAGTATAATCGATGGCCGTGGCCTCTTCCCAGATACGGATGCTTTCTGGCGGACGGCGGAACCAAGGGTTGCCTTTCACGAAGCTGCCGTTTTCGATATCGAAGCTCGGCCCCTGATCCGGAATATAGATCGGTGAAGCAAATAACAAAAGCGTGTAATAAGGCTTGTCAACCTGCCAGAAAATCCCGGTCAACCCCTGGCTTTCGGCGTTCAGGGGATTCCACTTGAACAAGGGCTCCCACACACCCAGATCCCAGCGGGCGTCCAGTTCATTCCACAGCATTTTTTTGCGCCCCATATAGAAATTCTCAGTTTCACTCAGGCGCGTTTCCAGATAGAACTCGGAAATATTGAGGTAATTTAGCAACGGAGCCCCAATGGCCACACCACCGGAAACGTCCATCTTAAATGGCGCCTCGCTGAAGGTTTCGCTTTTTAACTGGGCTCCGACAAACTGATAATTGGTCTTTTCCGCGGCCTCAAAGGTCGGGCTGATGAAAGAATCCGAGAATAAACGCATCTCCGTCTGCACCTGCGCAGACGCAAAAAACGGGGTCAAAACCAGCAGCATGAACCCGATCAGAGATGTGTTAAGGGCCCCCAAAACGGGGACTTGTTTGAAAGCCATGGGCCTCCCATCAATGAGCTTTACTTCAATGCCCATGCCCGGCCAGATCGCCTATAGGCGATTACCCTTTCCACCTTTTAAACAAGTGACCTTTTTCGGCGCCTTTGATAGATTAGTCCCATGTTGGTACGGGACCCTAATAGTGCTAAATTTTTAATTATTCGCTTTTCCAGCTTTGGAGATGTCGTTCAGACTTTGAGCGTTCCTTCGGCTATCAAAGAAACCTATCCCAATGCAGAGATCCACTGGATCACCCGCAAGGACATGGCCCCTTTACTGAAGAACCATCCCAACATCCATCGCATCTGGGAGTTTGATCGCAAAGCCGGTCTCAACGGTCTGATCAAACTGTGCCTGCAAATGCGCAAGGAAGGCTTCACGCACATTTACGACGCCCACAACAACATGCGCTCCCGCGTGATTTCCTGGATCTTGCGTCCGCTGGGAATCCTGGGCATGGGGCCGAAGTTCATCCGCCGTTCGATCCGCCGTTGGAAGCGTTTGCTGCTGTTCAAATTCCGCATCAACACTTTCGAAATGCCCTTTAATGGCCAGCGCGACTTGCTGGAACCACTGCAGCCTTGGGGAATTTCCCGTAAAGCCCCCGCCGCCCCGCAAATCTTCCCCAGTGAAGAAAGCTATCAAAAAGCGCGCGAAGTGCTGGGTCACTATGCCGGGTCAGTTGCACTGGCTCCGTCAGCGGCGTTCTTTTTAAAACGCTGGCCGAAGGAATACTGGCAGCAGTTGATTCTGCTGTGCCCGGATCAGCGCTTTGTGCTGCTGGGTGGTCCTGAGGATTCCTTTATCGAGGACATCAAGGCCGCAGCTCCGGAAAGAGTTTTAAATCTGGCGGGCAAATGCTCTTTGCAAGTCAGCTCCAGCGTTGTCGGCTTGTCTACGGCGTTGATCAGCAACGACACCGGGCTTTTGCACGTGGCCGAACAACTGGGACAAAAAACCATCGCCCTGATGGGACCTGCTCCGTTTGGATTCCCGTCCCGCCCATCCACGAAGATTCTTGAAATTGAACTGAAGTGCCGCCCGTGCAGCAAACACGGTCAGGGCCCTTGCGTGAATAAATTCAAATATCACCAGTGTCTGGTGGACATCACACCCGAACAAGTGGCGATGGAACTAAAACAGCTGCTGCAACGGAATCATCCATGAGCGCTTTGATTTTCTATTTCTATAAACTCGCCATAGTCCCTTTGGCCTATTTGCTTTTGCAGCTTTTGCGCCCGTTCCTGCAAGGCAAATTGCGCGAGATGATCGAGGACAAAAACAAAGGCTTTTACAAGATCAAAAAGGCCGGCAGCGAAGCTGATATTGCCCAGGCACGCCCGTTCTGGATTCACGCGGCCAGTGGCGAAATTGAATACGCCCGCCCGGTGATCCGTGAACTGAAAAAACAGCATCCGAACATCCCGGTGCTGGTGACGTATTCTTCCCCGTCAGCAAAAAAGATTCTGGAAAGCCTGCATGACGTGGATGTGTGGTGTGCGCTTCCCTGGGATCTGGATTTCCAGATGCAGAATTTTATCAAACGCTGGAACCCGCGGGTTTTGCTTTTCTCGCGCACGGATGTGTGGCCCGTGCTGGTGTCAGTGACTCGCAAAATGGGCATTCCTTCAGCGCTCTTTTCAGCCACCTTTGCAGATAATTCTTCCCGTCTTAAAGGCATCACCCGCCATCTGACCCGTTATTCTTTGAATCATCTTTCAGAGATTCACTGTGTGTCGGCGGAAGACATTCAGAATCTGGATACACTGGGGCTGAAAGTCCCAATGCTGGTCAGCGGTGACACCCGTTTTGATCAAGTCTTTCACCGTTTGGAAAACCCAAAGGCGCTCAAGAACCAACTGATTCCAAGTCCTGAAGATTTCGTTTTTATCGCCGGTTCCACCTGGGGCGAAGACGAACTTGTCCTTTTGCCAGCCTTGGAAAAGATGAAGGGCATTTACATGCGCGTGATTTTAGCGCCGCATGAAACCACACCCGCCCACCTGGAACATCTGGAAAACCAGATGAAGGCTTTGGGACTTTCTTATGTTCGTTACTCTCAAACTGAGGAATGGCCGGCAGGAAGTATTCTGCTGGTGGATCAAGTCGGCATTCTGGCTGAACTTTACACTTGGGCCGACATCGCCTTTATCGGCGGATCCTTCAAGAAACAAGTACACAGTGTGATGGAAGCTCTGGCCGCCGGATTGCCAGTCATGGTGGGGCCCCACCATCGCAACAACCGCGAAGCTTTATTCTATCAGAAAAAGAATTATTCATCCGGCATGATTGTGCAGGTGGTTCATTCCTCGGCGGACATCGCAGTGTTGCTACAAAGAATGAAAAAACAACAGGAACAGATCCCGCACATCAAAGAGGAAATCAGATCCGAAATCGGCAAGAACCGAAACTCCACGCAAAGAGTTCTTTCCGCCATTGAAAAAGTCATTTACTGATAATCACACGTTGACCACAACGCAGTCCGTCCTCGTAGCGATGGCGGACCGCAGAATTCACTCATCACGAACCGTCTAAAATCAGAATTAATACATCAAAAACAAAAAAAGACCGAACATTGCTGTTGGTCTTAGTTTGTTCATGCATTTTAGAAAGACCCCAGCAAGTGGGGTCTATTACTTAATTTACGCAAGTCTATTCAATGTCGATAGCTTCGAAATCAATCGTCAAGCCAACGCCGGGCCCTTGATAGTCCCACTTGATACCTTCAGCCAGCAGGATGGAACGCGTGGCAGGCTCGTAAACCCAACCTTCCGTCACACTGTTTGGAATCACTTGCGTTCCGTACTTCACCACGATGGTTTTTTCATTCGGAGTACGACTGAGTTTCACTGAACCTGCCGTGCGACGAACGATATCACGGGCAAATTCCGCCAGCTTCACACCAAAATCCGGAGCACAAAGACTTAGAACATTAGTCTGAGCTTTATCACCATTAACCACAGACCCCAAGAACTCCTCAAGCTTGCCATCTAGCGACTCGCTGGAAGGACAGATATCCTCCTCTGCCAGTTTGTTGATAACACCATAGGCAAGAACCTTGTTAGGATCGCCTTTTTTGGTGTTCAGGAACTGCTGGAAGTCCTTCGGCGACAGTGTCGATTGCTCTTTCGCATCCGTGATGAAAATCACAGCAAGGAAGGCATCCTGACGATAGAAGCCGGCATTCACCCCCACATCCAAAGGCGGACTTAACGCCGCCACCACCGGAGAAAACATCATCTCACTGACGTCCCCGTCCAAACCCACCATCATCTTACTGGACAAGATACTAACCAGATTCGGAGTCGAGTTTTGCACAAATGACGGAGTCCCGACAAGTTTCCCGCAGGCATCTGGCTTGTTCGAATACCGGCAAGCCATATCTGTCGTCAAAACACCGATGTGATAATCCAGGATGGACACCTTGGAAATACCATCAGCAAAAGCCGCCGCATTTCGACTCAAATTGCTTTGGGCATCGTCCATACTGGCCGAGTTATCAATCACGAACAGAATATCCACCTTCGGATTGAAGATGGCGAAGTCCGCTGGTTTTTCAGAGACTTCCTCTTTGTTGATTTTAGCCTTGGGGATCAGTTTTGTGGATTCGTTTCCACAACCGGAAACCATTGCAAAAGCCATCAGCAGGCTCAAAGCCTTGATCGAAGACTTCATCCTTACTCCTTCACGCTGTCTTTAGCACAGCCTTTTTTCACATCGACTTTGAAGTTGGACAATTCGTCGAACCAGATTTCTTTGTCATTAGAGAAGCTCATCGCATATTTGCCAGAAGCACCGGTGGAACCTTTTTTGGTTTCAACTGCTCCGGCGTGTTTGATGAACTTGCTGGCGGAATCCACCTGCTGAATCATCTCAACTTCCACGATGCGCAGACGCTGCATCACTTGTTTGGAATCTTCCAGCTCGGCCTTTGCCAGCTCTTGGACTCGCTGGTAACCAGCACCTTGGGTCATGTCTGCACGGGTTTTCACCTGATTTTTCAAGGTTTCAAACTGGCCTTGCAGATTTCCGAAGGTCAAAGAACGCGCATACAGCTTTTCAGCAAGATCCGCTTCCTGATTCATGTACTGATGTCTTTTCACCAAAAGGTTCAAAACCTCGTCGCGAGAAGCCACTGCCGGCAAAAGATGAGCATCTTTACCCAGCTTCGCCGTGCCGACCGGGCCTTGGGCCAACGCCTTCATCAGGTTTGCCACAGCCGGTTGGTGAGGATCTGCACTCAGTTTTTCAAGGGCAATCAGGTGCTCGCCGAACTGGCCTTTGATGGATTTCATGGTCGTCAGAACGCCGGAATAATCACACACTTTCAAACTGGTGAAAGAATTCAACAGATAAGACTCAATACCCACCCAGCCTTTGAAGTGCGGGTAAGTCAAAGTCTTGGTGATCGCCATCGCGTTTTGTGGCTCGCCTTTTCTCATGTAAGCCCAGGCCATTTCTTCCTGAGCCTGGAACCAATAATCAGATTTCTTGGAGATCTTTTCGTAATACTTCAATGAAGCATCCAGGAATCCGTTCTGATAAAGCAAACGTCCCGCCGTCAGGGTCATCAGATCCTTGTCGATCGGGTTGTTTTTCGCTTTCATCAAGTGCGCCAAAACCTGAGCGGCCTTGGAGGCATCCCCTTTGATACCTAGATTCAGAACCAACTGCCATTGCAGAATGTTTCTTTCTTTGGAATCAACCGGAGTTTTTTTGATCAGTTCCGTCAAAGCGGCGATGTCTTCAGTAACATAGCTTTTTTGCAGAACCACGGCCATTTCCGCCGCCTGACCGAAAACTTGAGTCCAATAAGGATTCCAAGTCACCTGAGCCATGCCCCAGACCGGATCCTTGTCGTTCAGGTTTTCCTTCCACAGACTGATCACAGTGGCGTCAATCTTTTCAGGATTGGAAATCGCCAGCAGGTTTTCAACGCCCGTCAGCTTCAGACCGTTTTTATAGTTCAGGAAAGCTTCCAGAGCTTTCCCGGTTTCAGTCATCTGGAAAGCGGACTGATTGAAAGCCTGGCTCCACTGGAACAGAGCTTTTTCATAGTTCTTTTCCACCAGGAACTGGAAGAAGATGTTTTGCTCGGCTGAAGACGGGTTCACCGCTTTTTTCAGCTTGGCCACTTCTTCGCTTTCCACGAATTGAGCTTGGGCAGTGCTTGTTTTGCCTTCAAGAATGCTCATCAGGTCGTCTTCTGCAAGAGCGACGCTGTTCACACCCACCAGCAAAGAAGCCACTGTCAGGGATTTAATCAACATCATAGCATCCAACCCATTTGCACAGAGGCAACGTTTGTCATCATGTTCTCAGTTTTGTCGTAGTATTCCGCTTTGTACTGCTGAGCGCGGTACTCGATACGAGTCGTCAGGTTGTTGCTTAGCCAGAAGCCAAAACCCACACCCAAAGTCGCCGCTGGAGAAGTCCCCGTGGAAAGCTCCATCTGGCCGTAACCCGCAGTCAGGTAGGTGTCGAAGTGAGCCACGCCCAATTTGCCGAAGCTGAGTTTCCCCACAACCGGATACCAGTTCACCAGACCCAGAGTCTCAGACTTTGGATAAACAACCTGAGGGAACAGGTACTGGGGATCTTTTGGATTGGCTGCCGCCGCCTGATCGGCCTTGGAAACCATGGCTTTTCCTTCCGGAGTCAACGTGTTGAAGGAATAGTTGTACTTCACACCCACACTCCAGCTTGGATTGATGTGGTAGTGAGCATTCAAACCCACGTTGTTGGTTTTGTTGTAGGAATCCCCGCCGAACACGCCGGAAAATTCTGGCGCCAGTTCCACACGCTTGGTGCGGTTGATGAAGCGGTTTTGCACCACTTCGTTTTCAACTTCCGGATTCAGGGCTTTGGCTTTCATGTACAATGCCTCGTTGCCACCAAAAGAATCCACTTCCTGCTCGACCTGAGCATAGGAAACAGAAGACAAAAGAAGAGCAAAGATAATGCTTACTGATTTCATGGGTTCGCCGCCTTTACATTGATACGAAGTGTGTGAGTGTTGCTTGCGGTCTGGATAGAACGCGGAGAAACGCTTTCCACCTTGATAGTCACAGTCAAAGTTTTTGCCGCTGTAGTCGCATCCGTTTTAATCAAACCAGCGCAATCCAACTGAGAGCTGCTGCCATAGGCTTTTTTGCAGGTCAAGGAACTGCCAGGCAATGCAGTTGCCACATCATCGATGGAAACCAGACGGATGTTGGCAAAGTTAGCCGGATCATAGATCGAGAACGCCACTTGAACGGATTCACCCGCAGTGATGTTCGGGACGTTTTCCATCGTCATTTTTGTCGGACGCAAACGCGGTTCAACCGTCACTTCGCGCTTGTAGAAGTCCGAAACCACACCGTGCTTGGAAACCGCAACCAGACCGAAGCAGTAAGTACCATAAGCCAGGGTGTCGGCGTTATTCAGATTCACCACCACTGTGCCGGTGTACTTGCCCGTGGAGCCGGCCACGTCCTTGATATTTTTCACCTCAACAAAGTGAGAAATGGAATCAGAGGAATAGCTGGCTGCACAGTCACGCACCTGAACAGACACGTTTTCTTTGGCATAAGCATCGATATCTTCCAAAGTCACCGTCATCTCGTAGGATTTACCTGCGATCAAAACACCGGAGCTGCCTTCAATCGTGTTCACGATCGGCTTTGTGTAAGTGTTCTCAATGAAGAAACGAACTTCATGATTTCTTACGGACACGGTCGGATGAGTCGGAGTGGAGTCCGTCGCCAGAACCACTTTCAGGCTCATCGCCAGGTTTGGCAGGCTGCCAAGCAGGGCTTTTGACGGAGTCCAGAAGAACTCACCGGTGCTTTCATCAAATTTTGCCCCTGGGAAGTCCGCCAGATTCAGAACAATCATTTTAAAGGTCACGCCCGGAATCATCACGCGGCCGCCGACTTTGAACTGAACTTCAGATCCGACACGAGCGTTCACACGCTCTGGCGCATCCACCAAAAGGCCATCCTGCGGGATTGGCTTTTCCGGAACCGGTTTGTTTGTATCCGGCAGGTGTCCGTTACGAACCTGATCGGAAGCATTTGCCAATGGATCCTGCTGCATTTCGCAAGCAGTAAGGAACAAAACGCTGGTCAATAGTGCCAACAATACTTTCATTTTTTACCCCTGACCTTGTCTGCGCAAAACGAATGGATAAGTTACTTTTACATCCACGCCCCCTTGAGGCAGTGGGAACTTCCAGGTTTTCAAACGCATGGTAATACAATCTTCAACACCCTTGTTCGCCATGGAAGAGCTTTCCACAGACGCGGACTTCACCAAACCGTTGCCGCCGATGGTAAAGCCCATCGCCACACGACCACTCAAACTTGGAGTCCCCTGCAAGGCCTGCTCGTAACAGAAACGAACCTGACCCAGGTTGCGACGAATGACTTCATCAATCGCAGAACGATCCAGACCTTGAGCCACTTCAGCTTCGGCACCCAATGGAACCGGAGCACCGCCCGCAGAACCCACCAGGGACAAGCTGCCGTAACCCGCCTGACCGCCGCCTTTACCTTTGGTGCCGTAACCGCCACCACCGGCAATATTAGCTCCAGGGCCCAACGGAGCCGATGTGATGCCTTTGCCGTACAAAGACGTCTGCACACCACCGCTGCCGCCCGTGCCACCCAAGCCGACGCCGGCTGTGGTGTTCACGGCACCCAGATTCAAACCACCGCGCTGCTTGCCAGAACGCAGACTGCCCAGGGCAGACAATGCTCCGGAACGTTTCACCAGTTCCGCACGTTTTACCGGCATCTTGGTTGCGGTTGGATCCGCCATCATATTCGTGGTCGGAGCCACGGTGCGCTTGTGCTGTTCTTTGGCCTGAACGATCTTCACGACTTCCTGTTTTAGCTGCTCAGTCACCTTCGCGTTCTCTTTTGGAGCCAGCTTGAAGATGGATAGAAGCAACAACAAGATGGCAAAGGCCATCATCACGGAAGCTTTCAGATCTTTCTTGTCATCAGTACGAACCAGCAGGTCTGCTGGAACGGCTTTGACTTCCTTTACCAGGCGCATAGAGCCGAACTTGCCCAGTTGGACTTTTTTGTCTTTCATTTCGTCAAAATCAAGATCCGCAATAACAGAGAATTTGATTTTGTTTTTATCCAGAGCCGCCGTGTTCGTCACAACTTCCAGGCGTTTGGTGTCAAAGCGCTGGATCACCTGCGCTTTTTTCTCCGTCACCGGAATCTGGCGGGTCACATTGCCCAAATTGTCTTCAATAACCAGTCTTAAACTCATGGATTTTTCACCTCACCAAGGGTCGCAGATTGTTTCATGCGATCCTTGAAGTCTGCTCTGACGCCGATAAGGCTGTTCAGAACCTTGTCTTCTTCCACCGTGGTCACGGCCTCATCAGAGAAGTGATACTGACCGCTGACCAAAAGGTCTTCGAAGTTCACGTCCTGATTCTTTTTTGCCGGAGCTGTTTTTTCAGGAGCCGCCTGGACGGAGCCTGCCATCACAAGCATCATCAATACGTATTTCATCATTGCTGCTTCTCCTTCACTTCGGTGTCTTTCTTAGCCAGTGTCGCCAAACGGCCTTCCAGGTATTCCACCATGGATTTGCGCTGGGCTTTTTTCTCCAGAACCAGAGCCTCTTCGATGGCGCTGGCCATGAATGGATTCTGTTTCAGGTGGGTGCGGGCTTTTTCAAGCTCGACCAGAGTTGGTTTGGTTTGCGCGGACTCTTCCGCCTTGATTTGCGCTACCGCCGCAGTCCAGGTGGCTTTTTGAGCCTCTGGAGCAATCGCCGCCACCGCTTCGACTTCCTGGGAAGTGTACTGAGCCCACTCGTTGTTCTGAGTGGCAAAGGCTTTGTAAGATTCCAGAGCGCCGGTTTGTGCCCAGAATTCTTTGACTTTGGTTTCAGCCATCATCGCCGTGTTCTGATTCGGAGCCACTTGCTGGGACAGAATCGTCAGGTATTCATTTTCCTGTTCCGGAGTCAGACCCGCAGGCATTGGCAAAGACAAAGCTTCATTATAGAAGCGCGTGTTTTCCTTCGCCACCAGATCTAAAGCCAGCAACTGGGAAGACCAGTCCCCGGTGTTGATTGCCCGGTTTGCCAGAGCTTCCGCTTTTTCAAGCAGCTTCACACGGGCTTTCAGCCCCTGAGCGATGGTATTCTGGTTTTTGGTGTCGATCGTGTGAGACGCCAAAGGCGCGCTCAGCGCTTTCAAGTCTGCCAGGAAGACTATCTTTTCGATCATCACAAACGCATCTTGTTTGGATGCGCCTTTTTCCTTCAGAGCCAGATCCAAAGCTTTGCGATCTTTGGTGCGTCCGTAAACTTCCAAAGCGGCACGGGCATAAAGACCATTGTTGCTTTTAAAGTACATTTTGTAAGTCTCAAGATCCTTCACCGGATTTTTCGACAAACGGATCAACTGAGACGCGATCAAAGGCTTTTTGCTGTCGTCTTTGGACTGCTTCAGATACTGAGCGTAGTACTGCTGGGGATCTTTTTCCGCCAGCTCAGAATACATCGCCAGTTTCAGGACCTTGTCGTCCGCTGACAAACCCGCAAAGTTCATTTGCTCAGCCGTTTTCAAAGCCGTCGCAAAATCCAGTTCCAGTTCTGCGAACCAGACTTTACGGCCCAGGGCGAATTCACGCTCTTCGGCAGTCAAAGTCTTTTCACGCAACAGATCCTCGATGGCCACGCGGGCTTCGGTGATCTTGTTCAGCTTTTCGCTCAGAAGAATCTTGTTCTTCAAATATACTTTACGGTCTTCAGCACTTGCCGAAGCAGCATGGAAAGAACCCAATGCAGCCAAGGCTTGCTCAGGCTGGCTTTCAGCCAGTTTCGCCGACTGAGTCAGGATGGACTTTTGCTGGATCTGCTGGAAGTCCGCTTTTTTATCAGCAAACTTGCCCGCGTATTCTGCGGACCAAGCCATGATGCGCGCGTCGTCTTTCAGCAATGCCAAAGCATCCAGTGAAAGTTCCGCGGCTTGCGTGCGAATCGCAGCACTGCCTTGCGTGTTCAAAGCCAGTTGTTTCAACTGGTCCGCCGCAACGGCATAGTCGCCTTTTTGATAGATTGCATAGGTCTTCTGATATTGAACATCGAAGGACTTCTGTTTTAGAACCGAGTTCTGAAGATAGTCATCCTGAGCCGCAACCAACAGACTTGCATCTTTGGATTTTTCAGCATTTTCAATGCCCAAAAGCAGGTTCTTCTCAAGTTTTTCAGCTTGGGATTTTTTTGCTGCCGCATCTTTTTCAACATTGTGTTTAGCCAGGATTACCTTGTTCGCCAAAGCAGTCCACTGGGAGGCTAAAGCATAATTACCCGCCGTCGCCGCCGCCTGAGCACCCCACACATACATGTCTTCATCTTCAGCAAACACCTGGAAATATTCCTGGTACGCTGTCAGAAGCTCTGCACTTGGTTTGCTGTTTTCCAGACGGTTCCAGCCCACGATGAACTGACGAAGACCTTTTGCTGATTCTTCGCAGGTCGCAGCCGTACAATCCGTGGCACCCCAAAGACCCAAAGCAGTCTGATAGGATTTTGCCGCAGCTTGAGTGTTTTTAAGATCAAAGTTCAACTGCGCCATACGCACCTGGGCTTCCAGACGCATTTTTGGATCGCTTTGTTTTTGATAGACATAGTCCCAGGTTTTCAAAGCCTGGTCTTTTTGCCCCAGACGCAAACCTTCGCGGGCCAGCATCGTCACCTGTTGCAGTTTGAACTGTTCCGGAGAAAGGCTGTACAGAGTTTCTGCATCGCCATCCTTGATTCCGCGCGCGGCCATGAAGGTCGCCATATCGCGGGAAACTTCTTCCAGGAACTGCACATCCGCCACACCACGGGACGCCGCCATGCGGGACTGCAATTTCGGATTCTTCAGAATAACCTGAAGCTGGGCGATAGAGGCATCCATATTCCCCTGACGGAAAGAGCACCAAGCGCGACGGTAAGCCGCCAACCCCTGAGAGCTCGCCCCTTCAGTTGCCAGAACCTTGTCGTACAGACCTGCGGCTTTCGCAAAGTCAGACTGACGGAAAGCCATTTCCGCCAAAGACAGATTGGCTTCAGCCATCTCGATGGGCGTGGTCATGCCACCGTTGGTCAGCATGGCCTGATAGCTTTTTTCCGCAAGGTCATTACGGCCTTGAAGTTCGTAAAGATGGCCCATCTGCAAGTGAACCTTCGCCACAGACGTGGGAGGAACTTTGCTGAGAGCTTCAGTATAATAAGTCAGTGCTTTATCACGGTCTTTGGCACCCGCCGTGCAAACCGTGCAGCCATCGGCCAGTTCCTTCATGGAAAGTTGGCGACTGCGTTCAGCGTGAAGATCCGCCAGTCGCAAAAGCACAGCGGCTCGGGCCGGATCTGCCGGCGCCAAGCCCAGTTGTACCTGAGTCAGTTTTTGGATCAGAAGGTCTTGAGTCGACCCTGAGGCCATGGCGTGAGGGGCCGCAGCCACCCCAACTGTCATGGAGAAAATTAAAAGTCCTTTTTTCATTGTCGAGACCCCCTCTGTCTCTAAACTACTTTGGCAGATTTTACTTCATTGCCTATCTCATGAGTTACTTCATAACGACGGCAAACTTGATATCGCTGTAGCCCGCCTGATTCATCCCCAGAATAATCTGGTTCAGGAAGTCGTACTTCACACGACGATCCGCCTGGATGGTCGCGGTTCCCGGGAACTCCGTATTCGGATGCAGCTCCTGGTACTTTTTGCGAAGCTCAAGCAGCTCGGCCGTGATCGTGTTGGCATTCACCAGTTTATCTTCGACGAAGATTTTGCCGTCTTCGACTTTGATAACCGGATTTCTTTCCAGTACGTCTGCCATGTGTGCTTTGGGAAGTTCCTGTCCCTTGCCGATCATCAGAATGTCGCCTGTGCTGGAGAAATTCATCAAAAGGAAGATCACAAGAATAGAGAAAGCATCAATCAATGCGGTCAACAATAGATCCGCAGCGATCTGCCTTTTCATTTTGGCGCCGCGCGGAGTGATCGTGGATTGCCCCTCGATCATCCCGGTCAGCACTGAATGTTTTAAAATTCCATCAGTAACCACAAAACCCCCACTATAATGGAGAAACGCCAAGATCTGTCATGCCGGTTTTCTTAAGCTTGTCCATCACGTCGATGATTTCCTCGTACGCGGTGGAAGCTGTCGGCTGAATCAGTCCTGTGTTCAAAGATGGCTCGACCTGTTTCAGATTGGTCAAAGCCTTTTCCAACCCTGCCCAGTTCACCTGTTTGCCCTCGTGAGCAACGCGAAACTTGCGCAAAGATGCCGGCACCAGAGAGCTTTGCTGCACCTCCAGATCCAGATCTCCGGTAGCGGTCATGCGAATCCAGACCAGGGGACTTTTTTTCGTGTCCTCCTGAGCCTGTCCGCCAACCGCCTGTTTCACGTTCATCGATCCGACGTTCAACCACACAGCGGTGATCAAAAGGAAACAGATCGATACCGACAGCAAGTCGATGAACGGAATAAGGTTGACCTCAAAATCCAGATGCTTCTTGGAGTGTTTCATTGAACCCCCTTAAAAATTAAGCATCCAGCTCAGCAGCGCGCTCGGATTTGGAAGTTTTGATGTTGTAGGAAGTCATTGGCTCGTAAGAGTAGCTCAGCCAGTTGTAAACTTTCAGACCCGCTTGGTTCAGGTCTTCAGCCAGACGGTTGGCACGGTTCTGAAGGATTGCGTAAGCAACCAGAGCCGGGATCGCAGTGATCAGACCGTAAGCTGTCGCATTCATCGCCTCAGAGATACCAGCAGAAAGCAAAGAAGCTTTTTCCGCCGGATTCGCAAACGCCACGGCCGCGAAAGAGCTGATCATACCAGAGATCGTACCCAACAAACCAGTCAGGGTCGCCACGTTCCCGAACATAGTCAGGAAGCCCGTGCGGTGATCCAAAGCTGCATTTTCCTGGATAAGAACTTCGTCCATTTTACCTTGAATTTCTTCTTTACCGCCCAGGTTGCGAGCCGCAGTTGCACCCGCTGCAATTGCGCGAGCCACTGGATTTGTCGCCATAGCCGCTTGGGACTTGGAAATCACGGCATCCATTTCACCGCGACGGATGGACTCTTCAAAGCCCATTGCAAAGTCAAATTGAGTGATTTTACGACGAACGAACAAAGCGTAAGCTCTTTCGATCATGATTGCGATAGATGCGACTTGAATAAGCAAGATTGGCCACATCCAGAAACCACCGTGTTCGAATGCTACAGCCATTTTTGTCAGAAACTCCATTGTTACCCCCTCATTAATGTAACATTTCAATTACAGACCATGGTCCAGCAAATCGTAAAGGGACAAATGCAAGATGACACAACACAATATTATTTTTAGGTCAGGGAATAGTTGGCGAAACGAACGATTTACTCCTCCAAGCAAGTCGCGATCCTCTTACATCCTCTTACTGTACAAACAAGTTTCTCGAATGAAAAATTGCTTTTATGCAGTTTCCGATTTCACGCTTCTCCACCCCCGCCGCCCTCGCCACACATGGCGGAACAAAATTATTTTTATGTTGGTGCATATTATAGATATAAATCCATGACACACCGTTTCGATGCAAAGCCTCATGCATTGACCCCTCACACTGACAGGCAGAAGTTCTGTCGCACTGTCTGACCGCCTGGGAGTTTTAGTGTTTTCAAATGAATTGAAGCAACGTCGTCGCATTCTGCTGATCTGTGTTTTGAGCTGCCTCGTGGCTGTCGCCAGTGTTCTGGTGGCAAAGCTGCTGCTTTTGGGAATTGCCCTGTTCACGAACCTTTTCTATTTCCAAACATTCTCTGTGGCAGAAAGCAATCCCGCAGACAACACTCTAGGTGCCTGGGCTGTCGTGGTACCGGTCATCGGTGGTTTGATTGTTGGAGCCATGGCAAGATTTGGATCTGCCAGCATCCGCGGTCATGGCATTCCTGAAGCGATGGAAAATATCCTGCAAAAAGAAAGTCGCATCCCCCGTCGCATCACATTCCTAAAACCCCTGTCATCAGCCATCGCCATTGGTTCCGGCGGCCCTTTCGGCGCCGAAGGCCCGATCATCGCCACCGGCGGTGCCCTGGGATCCTGGCTGGGACAGATTGTGCCGGTCAGCGCTTACGAACGAAAAATCATTCTGGCTTCCGGCGCAGCGGCAGGCATGACGGCGATCTTTGGCACACCGTTATCGGCGGTACTGCTGGCCATCGAACTGCTCCTTTTTGAATACCGTCCCAAATCTTTTGTTCCCGTGGCGCTGGCGACCGCGGTGGCGGCGACTTTGCGTTCAGCCTTTATGCACACGGAAGCTTTCTTCACCATGCCGCCTATTCAGGCCCCGGACATGACCGGGCTGCTGACATATCTGGCGTTTGGCGCTGTCATGGGATTACTGGCGGTCGTTGTCACGAAGTCCATTTACTGGGTGGAAGACCACTTTGAAAAAATCCCCCTTCACTGGATGTGGTGGCCCGCACTTGGCGGCCTTGCTGTGGGCATTATCGGCCTGATTGAGCCACGCTCCTTGGGTGTGGGCTATGGCAATATATCGCTGAGTCTTGCGGGCAGTCTTACCGTCGGCGCCGCAGTAAGCATCTTCGTATGGAAGTTCCTGGCCTGGGCCATTGCGCTGGGAAGCGGAACGTCCGGCGGGACCCTGGCACCACTACTGACTTTGGGCGCCGCTTTCGGATTTATCATTGGAACGCTGCTGGCTCGATTTGTTCCCGAACTGCACACGGATATAAACACCATGGCCCTGATCGGAATGGCAGCCCTGTTTGCCGGATCTTCACGAGCACTCTTGGCATCCGTACTGTTCGCCCTGGAAGGAACCAAACAACCCGTGGGCCTGGTTCCTTTATTGGGGTGCTGTTGTATTGCTTATTTGATTTCAACCGTGATTATGAAAAACTCTATCATGACTGAAAAAATCGCACGCCGGGGCCTGAAGGTTCCCCATGAATACTACGGAGGATCCCACTCATGAGTCAGCAACGCATTCAAGCCACCGCCGGCAGCGATCATGTCGAGTACGGCACCGCCGACATCCGCTCGTATTCCCCGCGTGAAGTTCTGATCAAGTCATTGCAAAAGCTGGGAATGTTCTGGGGCCTAGCGATTTTCAGTATTCTGCTTCCAGTGGTGCACTTTGTTCTGACGCCGTTATTTTTTATTCTGGGAATCTATCTGTCCGTACGCGCGCGAAAGTTCCGTCACGAGATCTTGTCGGGCTCGATCCACTGCCCGCATTGCAAAACGCCAGTGACAATTGGCAAAGCCGCCTTTTTTGAGGAACACACGGAAATCTGCCAGAACTGCGCATCGGTTGTTCGCATTTCAATACCTGAAACCTAGCTAGCCATAAATCGTCACTGGTATTATAAAAATTCACCTTGCTGAATTTTCACGGGCACCTCGGGGGCGACTTTGATAGATTTTGCCCTTATGGCAAAAATCCTGATCGCCCTTATCATCAGCCTCTCTTCTGTTGCGCAAGCAGCAGACCCACTCTGCTATCAAAAAGAGCGCAACCCGAACACCCGTCAGGCCTTCACCAGCGCTGACGAATACGACGCCTTCCGCGCCGACTGGGCTGAGCAAAACCCGGGAGCTGGAAATCCGTTTTCCTTGATCAAGGCTTACAACGTTTACAAGAGCGAAAAAACCAAGGCCGAAAAGATGGGCACCGACAAGCTGGCTCATTGTTACATCGGCTGCCGCATTTCTCAGGAAACCAGCTATCACACGGCGGACTATGTGGGCTGGCTGAAAGAAGACCGGGACATCACCGACTGCAATTATAAAACGCGCTTCGATGAAGACGACTATAAAGCCACTGCTCGCGGCGCACAGTTTGGCGAATCGGCCCGGGACGCGGCCGCCTGCGAAAGCTCTTGCAAACAGGTCTATAAATAAACTGTCTCAATTCTGAAATTAAGAATTTCATTCGAAATCCCTCCTTGCAGCCCTCTATTGGGGATTGTGAGCCCTCATTGGCTTTTTTACCCTGCTGTGACAATTGAGGGCACACTGTCCAAGGCCTTTCTATTAAGTCTTATATCTTTGAAATGGTAACGCCAAACCCGCGCACGGAACTTGAAATGATGTGGGTAGGAATATGGGGTTGGCATGAAAAGAACTGCATTATCAACACTTTGTCTCATTCTGATACTGACGGCGCAAAGCTATGCGCAAAGTCAGATCAGCGCAGCTATGCCTGAGACCAAAGAAAGCAGCCGCTTCGATGCCGAGTGGAGACTGCGCCTTGCAGGCTCTGACGTGCACGATGAGCGCAGCCAATCCAAAGTCGTTGATATCCGTACAGATATCAAAGCCAAATACCTTCTAAGCCGTTCCTTGCAGTTGGACATCCAGCCTTCTTTGCGCCTGCAATCAGGCCAAACCCAGAGCGTGGATGGTGCCGACAGAGCTGAAAACAAGATCATCCTGAACCAGGCGGCAGCTCATTATCTGCCATTCTCGGCGTTGCGCCTGTCAGCGGGTGCCTTGAATCAGCGCCACATGCATACAAATCTATTGGTGGATGGCATTGCCTTCCCCGCAGCTCGCCTGGAAGCCCTGATGAAAGCGGGCCTGACTAAAACAAGCCTTTCTGTGGAATCCGCAATCCCGACTTCAACTTCTTTGAGCACGAACACCAAAGAACTTGAAAAGACACCATCCTTGAACACCGCAGCCCTTAAATTCCAGGTACAGGCCGCCCAGAACCTTTTCTGGAAATCCTCTGTTGGATACTTCATGTATAACAATCTGCCTTCTGCGGTGGCTCAGCAGTCCAATCTGTTGGGGAATGAAGTTGAAAAGCTTTCCGAAGCCCAGTACGCATTCATGTATAAATACGAAGGCATCGAGGCCGCGACTGAATTTGAATTCCCGGTGTTTTCTCTGTTTGATTTCAGAGCTGGTGGCGAATACCTGCAAAACACCAAAGCTCCATCCGACCAGAACACCGCAACCCGTTACTTTGCCGCGGGTGAGTTCCACTTCGGCAAAAATACAGATCTGGTTATTGAAGGCAGCTATTTCTCCATCGCTCCGGAAGCAGCGGTGGCTTACTTTAACGCTGGTGGTTTTGAAACCAACCGCGTGGGCTATTCCGCTGAAAGCTACCTTTCCTTTAAAAAGGAAGGTTTCAATATCGGCGTGAAATACACGGATTCAGAAGTGATGTTTAATCGCGATCCCCAATCCCGCGAAAAGACTTTGATGATCAAGCTGGAGACTTTCTATGCAAACATCTAAACTGACAATCCTTAAAGCCATCTTAAGTCTTTATGCATTGTCACTGGCAGGATGTAATCTTCCTTCTCCGCAGGACAAAGAAAGCACGGGCACAGGGGCTGCGACTTTCACCGCGCAACCTATGGCTGATAAATCCAAAGCTTTGGAAGTCAGCGTTCAGGGTGACTTTGCCCTGCCATCTTCCAAAGTTTTCAATCTTCAGGCATGTATCAAAGACGTCGCTTATGACAAGGTCGTGGCGGGTCATGATTTCATGGTGGAAGAAACACAGCAGAAAGTTACAACTGACAAAGCCGGCTGCCTGACTTGGGCTGAGCGCGTGAGCTTTAACTTCCTGGCAGAATCCCAGTACATCCGCATCGAAAGAACCATCAAAGGCACGGGCGTTCACCGCGGTTCTCAAAAAGTGGCTTATGCGATCAACCCTTGGTCCCATGGCGAAACTTTGACTCCGGTTTTGAATCCGGATGATGGCAACAACATCCCTCGCCTGGTGGACAACCAGGAACAAGGCAAACTGGCTTTGAAAGGCCTTTCTGCTGACAACGCTCAAGCCACTCGCCCTTTGTGGGTGGAAGATGGTCGTCTGTTCGTAACAGAACAGAAAATGACTACCGATGGCGTGACCCTGCTGGTGGAAATGCGCCCGAATCCATCCATTCAGCTTACAAAAATGAACGGCGAAATGTTCCTGCGCGCCCTGACGGCGGGATCTTTCAAAGCGCGCATGAAGCTGATCCATATCTATCAGCACGACAACCAGGAAATCCGCCGCCAGATGTCTGAGACTCCGGTGATGGACGTCAAAATGGAAAACGGTTCATTGGCGATCAAATCCCCGATGCACCTTCCAGCTTTGCCTACTCGCGGTCAAATCATGCTGGGTCTGGAGCTTTCTCCGGTGAACGGTCCCCAGGGCCTGACCGCATTTGATGGCGTTTACTTCCTGGGTGAATACGATCAGATCAAAGGGTCTTCTTTCCTGAAGTTGAACACGATTGTAGCTCAAACCAAAGGTTTCAAAATCAGCAACTATGTGAATGCTCAGATGCAGGAAGTGGCACAAGTCACTCCGGCTGGCAAAATGAACGAAGACACTTACCAGAAACCAAAAATTGAAGTATCCCAGTTGGAATTCCGCTTTATCCGCGTGGGCTCTGAAACAACGTCCACTCGTGAAGTGTTCTATAATATCAAGGCCTGCGTAAGAAACGGCCTGGATCAGAAGAACACGCGCGCTCACACATTCAAAGTCACTAAGTTCCGCCAAAACGAAGCGGAGACGTCTTCTTCTGTGTCCTTGAAGACGGACAACAACTCATGCCTGAGCTGGGATGAAAGCATTTCATTTAAATACTTCGATTGTCAGCGCTATTTGAAAGGTTATGTTCAGATCGAAAACGAAGACCTGGGCATGAAGGAAAAACTGGAAATCATCGTGAACCCATGGGAATCCTGGGGTCAGGTGGCTCGTGACATGCGTTATGTGGATCCAACTGAAAAGCTGATCCTGAGCTGTGAAAAAGAAAGTCGTCCACGCACGCAAATCCTGCTGGACAGCTTCAGCTACAACACTTTGTCCTACAACTACAACGTGGATGCACAACTGAACCTGACTGTGACCAAGAAAATCCAGTTCAAGATGGACCCTCGCCTTTTGATCTATTCAAGCTTGGCCAACGGCCGCGCGGAAGCTCAAAAACTGCGTGATGGCGTTTACTTGATGAAACTGGCCATCGTGCAAAACCGCGACTATGACCAGAAGAACACTTATGTTACATCTGCAGACCGCTTCGTGAACGTCATGAACGGCCTGATCAACACGGACGTGACCTTCCAAACTCAGGATCTTAAAGCCCTGGGTAATCGCAACAACATCCTGGTGGAACTGCATCCGGTGGATGAATCCAAGGTCGTGATTGAAAAAGGCGAAGTGCGCATGAAAGACGCCTCTCAGCACGCGGACTCTGCGATTGATGCTGGTTCTGTGTTGGAAAATCCAACTTTCATTGGTCCGATCACTCTGAATATCGATGAAACGACCCGTCCGCTTCGCATTATGGACCCGGCAGCGATCAGCACTTACCTGCTGAAAGGTAAAGGCGAAAACAACACTTCTGAAAAGAACGTGGTGGCTCGTATCGTGGCCGAAGGTCTGAAAGTGAAAGCCGAGATCGCAAGCAACATCAAGAACCGATCTCAGGCGGCGCAGTTTGCCAAAGAAAACAATCTGGATCTGCTGGCTTTGCCAAACCTTGAAAAAGAGCAGCCACTGGTAAAAGCTTTGGTAGGTTCAACGAACCTGGCGGACCGCCTGATTGTGACGAAGTCTGATTTGTATTCCCTGGTTTCCACGGGCAAGTTGTCCAACGAAGCGGCACAAAGAATGTGTGCGTTCTGGGCCAGCGACTATATGAGAAAAATGTACGCTGCCAAAGGTGGCGCGATCATGCCTAATATTGCTCCGGCGTTTGGTATGGATTGCTTCCACGCAGTTAAAAAAGACGCTTCTAAGTTCTTCATGGTTGAAAAACAGATGCTGATCAAAGAAGTCGGCAACACTCAATACCTGAAGGGTCTGAATCAGGGTCTGACTGTGGGGACAAGCTTCTCTTTGAGCGCTTCCCACTCTAAATCCGTGACGACTTCCACAAGTGTGTCTGCTAAGATTGGTTTGTCCAAGAAGTTCATGGATCTTTTGTCTGTCAGCGCGGACCTGGGTTACACGATGTCCTGGGCCACCACCGACGCGAAAGCTTCCAGCAACTCGATTTCTGTGAATGGTTCCACTTCCATGACGGTTCAACAAAGCCAGATGAAGATTCGCGTGAACAAGTACGAACAGTGCGCAATCGTGCGCCTGAACCCGACTTTGTTTATCAAGGACACGAAATCCTGGTTTGGTCGCAAGGACTATCTGATGGTGCTGAACTCACAACTGACGGAGGCTGAAAAAGCGGCGGCAGTCACTCGTGGTATCATGGTGTGTGACGGTGTGACTCACACTGAGCCAATGGACATCACTGAGAACTACTATCTGATCGCTCAGGAAACCAGCAGCTCTCAGATGCAGGACAGTGGCGATTCCCGCAACCGCAACTTCTTTATCGCGCTGAGATCCACGCAAGACTTCAACCGCTTCGTGATCGCAATGCGCGGTAACGCTGGTATGCCTCAGGGTGCGGAAAAAGACGAAGATCCTCAGGTTCAGGCGACCAAGATGATGGAGCAGCTGTTCCAGATGCCAGCACCTGCTTACCCAGGCATGTACCTGGTGAAATAGTCTCAAATCGGGAATTCCCCTTGGACGACTTTGCGGTCTTTGGGAATTCCTTTTATCCTTAAATTATGAAAATTGTTCTGTTTGCCAGCATGCTCATGTTCGCAAATCACGCTCTTGCGTCGCAGGAGCTGGCGCGCTTGATTGCCTGCCACGAGGCTTTGGATGGCAAATCCGACGCCCGCACCTTTAAGCTGGAAGTCACCTCCCCCACTCCTTTTACGCTGATTTCCGGAAAAAAGATCTATTTCATCACCAGTGATTCTGTCAGTGTTCTGGATCACAAATACGCCGATCAAAGCATGACCGTGAAACTGGAAGAAAAAGGCCAGCCCTTCTATCGCACGATCAATTTCCAAAAAGACGGCACCATCGGCAACGTGTCCTTTGAAGACACCACCAAGGAAGCCAAAGCTCAGGCTGTCACCCCAAAAGCCCAACTGGATCCGGATTCCATCGCCCTTTTAAAAAAAGAACTCTTACGCCAGATGAACAGTGTCACCGGTGAATACCAGAACAAATACGATCCCGAAGACACCCTGCACGCTCTGAACATCTGCCGCCAGGTCGAATCCAAAGAGCTAGAAGTGAGCATCGACAAACAAAGTGCCTTTTACGAAAAACTGCTGCACCGAAAAGCGTCTTACAAATACCAAAAAGGCAAAGCCGGCCACAAATAAAAAACCCGCGAAGATCGCGGGTTTTTTATTTTCGGAATTTTCAAATTACAAACTCAATTTCATTTCCTGCGCCGTCTTGCCGCTTTCATCCACCAGTTTCAGGTGAACTGTTTTGGCTTTCCAGTCCCACTCTAGCAGGCCGAAATTAAAGGCCTCTAAGGCGCTACCCACATAGTGGAAGTCTTTTTCACGCGGGCTGGTTTCACCGTTCATCGGGCCCACGGTCAGATCATACAGCGGCCCATAACCTTCCAGCAGATCCACTTTACCAACAGAGCCAAAGCCACGGTTGCCGCTGACAATCACCACTTTCCTGGCATTGGTGGCGCGCAAGGTATCAAAGAACTTCTGACGATCCAGCGGGAACAAGCCCCAGCGCTCCTGGCCACCGGTGTTGGCTGCCATCTGCAACGGGGACACGATCACACGGTATTCGGCTTCTTTGCGAAGTTCGTTTTCAAGCCAGTTCCACTGCCCGGTTCCCAACAAAGAATCTGAGCGGTTCCAATTTTTCTTAAACACCCCGTCCACACCGGTATCCAGCCATGGTGTCGCATAGAAACGTGTGTCCAGCATGATGATTTGCACACGCTGCCCCGGCGCCCCCAGAATGACCGAGTGTTCGACCCCCTTGGCGGATTTAGGCTGAAGTTTCGGGATGTAATTCCAATAATTCAGGAAAGCTTCGCGACTTTCGTATTTGCCTTCAAAGCCCGAGTCCCCGTGACGAAGACCGAAATCCAGTCCATCCCACACCGCCATGAAAGGCGCTTTGCCGCGCAGTTGACGATAACCTTCGATTTGATCCAGTTTTTTGTATTGCGCGCCCAATGGTTTTTCATCGTAGCGAACCGCGCTGACACTGTTCCCGGTAAAGACCACCACGTCCGGATTTTTCGCAGAAACCTGCTGCCACAGGTTTTGCTCCTGATCCTGATGGGCGCAGCAAACAAAGGCCACACGCTGAACTTTTTTGACTGATTTCAGATCTTTTTGCGGAATCTCAGACTGATAGTTGTTTTCCGCCTGCATGCGCATCATTTTTAAGGTCAAAGACTCGGGCGCCTGGCTTTTTTCCGCACAAGACGTTGCAAGAATAGTGGTCAAAGCCAACAAGGACACACGGGCCGAAAACGAAGTCACAGTCATGAGGCAAATCCTTCCTGATGTTCATTCAATGAAATCATGAGATTTTATTGTATATAATTTATTGTATATAATCATCAGGATCTGTCACTGAGAACTCGAAAACACCAGACCTACTTCTGGAGATAAGCCTCTTTCAAAAACTCGATACTGCGAACACCGAACCACGAATAGGACTCCCCGTTGACAATAGCTCCATCAATATCCAGCGCCTTCAAATCGCCGATCTTTTTTTGGAACGGGAACGGTTCAGACGAAAACAAATAGAAAGCGTTCTTGAAATCTTCCAGCTCTACCACCGGATACTTTTCGCCCTCGGGAAATTCGGCCACCCTGGCTCCCAGCTTTTCCAGCACCGAGCCGATGTAGGTCTCACGACTGACACTCATCCAGGGCTTTTTCCAGATCAGATAAAGAACTTCGTCATAGCTTTTTCCCGGCGGGCGCACCCACTCCAGAAAGCCCGGGATCTTTTGCAGATCCCATTTTAGCGGCGCAGCCTCGACCAGATCCAAAGCTTCAACAGACATTTCCATCAACTGTGGATTTTCAAAATGCTCCCCAAGCCGAGCCAGCTCTTTTTGCAAAGAAGCCAGCGAATGCACATGGGTCGCCAGATAGGGCACCGGGCATTCTTCAGCCATTTCCAGAGGGTTTTCTTCCTGATCCAGCAGCACCAGATCAGGCTTCAGATCCACCACCAGATCCCAGGACACGTCCTTGGTGCCCCCGACGATCGGGATATTGGTGATCTGTTTCGGCGGATGAATGCAAAAACGCGTGCGTCCAACAACCTGAACGCCGGCTTTTAAAAGTGTCTCGGTCCATGACGGAACCATACTAACAACTCGCACAATATTCCTCCGAAAGCCCATTCTAAACGTCCCCCAGCGCCCAAAGCAATAAAAACGGCCCAGGCCTTGAGCACTCTGCGCTGTATTTTGAACTGCCGCTAGTCAAAACTTGACCCCGCTGCCAGAGAGGACAAGTATGTTTTTTTCAATTTTGAGTGAGGTATTTATGACGCAACTTTTCCCTCTGACCGAGAAGCCATCCTTGAGCCCGTACAAAAAAGGCGATGTCCTGGTGTTGTTCGGTGAGCTTTTCACTCGTGGCTATGCCAACGGTTTGGTTGAAGAGGCTGAGCGCCGTGGAATGACGATTGTCCGTGCCACTGTGGGCCGCCGCGAAAAAGACGGTTCTTTGCGCGCTTTGAATGCAGAAGAAACTGCCAACATCCCTCGCCCATTCATCAACGTGCCGATGGAGGCCGGTTTTGACATGGAGCCAGACTCCAAGGGCGTGACTCCTTGCCAGCAGTTGGAAGGCGTTAAAATGAGCGAATGGGACAAGGTCCACTTGGACTGGGCGTCCATTGATGAATCCCAGAAAAACGGGACCGCTCGCTTCAGAAAAAACACCGAACTTTTCCTGAAAGAACTGGAACAATACATCCCGGCGGGTGCCAATGTTCTGTTTGCGCACTTGATGGCCGGCGGCGTTCCGCGCACAAAAGTGATCATGCCAGTTTTGAACCGCGTTGCCAAAGGCACCGGGGACCGCCACATTTCCTCTCAGGCCTTGATGGACTCTGAGATCGGCAAACTGTGCCTGCGTAACTTCCAGGATGTGACAGCAGAAACGTTCAAGCATTTGGTGGAACTTTCCACCCCACTGCGCAAAAAACTGGAAGCCGCAGGCAGCCACGTTTCTTACACTGCTTACGGATACCATGGCACCGAAGTCCTGATCCGTGGCCAGTACAAATGGCAGACTTACACGTGCTACTTCCAGGGCTGGGCAAAAATGGCATTGGAAAAACACGCTGAAGACTTTGCGCAACAAGGTGTTCACTGCTGCGTTTACAACTGCCCAGAGATTCTAACGAACTCAAGCTCCATCTTCCAAGGGGTTGAAGTATCACTTTACCCTTTGCTCGCAGCTATTCAGAAAGACGCTGGTGACAAGAAACACGCGGAGCAGGTTCTGAACGAGTGCAAGGCCCTTCTGAAAGATGACGTAACACTTGAACAAATCATCAAAACCACTGACGACTACTTGACCAATGATCTGACTTTGGAGTTCACCAAGTTCGACAAATGGCCTCAGCATTCCCGCCAGGATCAGATGGAGTTCATGCTGAAAAACTCGGACGCTTTGTTTGAAATGCACAAAGATCCGAAGAATCTACTGACGGCCGTTTTGTCTGAAGTGGTGTTTAAATCCTGTGGTTACGTGATGCTTCATGACTCTTGGAAGCCGAAAGCTCCGGTGGCATGGATTGGTCACGACCTCGTAGCCCGCTGCATGTAATTGTATGTCAGTTCAAGCCGGAGAGAGTTGGAGTTACAACAAGTACAAGTTCCATGGAATGTCGCTGTCGGGAATCCGCACGGCGATTTCCATGCCCGAACTCTCTTTGAGCTTTGATGTCGCACAAGGTTATCCGTTCCTGATAAACTTAAAGCAATTCTTTATCAGTCACGGCCATCTGGACCACGCAGCAGGGATTCCCTACATCATCTCGCAGAAAGCGATGAATTCAATGCCACCCGGAAAGTTCTATATGCCGGGCACGCTGGTGGAACCTTTGGATAAAATCATGAAGCTCTGGGAGCAGATTGAAAACCATCAGTACAAGTACGAATTCATCCCCGTTAAAGCCGATGACGAAATCCCTCTGAATCCGCAAGCCTTCATCAAGGTCTTCCCGACCACTCACCGAATCGAGTCCTACGGTTACACCCTGTTTGAGGTTCACAAGAAACTGAAGAAAGAATACCTGGGCCTGAAACAGGACGAAATCGTGGACCTGCGCCGCCAGGGTCTTGAAGTCAACGAAACCACCAACATCCCGGTGGTCAGCTTTACCGGCGACACCCAGATCGAGTTTTTGGATTCCCGCCCCTGGGTTCGCCAAAGCAAGATCCTGATTATGGAGTCCACCTATCTGGACGACAAGAAATCCGTTGAACACGCCAGAACCTGGGGTCACACCCATATTGACGAAATCATCCCCCGCCTCAAGGACATTGAGAGCGAGAAGATCGTTATCATTCATGCTTCCAGCAGATATTCAGACAAAGAGGCTTTGCGCCTGCTTCAAGAAAAAATCCCGGCAGAATACCGGGATCGTGTCGAACTGTTTCCAGGCCGTTAATTAGAACAAATCACCCAAATCAAGCCACAGCTTGCGGGTTTTCATCTTCTTACTGCGGAAGTGCTCCACCCACTCAGAAGACGTGCGTTTTTGCCAGTTGCTGGCCAGGTTTGCAGAGAAAATCAGCGGGCTGTAACCCTGACCGACGATATCGCGTGGCGCACGCAAAGCAGTCAGCATTTCCGGGCCATAGAACCCAATCACCGGGAACAGACGGTCTCTTTCGCCCAGCTCGCCGATGATCAATGCACCATGAACCTGTCCCAGGACAGTACGGCTCAACGGACTTGAAACCTCCGCGGGCCCCGGGCCACCTGCGGCCCCCACAATAACAAGGCCGGAGTCGGCTTTCTTGTTCAGGATTTCCACCAGCTCTTTATTGGCTTCATTGGCTCTCATGTTGAAATCAAAGAAAACAAAAGCTGCATTGTCCGGCAGGGACTCCACGCGCTCTTGCAGGGAAGCCATGTCCACTTCACCTTCTTTGGTATATGGAGTGTAATTCAGGATCTCGCAGGATTTGCAGGATTTAACGAAATCAGCAAAAACAGGCTTCACTTTCAGTTCAAAGTCTTCTGCTTTGTTCTGACCGAAATAGATCACCGTTGTTTTTGAGGACGGCACCGCAGCCTGAGCCCATGTTGCCCCGCAGGAGGCAAGGATCAGAAGACTTCCCGTCAGGAATTTTTTAAGACTTTTGATGTCTAGAGATATGTTGCTTAATGCCATAAAGTGAGTGTGCCCTCCCCCTTGCTTTGCTGTCGACTTTTTTAATAAATTAATGAACAATTGCGACATATGGAGTCATGGAGCCAAGTTCAAATTTTTCACTCAGGTGACGACTTTTTTTCAAGTCTCTCCCAAGATATAAGACAGGCTCGTCGCAGCGTCACCATTGAATCGTACATCTTTGCTGAAGATAAGCTTACCAAGACGATTTTGCAGGAATTGACAAACGCGCGGGAGCGCGGCTGCACCGTCAAAATCGTTGTCGACGGTTTTGGCTCTTACACCTCAATCCCTTATCTGGACCGCTTTTGCACGGACAACGGACTGGAACTGCGGGTCTTTCACCCCCTGCCGTATCCGCTGATTTGGGCACATCAGTTTGTTTTGAAATACTCCTGGCGCGGGTCTTTGTTGTTTAAACGCCTGAATCGCCGCACTCACCGCAAGATCGCCATCATCGATGAAAAACGCGCCTATCTGGGCAGCATGAACTTCACTCAGGAACATTGCATAAGCTATGTCGGCGACAAAGCCTGGCGTGACACCGGCGTATGGGTCGAAGGTGAACCCGTCAAGCGCCTGGTGCTGGCGTTTCAGATCTCTTACCTGCGCACGTTCATGAAGGGCCTTTTGACGTGGGTCGGCCGCTGGCGCATGAACGAAGACGTCGCCCATAGTGTGCTTCGCCTGAACACCACCCAGCGCACGCGAAAAAAACTTTATCGCGACCTGCTTCGCCGAATCAGCCACGCAGAAAACCGCATTTACCTGACCACAGCCTATTTCCTGCCACGGCGATCCCTGCTGCGAGCCTTGCTGAAAGCCGCTCAACGCGGCGTCGACGTGCAACTGCTGATCCCCGGAAAGTCCGACGTTCCGATGGTGAAATGGGCGGCTTTTTATATTGTTCGCCTTTTAATCCAGCGCCAGATCCCGATATTTGAGTATCAAAAGTCCATTCTGCACGCCAAGACGATGATCATCGACAACGAGGCCTTTGTGGGCTCTTTCAACCTGAATCATCGCAGTATTCTGCATGATCTGGAGGTCGAAGTGATTTTGCAGGATCCGCCCCTGGTGCAAAACATGCTGGAGCAATGGAACAAGGATATTGCAAACTCCCGACCTGCCTCAGAAAAGGATTTTGCGACCCCGTCATGGCTGACCCGAATCCTGTATAAAATCGCCTTCCGATTGCGTTATATGCTCTAGTTTTTTGTTTTGACCTGAGGACCGTTTATTAGGGACCATAGAGGTATGAATTCATACGTCAAAGTCGCGATCACCGGAGGCCCGTCAGGGGGAAAAACCACACTTATCGAAGCTCTGAAAAAAGAGCTGGGCCAGCGCTGTGCCATCGTGCCGGAAGCGGCCAGTATTTTGTATCGCGGAGGTTTCCCACGCTACAAAGATCCGCAGACTGTAGTGCATGCACAAAAAGCGATCTATGCGACTCAGTTTGAACTGGAGGCGATGATTTCTTACGTCAGTCAAAAAAGTCTGATCGTCTGTGACCGCGGCTCCTTGGACAGCGCTGCTTACTGGCCGACATCTTTGGGCAGTGATTTCTTCACCAGCATGAACACTACCAAAGAAAAAGAACTGGCCCGCTATGACTGGGTCATTCATCTGGATACCGCCGCAGCTGATGACTATGACAGTTCCAATCCCATCCGCACTGAAACCTATCAGGAGGCCTGGGACCTGAATGACCGTATTAAAAATGCCTGGGACGGACATCCCCGCCGTGTGGTGATCACTCACAACGCCGACTTCCTTTCCAAGATGACAACATCCCTGGCAGTGATCAAAGCCATCATGGCCCATAAAAGCGCTGAAGAAATCAAGAAGGAGCTACTGTAATGAAATCCGCCCTGCTTGCATTGTTAAGTCTTTCGATCGCCCTGCCTGTGGCGGCACAAACCCGCACAAGCCGCCTGAAGCCCATGTACTTTCAGGCCGACAAAAACAATCTGCAGGTTCTGCCTCAGCGCTTTGAATACACCCTGATGGATGAAAACCGTCTGAAAGTCGGCGACATCCTGATTGACACCACCGAAGTCACTTTCCAGGTGGAACCATCCCCGTCTAAAAAAGGCTCCTACCGTATTCGCTTCTCTTGGCCGGCGGGACTGATCAAAGATGGCGAGCTGGCAGTGAAAAACAATTCCGGCAAAGCCATCTTCAACGCTGTTCTGGACAAGAACAACGTCAAAGTCACCACCGACACCCTGCCTGCCGAAGATGGGGACCTTCGTTCGGAAAAAGCGGAATTCGTGGTGGAAGAAATCGAAAACAGCCTTGTCGACGACATGAAATATTTGCCGTTCATGACATTCTGTATTTACCGTGAAAGTGAAGAGACTCGGTTGTATCTTTGCTCGAACGAACTTTACCTCAGTTCCCAGCAAGGTCAGATGGCGGTGAAAGCCCGCACCAGCACCAAGAAGGCCTCACAGATTGAGATCAACGGCAAGGTGGTCGGAAATCAAGGGATCATCTATCTGAACGACCGCAGTGAAAACGTGGCATTTAAAGCGGCCACCCGCTCTGGCGCCTTCCTGGAAATTGAAACCCGTAAAAAAGACGTCGACTTCAAAGACGTGGTTGTGTCTGATGACGGTGAAAATCTGATTCTGACAGCTTCCGGGGCTGAGCCTGTGGATGCCAAGAAAGTGAAAAAACTTTCTGCGACAGACTGGCAGATCTCTTTGCCGAAGTCCCGTCCGGTGCTTTACTTAAAAGGTGATGGCGACATCCCGATGCGCCAGGAATTCTATATCCGTGGTCAACTGCCACGCGAAAAGAACCGTCCTTATCTTTCCAACCGTTCTGCCGTGCGCACTTATTCTTCATCTTTAAGCTTTGCGGGTGTGGCACCAGAGGGTGTCACGGTGAAAGTACTTGATTCCGACAAGGCCGCAAGACTGGAAGGCACCAAGAAAAACCAATTCGCATGGACCATTGATGACATCCCGGCAGGCGTAGAAAACCGTCGTTATCTGGCGGTCACAGCGGACAGCCACACGTTTGTTGCCGGTAACGACGTCTTCCGCGGGCAGCCGTTTGGACTGGGTCTGGGGGCGCGCTATCAGACTCCGTCAGGCATTGCATTTGGGACTATTGAGTTCCAGTGGTGGATTGAAAACTTCCTGTGGATGAACTCAGACTGGACCCGATTCCACTGGGGATTGTCGATTGAACGCCAGCAGCACCTGACCGAAAACGATGATACCGCCAAGGTCGATCTGACCACGGTAGAACTGATGTGGCGCGCTGAGGAAGGCTTTAACCTTGTGGATGCCACTTGGGGTCTTACAGTACCACTGCAAATGGTGGCCGGCGAAAGCTCCAGTGCCACGGCTTACGGGCTGGGGGCTTATATCATCAAAAAGCCAGGCCGCTGGTTACGCCCGTTCATGGATTGGTCGGAATACAAGCTGCAGTACTATGCAGGTTCTTCTGGAAGCGACTTCAAAGTGAAGTCGGCGTACAACCTGAAAGCACAAGCATACTTGCAGTTCTCTAACCAATGGTACTGGCGCTATGGCGTTGATTTGTCGGATTATAAGTTCGACCCCTCCGCAACCAAAGAAGACATGCAAATCGGCCTGTCCACCAGCCTTTACTGGAAGTTTTAATTTCTGACGAAGGACCTTATGAAAAGCACACTTTTGACTTTGACAGTTTGGCTTTCATTCTCATCGGCGTTTGCCGAAGGTCCTTCGCGCGTTTTGTTGTTGGGGGATTCCCACGCTTACGGCCGTTACGGCTCGGTGCTGGATGCGCACTTCAGAAAGGGCGCCACCCAGGTCACATCTTTATCCAGCTGTGGCTCATCCCCATCCACATGGACCACCAGCTCTGAAAACTTTAAAAGCACCAACTGTGGTTTCTGGAAAAAGAACGCCAAAGGTCAAGAAACCCGCGTGACCAGTCACAAGCTGCCTTCTTTCAGTGAAGAGCTTACTGCGACAAAACCGGATCTGACGGTGATCACCCTGGGAACAAACTTCCTGGCAAGCCCTGCCAACATCAAAAGCGAAAAAGCCCACGTTGAAAAGATGATGAAGCAGATCAATGCCGCAGGTTCTGCGTGCATCTGGGTGGGACCTCCAGACTTGAGAAAAGATCCGTTCAAGAAAAATCTAGAACTGGGCGTGAAGGAATTAAAGTCCTGGGCTGACGCCAACAACTGTCAGTTCATTGATTCCACCAAGCTGACCAAATATCCCGGCGGCAAATCCGACGGCATTCACTATGGCCCGAAAGATTCAGCGGCTTGGGGCGAGTCAGTGGCGAAAGAGATCGGCAAACTGAAGATCAATCCCCCAGCCAAAGCGGCAGCCCCGAAGGCTGCAGAAGCTCAAAAAAAGACCGGCACCAAGTAAGGTCCCTTTCATCCGATATCCTAGATTTTAGAATCCCTCCCCGGACAATACGGAGGCCAGATCGAATATAAGCGGCTTATAACCCTAAAATCCGGCGGCACGGACCGCGCAATACCCTCCTCACAACAAATACTTTCCTGAGGAGGAAACATGAAATCCAAAGCAATCTTTTACGCATTTATCGGTCTTCTAATGGCTTCCAACGCCCACGCTTCTGACTTGGAACTAAGTAACAAGCTTGAACAAAGCCAGAAGCTTGCCGCCAATTCCTGGAGCCAGGCCGATGCCCACGACGACAAACGCATCGAAGAAAAAGAGTCCGAAAAGATTCCAGAATCCCGCAAACACTTCTATTCCCCGCGTGAACATGCTTGGTACTAAATGAACTCGGCAGAGTTCAACCCCATAGCGCCAGCGGACATCTTCTTCGGTAATTCCGGAGTTTCTGTTCGCAAGCAAGAAGCACGGCATGCTGAGGTTGTATTTAAAAAAGTGCAGTCACAAAAAGAAAGACTGCAAGAGTTCCTAAACTGGCCGATCCACATTAACACCTTGGAAGACCAGCTGAACTTTTCGCTAAAAACAGATATACAGTGGGCAGCAGGCCATGCTTATCACTTTCAGATATTCAAAGATGAGACTTTTGCTGGGGCCATCTCCATTCATTCGCTGAACTATCAGAACCGCAGCTTTGAATTCGGATATTGGGTGGATTCTGAATATGAAGGAAAGGGATTGGTCCAAGAAAGCCTGCTGCTTCTGATAAAAGCCATGGCCGCTAGAGGCTGGAGACAGGCTATTATCAGAACCAACAACCAAAATATCCGATCACAAAATGTGGCGCAAAAGCTGGGGATGACTTTGCAGTCGGAGACTGATCATTTTAGAATATTTAGCGCTACTTTGGAAGGTGCTAAACTTTAACAATAGCTGAGTCGACCAGCTTCCAAATATCTCTATGAAGATTCTACTGTCCAGACTTTAGACACTGTCAATTTTGGCCGATTGATCTCGCTATTTGAAGCCTCTTCTTGTATTCCTTAGGCCCTACGAAAGGGCTTTAATATGAAGGCAGCTTCCGGTGTTTTAATCCTCTCTTTAATGTTCGCGGATGTCGCATTGGCCAAGGTCAATGTTCTTATTTGCTCCATTGGACAAAGCTATACTTTCAAGGTCTATGAGGGACAAAATATCGTGGATCTTTGGGAAATGGCCTCCAGCATGGGACGCCCGATTGGTGAAGATACTATCATCAAAAAAGAAGAAGGCCCGGGCACTTTAATGATCACTTTGAAAAACACCGGTGTGATCAAACTTGATTTCAACAACATCTACAAAGAAGGGCGCGGCACTTGGAGTCACAACGGGACCTTGGATGCCAAGCTCGCGGATGAGCCCTATTATAACTCCAATGGGGTTGCCGAAGTTGAGTCTTGCTATACTGAGACCTATCGATAATTACTAAATTTGCTTCAGTTTTTTTCGACAGCAGTGACCACCACAGGATCAACCAGAACCACACCCGGCTTTCCGGTGACCTTGGCGGTGCCAAGAGACTGCAAAGACAATTTGTTTTCTTTGCATCCAAACCGAACACCCCGGATATCATCGCTACTGGAAATCAGCTTTATCGCGTGATTTCCGATCATCTGGGATTCCGCGCCTAGATCGTGCCAAAAAATTCAATAAAATTTGAATCGCTGGCACGATCTACTCAAGGCCTTTGCCGCATTTTGTTGACACGACAATGCGGCAGATAAAATGACGATGATACGTTTATACAAAATGCCACGAGAGAGTCTCGATGCGTGCCAAATTGTTGCCAAAAAATTTGAACAAATTAGATAATATTTCATAGCAGCGAGGTAAATTTTCATATCACAACCACTTAAATTGAAATTGGAGAAGTACGAAGATTTTGGATCTCAAAGTGGGGATACAAATTTGTATGGGTATGTTGCCAATGATCCTGTGAATTGAGTAGATCCAATGGGCCTTGCAAAGTGTATCTTCAGCGGAGGGCTACTCTCTTGCACAAGTAACGATGGCAAGACCACAATTACCGTCAACGCTTTTACTAGCTCCGAGCCTCAAAATATGACAAACGGTGCAATCCCCTCTGGCACATATAATATTGTAAAATTGCCAGACTCTCAATATGGAACATGGTTCCTTGATCCAGGAACAGTTTCAAGAGGCCTATATAAATTCGGTCTAGGGAGGGGCGGCTTTAACTTCCACATTCCCGGAAACACATCGAATGGATGTATCACAGCTCGACGATCTGAAAATAACGCTGGGAGCATATATAACTTAAACCAGTTGCTGACGAACGAGATGGGAGGCAATACCTTGGTAGTCCCATCAAATGGGAACTAGATGGTTCCAAGCTATTTAGCTGGATGGCAGAAAGGTATAAAATGAGAAAAGTGCTTGTACTGCTTGCATTAGGATTTGGATCAACGGCTTCTGCAGGTGGAGATTGGTCTGAAGCTAAGATAACGAAATTTATATTCAATGAACGCGCTCAAGTCGTTTTCGAACTAGAGTGGGTCCAAGAAAATGGATTTATATCAAAAAGCGAATTCAAAAGGTTCGTCTTTGAATTTCACAATTGGCCCTCATCGTCGCACCGCTGGCTTCACCAAGCCCTGCCTTGGACAGACAGTGATAAAAAGACCTATCCCTTGGCAGACGTCGCGGCCTGCCAAAATATGCTGTTAGACGCCTACAGAGAAGGCGCTACGATTCAATTAGGTCAAATGGGAACAGTGCCATTTCAACCAAGTGCCTTGACCAAAGACGCCGGGGTTGCACCTTACGCAAAAGTGATTGAGCAAAAAGGTGTGAATGTATGCCTCCTGTATGCGGCCCCCATTTAAAATTTTTTTGACATTCTATGCCAACGAAGTGTCTTCTGGAGGATGAGAGATTCAGGATGCTGGCGAGGTCTTTAATGGCAACATCTCAAGAAGATGGATCTATATGGACCAATATAGGGTTGCCGGTGAGCTCAATGCACAAGGAGCCCTCGTCAACAGATTTGTCTATGCATCCAAACCGAACACCCCGGATATCATCGCTACTGGAAATCAGCTTTATCGCGTGATTTCCGATCATCTGGGATCCCCTCGCCTAACCATTCGACTCTCTGACGGAGCAATCATATCCAGAATGGACCACGATGAATTTGGACAAATTCTTGAAAACTACAATCAAATATCTCCGCATGGCTTCGCCGGTGGGTTCTATGACCGCAACACGCCACTTGTAAGATTCGGCGCCAGAGACTATGATCCGGAAACAGGGCGATGGACAAGCAAAGATCCGATCTTGTTTAAAGGCGGGGATACGAATTTGTTTGGGTACGTGCAAAATGATCCCGTGAATTTCATTGATCCAAGTGGACTGAAGAAAAAATTTGTTTTCCAGAATGGTACTCTGTCCTTTTTCGACGACAACGGCGGACTTCTGTATGAAGGGTCTGCGACTTCGGGGCCGTGGGGTAACGGAGGTCTGCCTAAAGGAAACTATTCAGTAGGTGACTTCAGAGACAATAGATCGGGAAGCTATGCTTGTCCTGGATCAAACGGTTACTCTCTAAACTTACATCCACAGTTCCCGACAAATAGAACCGATTTGAGAATTCACCCTGATGGAGGAACACCTGGAACTTTAGGCTGTATTGGAGTAAATTGTACTAATGGTTCTGCTGATGCTTTGGGTGAAATGCTCAGAGGCATCTATGGACAACCGATGACACCTTGGATTGCCTTGGAGGTTAGATGATTATCCTAACATTTTTATTGAGTTTTTTTGCTAGTGCTGCATCACCGGAACAAAACGTTATGGCTGTTTTCGATAAAAGTCATGGCATCTATGAGAAATTTAAAAGCGATACAATGAAGTATCGCGAGGAGACAGAGGCATTCAACGAGAATGAATTCATTCCTGCTGTGGATAAGATGCGTGGTCTTTTGGCAAAGAAAAATTGTCAAAAGTGCTTGAGACCATATCTGGTAGGACTCTCGTATCTAGAACAAAGCGCTAGTGAAGAGTTGGTTCAGCAACTTAAGGAAATCATTTTACATTATCCTAAGGAAATTAACGGTGCATGCAGGCAACTCAAGCAGAACACCAAAAAAGCTCTCGTTATGAAGTTCAAGGATGCAGTGAGAGTCGTTTCAGAGGAGAAAAAGATTAAAGAAAAAGAAACTGAAAAGAAAATAAGGTACTGCTTTTAGTTCTAGAAGAGTCTTGAAGTTGGCGGTCTTAGAGCACCTTTGATAGATAAGTGGATCAAGAAACGGCCGATTGAAGGCCGTTCTTGATCTAAGAATCCTCGAAATTTGCAGTTTTCTGATTCTAAAGTTCCTGTCCCGGGTGCCACCTCTAATTTGCATCTGGAGGCATTATTCGTTGAGTTTTTGAAAACGGCTTTTGGGTTTTCCCTCCAAAGAGAAACTTTGAACTCAATGGCGGGGCTTTCTTGGATCTTTAAAGCGATGCTGAGAGACAAGAATGAATGCAAGCTTCTACTTCTGGCCTAATAGATCTTATCCCTACTGCCCCGCCTGAAGCATCGCAGATTCACCCAGGTTGCTTTCCTGCTGGTGTTTCACGTTCGCCCAGATCTTTTGACTGACCGGGCCTGGAAGAAGACTGTTGATACTGGATTCCGCTGACGGATCTGCGGCCGCCCAGTTATGAAGAGCTTCTGCCTTCACCCCTGCCAGCACTTTGCGATCCATTTCATTCACAGCACTGTTTTCCACCGTGGCATCAGCGACCACACCCTTTAAAACTTCTATCGCAGCGGATTTCATATCAGTATTGAGGGCTTCAAACACAAAATCCAAAGCCGAATTTTGCATCTGCTGGGATTCTTCATCATTGGGTGCGGTTTTCAACAAAGCTTCCAGACTTTTCAGAAAGTCTTCATCTTTCAACAAACGCCGTTTGACGATCTTGTCAGGTTCCAGCAACAGGGCCTTGTGGCTCAGGTCCGCGTACTTTTTAAGGTCACGGGCCTGCTTGAATTCCTTAAACACCACGGGCATTGGCTGCGAAGATTTAATCACGTCCATCGCAGCAGGTTTCGTCCCTGCTGCGATGGCGGTCTCTTTTTCAGATTCAACGGGGTTTGCCGCCGGAGCTTCCTGACTCGGGGCCGCTTGGGACTCCGTCTCAGGCTTGCTCTTTTCACTCATCACGGTCAAACCCACACCCAGGACTGTTATTGCACCGGATAGCATTACTAGTGTTCTGATTCTCATTTGCCAAACACTCCACGGGTCATGTTGTTACGGAAGATCGTTCTGTTCATTTCCTTCGCACCGGCATTCTGGAAGAATGCAGATCCGTTCAGGTAACCGTTGATCAGAACCACGTTTTTGTGAGGTGCATTGGACTGAACAAACACGTTGTACACCTTACCGAAGTACTTGATCTCGTTGATGGAGACAATCGCATCCAGTGTTCCACCACTTTGAACCAAGGACTCTCCGACTTTGAACTCTTCAGCCACTTTCATGGAGCCGTCCTGACTCAGGATCGGGTGATTTTTCGTCACACGCAGTTCACGGCCGGACTTCATTTTGAACACCAGGATCTCGTGGTCGCCGTCCACCAGCTCGGTCACCCACTGATCCACTTTGGTTTTCACAACCGCATTCTTGTTCAAAGAATCCGCGGACTGCATTGTACCCACATAAGCGGACTGTGAAGTCAGAGCATCAAAGAAGGACATGTATTTCAGCTTCTTGCTTACGACCTCTTCAGCCAGAATCTGCTGTTCTGGAGTCGCACATGAAGACACGCATACTGTAGCCACGTAAGCCGTCGCAGGCATTGTACATGGAGCATTGGCTTTCTTCGGAGCGATCCATGCTTTTTCAGGATTGTATGCACGATCCATGAAGGTCGCATAGATTTCCTGACCGGCAGAACCCAGACCCACTTTTTTACCGCCGACAGTCACTGTCACGTTGGCAAAGTTGGTCAGGAATTCCTTGATCACTGGCAGCTCGTCCTGACATTTCACCATCCAGTCGTAGCGACCTTTGGCTTCAGTGTTGCTCAAGCTGTCATGAGAACAACGACGCGCTACGTAGTCACGGCAATACTTTTCCTCAACCCAAGCACCTGGAACCGCCACTTCGCTTTCCAACTGAACAGAGTGATCGATACAAGCCATGGTTTTAGTCGTCACAACCTCGCGGGTTTTGACGATCACACCAATTTGGTTCGCCGGACATGTCGCAGATGAATTGGCCTCTTCGATTGTCGTTACAGAGGACTGGCTGCGAACCGCTTCAGGGTTGGCATCACACAGACGCTCTTCCACTGGTTTCACCTGGTCCGCACAACGGCTGTCATCAACAGTCACACCCTTATCGTCCACACAGACAAAGATACGGTTTTGTTTGCCGCCGCAATCCGCGGTACAAGCCGTGAAGCTGTCCGTAGGAGCAAATTTGTAAACCGGACATTTTCCTGCTTCTTTCATCGTGCCCTGACGAGTGTTAGAGCTGATGATCTGACCGTCAGTACAAGTCTGGTCCGAGATTTCATTATAAAGGTCAAAGAAACCTTCTTCATTGAAAGAACATTTCAATGGAACTTTCGTTTCACCGGTGATCACACCCGTTTTTACAGTGCCATGGGAACCGAAGCTGCCGCAACCCTCGTGACAAGTCACCTGGTTGTGCGTGCTGGAACCGGACAATACACCGTTATTACAAGTACGGGACTCACTCACGCTGGAACAAGAACCCACTGGAGTCGAACTGGAATATAGAACCTGGGAAGCCCCGTGTGCCAGCAGACTGCCATCAGGCAATTTACAAGACTGACCTTCACAAGAACCTTCGTTGGTAATTTCTTTCGTGCGAGACACTTCCACCCAGTTCAGTTTTTCTACGACAAGCTTACATTCTTCAACCACACGGTCACGGTAAGAAACAGTCTTTTTACCGTTCACACCGCAGGCCACTTCTTCAGAAACCAGTTCACCTTTGGATTCACGGGTTGCACCCGCAACGGTACAAGCATTTGGATCCACAGGAACTTCTGGTTCCGGATCAACATCCAGATCCTCGATCACACGGATCGAATGATCCAAAGTCACCCAAGGCTCCTGATTGTCACCCAAATAAAGGGTCGCAGTTACAGGATAAGTTCCCACTGCCTGATAAGCATGAGTCACAGACTGATTGGCCGCTGTACCTCCGTCACCGAAGTTCCAGCGAACGGCACCGACCTTGCTAACCAGACAAGGCGGAAGATAAACGTGCATCGCAGTAGCGATCTTCACTTTAGCCTCATTAGCCCCGGAAATACGCAAGTCCTCCAGGCAGTCCATATCATCAATCACCGTCATCACGGTCACTCGATGGCTGACAACCGTAACCTTGCCATCAGCATCAGTCACAGTCGCCTGAACCTGGTATGTCCCCACATTAAAGAAGGAGTGTTCAACAGTTCTGGCGTTGCTGACAGTCGCAGTGCCATCATTAAAATTCCAAACGATGGACTGAGCATCCACACCGGAAGGAATCACAACCTCAAAACTCATAGGATTAAAGACAAAACCGGCTTGTGGACCCGAGATCTTAAGATCTTCCTTAACCACCGTCGTCACCAAAGACAAAGAGATCTCTTCAGAACCAGAAGTTTTCTCCTGCGCAGTCACCACATAGGTCCCGGCCACTTTAAATGTCGACGTCATCCCGGACGCTGACGTTTTAGTGCGACTGGCCCCTGCCACCTTCCATGTGACATCAGAACTGCTGACACAGTTCCCGGCCTGATCCAAGGAGTAGCTAACAGTGCTTCCTGCCTCTGTAGCTGATTTACCCACGATGCGAACTTCTTCAGAGGAAGCTTTGGAAAGCTGACCGGCACAGTAACTTGCCGCCTCCATAGTATCTGCTGAACCTTCACTCAAAGCGCTTTTCTGACATCCTGCTAGAACGATTAAACTCAGGGGCAGTAAGACTCTTCCGTAGTTCATCGTGCGACTCCTTGCTTACGTTCATGTTTACAAGCCGCAACTAAAATCTCCATACTTTTACAACATTCGAGTCATATTGATTTAGCGTCTTATCAACGCTTTAGACACTTTAAAGAACATTTTTTGAATGTTCCTTTTTCTGTAAAATCTTTGATCATTCCCCTCAGAGAAAAGCTTTAATCCCAATACATCTTTCAATGACGAAACCCGCCACCACAAATCCTTCCAAAAGCATCACTGGGCCCCATTTCATACATGTCACAAAACCAAATCACACCTTATTGACCAACAATGAAGGCACCCACATACAGAGACCTCAGTTGTTTCGGGATTCTTTAAGAGGAAATATTTGTGGCAAGCACAATCGTCGGTGGGTAAGGGCTTGGTAAGCTCTGCCCGAAGGCGGGCCTTCGCCGGCGCATGGATGCGCGAACCGGGGCAAAGCCCCGGCGGCGATTGAGCACGGACGCGTGCCCGCTGTAGCGGCAGGGCTTACCAAGCCCTTACCCACCGGCGATCCCCGTGCAAAGACCAATACTATTTTTTCTTAAAGAAGCCCGAAACAACCTGTTTAAGGTCGACGTTAAAGACGTCCTGCTTTTTATTAGCAGCCGCCAAGACAGAGATTTCCCGACGTGCAGGAATGAAGGAAGGATCCAGTGCCACGCTCTTCTCGAAGGATTTGCGTGCGGCCACCATATCGCCTTTGGTTTTATTGAACAGACCAATCACAAACGGGAAAAGCGTGTCATAGCGCTCATCCGGCGGAACCTGCATCAACTCCAGTTCCACTTCTTTCAGGACAAAGTTCTTTTTGGCCACGTCAACAGAACCCAGCTTCGCCCAAGAGCTGTACAAGTGCAGCTGCTGGGTTTGCGGATTCAGCTTGGCAACCTCGGCCAGCAGTTCCAGTGCTTTCGCGAACTGGGTGTACTGCAGGGCTTTTTTGACTTCTTCCATCAAGGAATTGGCGCGAAGCTTGGCTTCAGCTTCATTTCTTTGCGTTGCCTGGCGGATCTGATCAATTTTATTGGTGTCTTTGGATGCATTCATGGCCTCTTCAGCCAGTTTCTGCACCTTGTGCCACTGGGTGTACACTTCCGAAGCGGTGTCGGTCGGCTCATCTCCCAGCAACGTCATAAAGTCTGACAACATGGATTCGGCAGAACCACCACCGGTCCCCGTTTCCATGTAAGCAACGATTTCGTAAGAGTTCTTGTTTTCCAGTTCGGCCGCGATCTTCTTGATGACTTTTAATTGCTCAGCCGGATTTGCAAAGGCCGCACGCTGGGCAAAGACAATCAGACCTTTGGTCAAAAGGAAGTGAATGGCCTTATAGACCGCCACTTCGCTGTAGCCTTTGATATCCAGAAGCTGCGTCAGTGTGATCTGGTTGTTCAGCTTCACGGTCAGACCTTCCAGGGATTTGACCAGAGACATACTCAAGGCCGGATGGTCATCGCGGAAAGTCGGACTTTTCACGATGATGTTACCGGACCACATCACATACAAAGACTTCAGCCAGTTAATAGAGATTTTAGAGGCAATCCAGTCATGCAGATAATAAGACAGACTGTCAGCATCGATACTTGGATTGCTCATCTCAACTTCCGCAGACGCAAAGTTCACGCGGATCTTCTGATCAACAATCGTGCGCACCAGACGGATGTTCATTTGCTCCATCAGGATCAGATCAAAGGCATGGGGGCTTAGCTGATTGTTCTGAATCAGATAGTCACCAATGCGGCGGTTGTTTTTGACACGCAGAGCTTCCTGCACGTCTTGCGGAGTCGCATAACCACTCTGGATCAGCATCTCGCCCAGGAAGGTGGTTTTATCATCCACATCCACGCCCACGATATTCCCGTTACAGAACGAGATACCGGACACAGAACCGTCGGCATTATAGATATTCAAATAACCACCGCTCTTGGTTTCAACCAGCAGTGAATACAGGAATGGCAAGTCAAAGCCGCTCACCTCTTCAATGGACTCAATCACCTTTCTTTTCTGGCGGTTGGTCACTGTGGGGTTGGCGAACATCTGATACAGCAGCTTGCGCGCGCTGGATTCCTCGCGGCGTGGAGCTTCTTCTTTTTTAACGATCTTCAGCACCTGCTCCATATCGAAGGGCTTTTTCATGAAAGCCACGGCCTGGGTGCTTTGAGTCGCTTCCTGAATGAAGGACTTGTCGGTATAAATACCGCTCATCAGAACGACTTTGAATTTGGCAGAGGGATAATTGGCGCGGGCTTGTTTGATGAAATCAAGGCCCGTCATCTGTGGCAGCAAGCAGTCACAGAACAGGAATTCGATGTTGGAATTGCTGGCAAGAATGCTATTGGCCTCGTCCGGGCGGGACGCGACAAAGACGGAATGGCCAGCGCGGCTTAAAATTTCTTTTAAGGCCGATCTGACGGACTCGTCGTCTTCCAATATCAAGATCTTAGATTTGCCTGATTCCACGCTTCCTTGTCGGCTCTAAAGGCCCTTCCATTTAGGATAAAAGCAAAAAGCGGGGCTGTAATACAGCACCCGCCTTAAGAACTGGACCTTTGTCGATGGACTATTTCTTTAAGAACTTGAAATACTTTGATTCGATGACGTCCATTTCCATCTCGTTACCCTCATCATCTTTGACGGATGCAGGAGGATTCACACTGCCTTCACTGAACTCCGTCCCATAACGGAACAGGACGTTCTTTTCAGAGCCGGAATCATCATTGTAGTAAGGGACAAAGAATGAGTTCACTTTGCCGGAAGCTGGCAGGAAGCCATCAACCATGTTGATCTGATCCACGATCACCTTCGGGCAGTTGCTGAAGCTGATTTGCGCCGGGCCCGCTGTGCCCATCCATTTGATCCATTCACGGATACCGCAGGAGTTGATGCTCTTCAGTCCGCTCAGCTCCACCTCAATCTGTGGATTGCCGCCAAGGCTGAACTGAGAAAAATCAACGTCCTCATCAATAGTGCCTGCCATTTGGACAGTCAGCTTATCTGCGGCTTTGTTCATTTTCACATCGAGTTTACCCATAGTTCCAATCTCCTCGTTCACAAAATCTAACTTTAACTAAGACCTTCATTTTTCACTACAAAAAACGTGACGTCATCGATTAAGGGCGCGCCTTGACGATGGGCTTGGAAGCTCATTGCAAAACGCTCCACCGAATCATTAACGCCCGGGAAATCCTTGTTGGCCGCGATCAAAGCTTTAATAAACTCACGCTCGCCCCACGCCTCTTTACCAGGGTTCTGGATGTCAGGAATTCCGTCTGTATAGAAGAATACCAGATCTCCCGGCTCAACCTGAATGGTTGTTTGTTCGTAGACCGAATCGCGGGCCTGTCCCAGTCTGGGATTGTTCACTTCATTTAATGGAACAAGGTCCTTCTTTTTAAGTGTGCCGCCCTCATTTTTCTTCATCAGGAACGGCGCCTCGTGCGAAGCATTGCAGTAAGCAAGCTCCCCGGTGTCCAGATCAAAAGACGCCAGGAAGAACGTCATCATGATACGGCCTTTGGACACATCATAGATGGAACGGTTCAACAACTCCAACGCTTTGGCCGGAGTGATATTCAAACGCTCAATGATTGTGGAGGCTGATTTCGCTGCACTGGTGATCAATGCTGCAGGAGCCCCGTGCCCCGTCGCATCCCCGATCCACAAGAAGATCTTGTTACCGATCTGACAGTAGTGCCACCAGTCGCCACCGCACTCGCTGGCCGGCTCATAGTAACCGGCAATCGACAACGGACCGATCTTGGCCTGCGTTTCCGGGAACAGGGTTTCTTGCACGGTTTTCGCGGTCTGCAGCTCGGATTCCATACGCGCTTTTTCCGCCGTTTGATCCAGCAGCCGCGACACCTCCGCCGCCATGATATTGAAATTGTCAGCCAGGCTTCCGACTTCATCATTGGACTTCACATCAACACGGATATTGAAGTCGCCTTCCGCCACCTTTTTGGTGGCATCGAACAATTGTGTTAAGGCTTGAGTCAAACCGCTGGAGGCAAACAGACTTAAGATCACTGTCACCGAAATCAGAATGCCGAAGAAGATCAAAGATTTTCGAATCAGGATCTGAACCGCACCCAGGGCTTTTTCTTTTTCCACCGTGGTCACAACAATCAGATCACCAAAACCCGCGCGCGAGAAAGACACCAGCAGCTCCTTGCCGTCTGCGGAGCGATCCGTTTCAGCCCCTTGGGCGATTTGTTTGTTGGTGCTTTCCAGGAACTGGGGACTGACGGTGGATTGCAGCTTTTGCCCCGGCATTCCATCCGGTCCAAACAACACGGTCCCGTCAGAAGAAATCAGATACATTTTTTGCGACATCGCCGCGCGGAACATCTCGGAGGCTTCACTCATCTTCACGATGACCAAAAACACCGTGTTGCGGGTGTTGGTTTCGTCACTGACTTTTTCCATGATGAACACACGGTCATCGCTGAAAGGCACTTTCACCACACGGCGGGTGGCTTCCACTTCAGCAAAGTAACCGGACATCTGGGATTGCAGACTGTTCAACACCCCGTCTGTCTGATTGGGAACTTTCTCAAGCACGGCGGCCTTTTCATAAGCACCGGTCGCTGAAGGTTTGAAGACCACAATGGATTCCAGATTGAATTCGTTCTGGAAGATGGACTCCCCAACAGAAGAAAATTTCTGCTGGCTCAGATAATCCTGGAAGATTGGTTTGGTCGTTCCAAGCACGGCATTCAATTGTGTCTTAATTTGAGCCGCCATGGTTCCGGACATGCTGCTGGAGGAATCAAAGACGTAAGCGATCTTATCGTCCTCAAAAATTTTCAGCGCCAAAACCAAATACACCGTAAGTGTAATAAGTGGCAACGAAGTGAGTAACAAAAGAATCTTGTATCTAATTGATAATCCACGTTTTTTCACGACTCCAGTATGCCCGTTCAAGCACTGGCCGAAAACAAATTCTCACATAACTTAGCCTAAGGTCTGTAAATCTCTTGTCATTTCCAACCGATAAGCTTTGAGCAGGAGTCTTATGTCGCGCTTTGGACGAACAGAAAAAATGATCTTCACCGGAGCCCTGCTTGTGCTCATGGTCTTCTCGTACTTCCTGTACGACGACTCTTTGCTATTCCCAAAATCAAATACTGGCGAACTCGAACTAATTGGTTCCGTTGCCATTTCCCAGAACGACGTGCGCCGCAAAAATCTGGATACTTTCAGTTGGCTACCCGCTTCGCGCAAAGACAATGTCTTCCAGAACGATTCTATCTTCACCGGGGATCGTTCTGAAGCCACTATCCAATTACAGGATGGCACCCAGATCCGCATCGAACCGAATTCTTTGATCACCCTGAATCTTAAAAACGGTCAGATGAATCTGGATCTGCGTTACGGAAATCTGGTCGGGGAACTGGCGCAAGGTTCTTCCCTGACGATCAAGTCCGGCACCGAAGAGTTCAAACTGGAAGGCTCTCCTACAAACACGCAGGAAAAGCCCAAAATCAAATTCAACAAAGCTCACAGTGGCACAGTTGATTTGAAACTGCTTTCCGGTGACGTGAAATACATCGACAAGAAAAAACAGGCCGTCAAAGAACTGCCTAAGAACGCAGTCGTAGCAGTTAAAAAAGACGGCGACATCAAGCCGGTTGAAAAACCAACGTTACTTGTGAAAACTCCGGACAACATGAACTGGCTTCGTGTGAACCCGGATGATCCACTGCCATTTGAATGGCAAGGTAAAGGCGACATCGCCCGCTATGAACTTGAAGTTTCTCCAAACGAGGACTTCAGCTCAGTGGCCCTTTCAAAAATGACCAACGAACAAAGAGTCGCGGTGACCGAGCCGCTGCAGCCGGGCCCTTATTTCTGGCGCCTAAAAACCTATGACCGCAATGGCGAAGTCGGTGTTGTGTCCCCGGCCCAGCGCATGAGCATCACTCATCTGGCCGGCCCGCAGATCGTGACCCCGGTTCAAGCAGCCCAAATCAATCTGGAACTGAAAGTAAAACCTCAGGAAGAACTGGCCACCACCACCGAGGTGCAATGGAAGGCCATGGCCCAGTTGAAACACTTCACCTGGCAGATCGCGGCAGACCCGGAATTCCAGCAGATCATCAAAGATGGCCAGACGGATTCATTGGCAGCCGTGACCCCTCGCCTTCCAAGCGGGACTTACTGGGTGCGTGTCCAGGGGCAAACGGCCGGCAACAATGTTTCGCCTTGGTCTGAGCCTGTTTCCTTTACTTTAAATCTGGCAGCTCATAAAGAAGAGCGTCCAAACAGGCCTGTGCTGATCACCAAGCAAGTCGACTTCAAGGCGCCAACGGGTGAACGTAACCCCGCCTCCCCTGAAGCTCCGAAACTTGCCTGGAAACCAGTTCTGAGAAGCAAGGGCTATCAACTGCAAATCTCCAAGGACATCAGCTTTGCTGAAGTGGAAAAATACGACATCACCCAAAATCAAGTGGCGTGGTCGCAGTTCCGTCCGGGCAAACACTATTACCGTGTTCAAGCCAAAGGCATCAATGGCCTTAACAGTGAATTCAGTGAAGTGGGAACCATCGACGTCAGCGTCGGCGGCCTGACTTTGAATCCTTTGAAAACCATCAATGCCGTCGGCCAGGCTCCGGGACCTAAAGAAACCCCGATCAGTTGGAGCGAAGTGCCGTTTGCTAAATCCTATCTGGTGCAGGTGGATAAATCGAAAGAGTTCACGGCCCCTCAGCAACTGGAATACTCTGCCACAGGCGGAAATCTGACGCTGCAGGATCCGGGCACCTATGTAGTGCGCGTGCAGGCTTTGGATGAAGCCAACAAGCCCCTGACTGATTTCTCGAATATTCAGGAAGTCATGTACACCTTCCGCACCCCGCTGGTGGCGCCACCACTGATGGAGCCATTTAACAATGCCTCAATCTTCCTGCAGACCGAGATGGAACCGTTCATCTGGCTGGAATGGAAAAAGGTGGAAGGTGCGACTTCCTACCGCATCGAGATTTCCGACAAACCGGACTTTTCTCGCACATTGATTGCAAAATCTTTGGCCGGCAACCGCTTCCTGATCAAGGAAAAGGTTCCACTGGGGAAAATCTACTGGAGAGTTCGTGCCGAAGCCAAAGGCGACGCCGAAATGTCCGAGTGGGCGGAAAAACGTGAATTCACCCTTTATCACCAGAAGAATGAGACCTTCGTAAAATGAGAATCCAGTACTCCCTCTTCGACACCCTTTTAGAGCCTGTTTTTGTTCTGACAGCAGATCAAAAGGTTGTCTATTGCAATGAAACTGCCGCCATTGTGGCCGGCCTTTCCATTCGCAAGATCACAAGAGGCATGAAGTTCAATGAACTGTTCCAGTTCAGCGAACCTATTGAAGCTCTGGACAATCTGATTGGTGTCTCGGATGCGACTCCTTACAAAGAGGTCAACTTCAAAGCCATCCACGCGGAAGAAGGCAAAGTGCAGATCACTCTGCAGCCGATCTTTGATTCCATGGGTGACAAGAACTGGATCGTCTTTGTGCGTGATGTGACTTTGGAAGAACGTCTGCAGAAAAAATACCGCGCTGAACTTGAGCAAAAAGAAGGCGTCATCACGGCGCTGGAAGAAGCCAAAGTTCAGCTTGAAAACTACAGCAAAAACCTGGAACAAATGGTGGCCGACCGCACGCGCGAGTTGTCCCGTCTTAACACAACCATGTCCGCCCTGCTGGACAGTCTGGGTCAGGGTTTCTTTATCTTCAATGCTGAAGGTAAAATCCTGGATGTGTCCTCGAAGGCCTGCGAAGCCACGGTGGAATGCAAACCTGACGGTCAACTGATCTGGGATGTGCTGAAACTTCCGGAAAACAAAGTCGAAGGCTTCAAAAAATGGATGCAGACCCTGTTCATGGAAATGCTGCCATTTGAAGACCTGTCCTGCCTGGGACCTGAAACCTACCCGCACAGCAAAGAGCGTAACATCGCCCTTGAATACCACCCGCTTCGCAGCAGCGAAGGCGTGATGGAAGGTGTGGTTGTTGTCGCTTCGGACATCACTTCGCTGGTCGAAGCACAAAAACAAGCTGAGCGCGAAAAAGAACATGCAAAATTGATCATCCACATGATCAAATCCAAACGTGAAATTCACCGCTTCATCCAGGAAGCTCAAGGCTTGCTGGGTCAGGTGCGTGATGAAGTCAGCAAGGACAACGGTCCTTACAACACCGAAGAGCTTTTCCGCAGTCTGCACACGCTCAAAGGCGGCGCAGCGCTGTTTTCGATCAAAGATGTCGCCGAAGCCTGCCATCAGGCCGAGGGCCTGCTGGCCGAACTGAAAGAGTCCTGGACTCATCCAGGCTTTATCGCCCTTCGCGGCAAATGTTTTGAAGTGGAAGAGTTCTTCCACAAGTTCCTGGATCAAACCAAAGAAATTCTGGGAAGCTCGAACATGCCAGAAGAGCGTCAGATCGAAGTCGCTATCAGTAAACTGAACCATATCGCCCGCAAAGTGGGCTCACTGCCGGGTGGCGGTGCCGTGGCGCAGGAGCTGCTGCTGGAACTTGCGATGGAGCCGGTCGCTGGATTTGTCGAGCCTTATAACGACGTGATGCTGCGAGTGGCTGCTCAGGTCGATAAAATGGTCTCCCCGCTGAAGATTCACAATGGCAACCTGATGGTGATTCCGGAAATTTACAGCGGTTTGTTCTCTACCTTCGTGCATGCCTTCAGAAATGCTGTGGATCACGGTATCGAGATGCCGGATCATCGCGTGGACATCGGCAAACCTGCCGAAGGCCAGGTGGATGTTACTTTCAGTCTGAATCACAATTCTCAAGGTTCCTGGCTGCTGGTGCAAATCAAGGATGACGGTGGCGGTATTGACCCTGCCCGTATTCGCGAAAAGCTTACCGGCAAGGGCCTGGATGTGTCCGCTGAAAGCGATCAGCAGATCATTCAGCATATCTTCGACAGTCAGTTCTCGACCCGCGAACACGTCACGGACATCTCAGGCCGTGGCGTGGGAATGGACGCCATCAAAGTCGCCGCCGAAGAGCTGGCCGGCCGCGTATGGGTCGAATCCACCGTAGGACAAGGATCTACCTTGTTTGTGGAAGTTCCTTACATCACCGAATTCCAAAAAGACAAAAAACTTCCAACCGCCGCCTAAAAAGGTAAAAAGGTGCCTGGTTGTTTTTTCTGGCTACACAGCGTCGCGTGACGTAGGCATTTTAGCGTCATTTCCGCCAATATATCGTCCCTTTGCCAATATAAAGACCAACGGGTTCCCTGATCCCCGTCCGCCCTCTATTCTGATCATGGAATTTCAACCTGTACTACAAGGAGACCCCCATGACTTTCGAACTTCCAGCACTTCCCTACGCTAAAGACGCTTTGGCTCCCCACATGTCCGCTGAGACATTGGAATACCACCACGGCAAACACCACAAAACCTACGTTGATAACTTGAACAAACTTGTTCCCGGCACTGAACACGAAGGTAAAACTCTGGAACAAATCATCATGAGCAGCTCAGGCGGCGTATTTAACAACGCAGCTCAGATCTGGAACCACACGTTCTTCTGGAACTGCCTGTCCCCGAAGGGCGGCGGTGAACCTACGGGTGAACTGGCGCAAGCCCTTGTTCGCGATTTCGGTTCCATCGAAAAATTCAAAGAACTGTTTGCTGATGCCAGCATCAAACAATTCGGCTCGGGCTGGGGCTGGCTTGTGAAAAACAAAGAAGGCAAACTGGAAATCCTGAGCACCAGCAACGCCGAAACCCCGATGACCAAAGGTCACACGGCAATTCTGACTTGCGATGTGTGGGAACATGCTTACTATATCGACTATCGCAACAGCCGCCCGAATTTCCTGGCCGCGTTCTGGAAGCTGGTGAACTGGGAATTCGCCGCAAAAAACTTTAAAGGCTAATATCTTGGTGTCATCGTCACGACGCTCAGGCCGATGGCTTTTGTAGCGCCCGTGTTGACATAGTTATGGGCTGAATCCCCCGGGAATGCCAAAACATCTCCGGGCTTCAGCTCAAAACTTTCCCCACTGACCACCACGGTCATCTGCCCCTGCACACAGTGCAAATACTCTTTCGTACCGCTGGAATGCGGGATCCCGCCCATGCGAGCCCCCACTTCAAGCTCCATGCGATCAATGGCCATCCCCGGAATCGGATCCGGTAAAAGTTTGTAAACAGTGACGTTGCCTTTGGCTTTTTTATTGGCGGGAATTTCATCCTTGCGAATCAATTTTGTCTGGGATCTGGGCGTTGCCAGCAGCTCTTCGAATGAAACCTGCAAAGCCGCACAAACCTTGGCCAGATTCACCAACGAAGGGTTCCCCATCCCACTTTCCATATTGGTCAGTGTGGATCGTGGCACACCGGCCAGCTTCGCCAAGGCAGCTTGAGTCAGTTGACGTTTTTTACGAAGTTCAGTGATTTGAGCGGCAAGGTTCTGAGCCAATACGTCGAAAGAAGTCATGCCCTATGGTAGATGTTTGCAGGAAAGAGTGCAACGCACGCGCGCAGCACTCTTTAAAGAATCTATTTGTTGTGTTTGCTGTAAGCAGCTTTCAATTTGTCTTCAAAGATCTTTGCCGAAAATGGCTTCACGATATACTGGGACACACCGGCAAGAACAGCTTCAGTGACCTGATCACGCTCGGACTCTGACGTCAGAAGCACGAATGGAAGATTGGCAAATTCCGCCGTGGCGCGAACTTGCTTCAGCAATTCCAAGCCCTTCATTTTCGGCATATTCCAGTCGGAAATCACCAGTTGGATCTGAGAGCCCGGAGTGTTGTTCTGAATAAGAATTTTAAGACCGGCTTCCCCGTCTTCAGCTTCCTGCAGGTTTTTATAACCCATGGCTTTTAACGTGTTCTTCACCAGATCACGAATGGAGGGCATGTCATCAATAACTAGGATGCGGGTCTCAGGGGGGAACATAGACGAGGTCTCCTCTACATTCCCCTATTCTAGAAAACCTGTGGTGAATCTCAAAGAATCTTTACAATGCTGGACTTAGAGCTGGCGCCAACCACAGATAATCAGCACGGGGACCGTCCTGAGTGCCTGGGTTGATTTCAGTCGCGATTTCGTCCTCAGTCAGACCTGCCGTATTTACTTGCGAGAAGGTCACCACGGGGAACTCGGACCCGCGCACACGCAGACGATCCGGCAGACCGCCCCCGTACTGCACATGGAAATCCCCCACCACAATCACCAGCACTTGTTCGGGATGGGAGCGCATAAACTCCACCGCCTGCCACGCCATCGTGTCATCCCAGATGGACTGAGACGCAAAATAGCGCTCGCCCGCCTCGGGATTCGGCAGATGCGGCATCATGGACAGGAAACGGCGTTTGTAGCCATCGTTCCCCACCGCAAATTGCGGAGGCATCAGTTTCAAATCATCCGGAGTCAGCGCCTGCAGGCCGCCCTTGGAAACCTTGCCGGTCAAAGAGCGCGGAGCATTCAAAGCAATCGTCTTGGACCCTTCTGACAGGTTCGGGAACAGGCTTTGCCCGCGATAATAATCATAAGAAGGGTTGCCCCATTTGATTTGAGAGAGGAAGTCAGTTTCGCTCAAAAGTCCCTGACGGTAAGAGTCCACCACGGGCTGGTCGGTGTATGTAAAAAATTCCATCCCGACAGAGACCTTCAGGCCCTGAGCCCGCAAAGCCTGCATAATGGAGAGCTGTTGATTCTGGTGTTCTTTGAAACCGTGATTTTCGCCGATAACTACGATAGAACCCGGAGCGACTGGACGGACGGCTTCAGCCAAATCCACCGGTTGGAGGTCGTTTCCACGCAAAATGCCACTATTTTGAGCATGTGCACAGGCCAACATGAGCAGGGAACTTAAAAAAAGGCCCAAAGTCTTCACGATTCCTCCTCTAGACGCGAATTTGTCTGTTGAAGTTTCCTTTTTCCTTTGATACCTTGAGCCCCTTTGAAAAGGTATTGTCATTTTTTCTATACAACGCGTGGCAATACAAATGGTTCAATTTAAGGGGTATCGCAATGGCTAAAAAGACAGGAAGAATCATCGTAACTCTTGAGTGCACTGAAGCTCGCGCTGAAGGCAAACCTGTTTCTCGTTACACTACGACTAAAAACAAAACTAAGACTCCAAGCCGTCTTGAGAAGAAGAAATACAATCCGAATCTTAAGCGCCACACTGTTCACAGAGAAACGAAGTAATTCGTAATGATTCTGACGGATCAGCAAATTCTGGATTTCATGAAGGAAGGCTCCATTAAAGTGGAACCTTTCCGCAGAGAATGCCTGGGTACGAACTCTTATGATGTTCACCTGGGTAAAACTCTAGCTGTCTATGAAGACAAGGTGCTGGACGCCAAGAAGCATAACAAGATTCGTACCTTTGAGATTCCAGAAGAGGGTTTCGTGCTGATGCCAGACACTCTCTATTTGGGCGTTACTTTGGAGTACACTGAGACTCTGAAGCATGTCCCATTTTTGGAAGGCAAATCGAGCGTAGGCCGTCTCGGAATCGACATCCATGCCACTGCTGGCAAAGGAGACGTCGGTTTCTGCAACTATTGGACTCTGGAAATTTCCGTGAAACAGCCTGTGCGTGTTTACACTGGAATGCCGGTTGGTCAGTTGATATACTTTGAAGTGAAAGGCGACATTTTAACTCCTTATAATGTCAAACCTTCCGCAAAATATAACGACAAACAACCAATCCCGGTAGAGTCCATGATGTGGAAAAATTCATTCTAAAATCCCTACTCATACTTGGTTTTCTGACTACCGCCGCCTGTTCTTCAGGGGGCGAGGTCGACGACATTTCCGGTTTAGACAGCTATTCTGTCGTTTCCGGCTCGTTCAGCCAGGCTGACTCGACCGCCCTGCATATTGCCGGCACCACCGGTGTCGTTCGCTTCACCTCTACACTGCCGGGCGTCAGCTCTTCCCGCTCTATTTCTTTAAAAGCTTCATTAAACAACGTCACTTTGAGTGATGTGAGTGCCGTTTTCTATGCGAGCGATTCCAGCGTGTCGGGCTCCACCGGAATTGTGGTGACCTTCAGCCGCACGGGCGCCAGTGTGAACGCCTCGATCACCTTCAATGGCCAGACCCGCACCGTCACCAGTGCCGACATGGGCTTTTACATCCCGAACAATATTGATGTGGTGATTGACGTTCACAACGTCGGCACCAAGTCCCGCGTCTATATCTGGAGACGCGACAATCTGGTGTATGCCCCAACCAGCGCGGATGTGGATTCAAATTCGGATGTATCTTCAGCTCTTCCCACAGCGGTTGGCCCCGGGGTCTTTGCCGGGTTGATTCTGAACTATGCGACTGTCACGGCAGCACAAGTGTCGACACCTAAAGTGCTCGATTAAAAGGTTTCACGACAATCTTTAAGCAATAAAAAAGCCCCTGTTCAGGGGCTTTTGTTTTTTCTGATTTTGATTCTGAATTAAAGCTGGCTTGCGGCTTTTTCAAGAGCGTCCTGGGAGGCTGGTTCCTGAACGATCTTGGCACTGGCACTTTTATTCACCTGATCGGCGATATAACCCAGGATCTGAGCCAACTGCACGCGGTCCGCCCATACGTCCCACTTATCTTGTTTGCCCTTCCACTTGAACATGAATCTTGCCTGCTCCATCAGCGTTGTTGGCGGTTTGCCATAACGAAGGATGAAGGTGAAGACATCCAGCAGGTCTTTTTCTTTCAGCACACCGCTTTTCAACTGATCCGCCGCAAGTTCTTTCAACAGACCTTTAAATGCCGGATATGCTTTGATCGCCTCACTGGTGGAAATAATATTGTCTTTGTTCTTATCAAAACGGGCAAAGACCATTTCCACATACTGAATCACGTGCGGAGTCAGGGCAATATCCCCCATCTTCGCCAGATTTTTGTCGTTCGGGATGTAGCCTGCCGCCATAAAGACGTTGTTCATATAGTAAGCCCAATCGTCGGCAGAAGCCTTCTTCATGAACTTGATATATTCCGGTGTCGCCGACATGATGGCCGGCATCGCGTCCTTATAAGCCGCACGAGCACAGCTTAACGTCACCAGACTGTTGTCAGTCACTTCCTCATCACGACCGAAGCATTTCTTTACAAGCTCGGTGCGCAGACGTGAGTTGATCCCCACACCCGACCAGATCATACCAATCAGGTCGGTGATTTCAGCCTGGGAAGCCAAGGCATTCCCATCAGAGTGCGGAACAAAGATGTTGGCTTCACGGAAGCGCGAAGACGCAAAGGAAGTATTTTTCGGATCAAGCAGGCCCATCTCAACAAAGATGGATTTCAGCTCGTTAAAGGCCCCTTCCACTTCCGGCAGGGTCGCACCCTGGAACGTGTTGATACGGTTCAAATCATTGGCAAAGGAACGAATCAGCAAACGCGCCACTGCACGATTGCGGTTCAGGTCACGCAAGCTCTTGAACGTATAAAGCTGTTCAAACTTGTTCGAGATGATCACAAAACCACGATAGTCCGTGGTCATTGGAACCGGGCTTTCCACTGACAAAATCAATTCCGTCAGCGCCGCCTGCAATGGCAAGGCGTGAGCGTCCAGGTTCTTTTCAGTTTTCTTCAACACCGCCAGCAGATCCTTAGCCGTTAAACCTTCTTCCGGTTTCCAGCCTTCGGCCATCTGGGCAAACATCAACTCGGTATCGATCCAGATTTGCATTTCCTGACGACCCACTTCAACCGAGGTCAAAGTCAGGGCATCGGGCTTGTGACCGGACAGACGAGCTTCCGGTGCCACCAGCATATTATTCAGAACCACGCTAAGCAGCTTATCAGCGGACTGTTCATTGATCGCACCCGGAACCAGCTCCAAACGAATCAGGTGTTTCACAATCTTATTCAATTCAACACGAGTGAACTGATTCTCTTTTTTCACCAGCAGCAGATCACGCAGGATGTTCAGAGTCTGATTGCCGAACACCGAGAAATAACTCAGATTCATCGGCTGCTGCAGGGATTCGCCCATCAGGAAGTACTGATAGTAAAGGAAGTCTGAATACGCGCGGGCCGCAAAGCCCAGCAACACACTCCAGTTGGATTTGCGTAAAGATGAATCATTGCCGCCCAGAACCATGTTCTTCGCATCGATCACCAGCGGCAGATAGCTTTTCACCTGATCTGCCAGACCACGGCCCTCTTTCGGAGGATACAGGATCTCGATTTCACGCACGATATTGTTCAGATCATTCAGGTCGTAGGAACCTTCAAACAGCACACCGGCTTCGCGCACTGTGGCTTCCAGAACAAACTGGGATTCCATGAAGAGCTTTTGCGCCTCATCAGCATCATACATGTCCGGATCCCATTCACGACCGTAAATGGAATAAAAAGGCATGAAACGTTCAATCAAAGTTTTGATACGGCTGACTTTCAGTCGTGCCGTTTCAAAGTCTGTGGTTGTCAGGGAATCAACACTGCCGCCAAAGAACAGTTGCTTAACCTTCATCCCCTCAAACACCAAGCCTGAAGACACTTTGAATTCCGGCCAGACGATTTCCAGGGTTTTTAGCAGGTCAAAGACCTCGTCACGGGAAACCACGCCCTCGGGCTTTTCCGCCACCAGATCCTGGAACACGGACAAAACGTCTTCCACCGTGCGGGCCAGATAGCCCAGACGATAACCCGTGCCGGTTTCAGGAACAGACTTGATGAAATAGTGATAGCGCAGGAACTGCACATAGCCTCGCGCCCCCAACAAAGTGAAACGGCGCCACTCGTTCGGAGTGATGGAGTTTTCATCCCCACCCGCCAGGGCCTTTTTCACTTTTTTGATGACCGGCATGTAGGTCTGAATCACAGACGGGAACTCCCATTTTTCGCCGAAGAACTGACCCATCTCGCGCATCAGGACAACAAAGTCAGACAGGTTGTAACCTTGCGCATTTTGCTCGATCAATGACGCCAGCATACGCGCGGCGTTTTGCAGTTCTTTATTGGCTTCTTCGAAGTGACGGACGTCACTTTGCATGTTCGGACTTTCAGAAACCTCCCAGTTCAGAGAGATCACTTTCATGTACGGATTCAGATTCACCGTGATCGTACGCAGACTTTTAACCAAAGCGATGGTTTTATCAAGCTCACTGCGGGTCAGGTACTCGCGGCTGCCGCCGACGAAGACCTGTTTCAGCTTCATGAACTCGGTCTGAAGCTGCTGGGAAATAACGACGTTGTCTTTGGGATCCAGGAAGTTCTTTTCAAGGAACGTTGCCAATTCCTGAGCGGTGTAACGATCTGCAGTGTTGCCACGCACGTAACGTTTGAATTTCTCAACAGCACTGCCAATACAGTCCCACGCCGCTTCCAGTTCCTCTTTTTGGGCATCGCCCACAACGAAGGCTTTGGCCACAGGCTTAGCCTCTGTCAAACACTGAGTGCCGCCAAATTCCTGAGACTCTGGAGGAGGTGGCTCTTCGCCCACCTTCGAGTCACAGGACGCCAGTCCCGCAACCAAACACAATGCCAGAACGGCCTTCAAACATTTAGAAAACATAAGTCATGCCCCCGTAGAAACGGTCGTTCGCGCGATATTGATTGAGGAATCCGGATGGATCGTGCTTTTCATCCTGCACGCCCAATACGTCTCCTCCGACGACCACGGCCCACTTTTGACTTGGGTAATAGAGGAACTCGGTGTTGAGCAACGAGCCTCTTTGATCATAATCATACAAATACTTAAAACGGGTCACAAACGGACGATTGAAGAAGCTGGCAAGCTGCCCTTCAACGCGGAAAGAAAGGGCGTTCGTGAATTTCAAACGGTCGTCAAACATCGTGAAGTCATCCGGCTGACCATTGGACTGAATGTCCGTGATACCGCCGCCTTCAACTTTCAGATATTCCACCTGGATCGCCAGAGTTTTTGCCAGGAAGTCCGCCAAAGAGAAATCAAACGCCGCCGAGTACGCACGGATAGGCTCCAGCTTTTGAATGGACCATTCCGGATCATCCGGACGTTTTTCAATAGGATCGTCCTCAAGATAAGAAACAGAAGCCTTCATACGGCCATGGGTGTAACCCAGGTCGATGGATTTGATGATGTGATGAGTGACATCCGGAGACACCGTCACGTCGACTTTTTCTTCAGAAACGTCTTTGAAGTTTTTGCGCTTCAGAATCAGTTCATTCACCGGCAGGTAACCACCGCTGACCACCACCCACGGGCCACGCTCTTTGCTGCCCAGGCGCCCCATCATCGCGGCACCACCATTGGCCGTCAGCTTGGCAGCATCCGGGATGTCGAGTTGATACTGAATGGTGTTGATGTTGTTATTGAAGTCATAGTCGCGCGAAGGGGCACGATACCAGCGGCTGTCAGAAACCAGGCCGCCACCCTCTTCACGAATATCGGGGCCCATGCTTGGAATGAACAAAGGTGAGGCAAAGCCCACGATCTGCCAACCGTTGGTGTTATAATCCAGGAACAGACCCGTCAGACCCTGTTCCTCGGGGCGAAGGGTGTCGATGGCAAACTTCGGTTGCCACAGACCCAGTTGCCAGCGGCGGTCCATCTCACTCCAGTCATGCTTTTTGCGACCGGCAAATGCACGGAAAGGCGCTTTCTTGGAAGCCACATAGGCCTCAGAAACAACGAAGTGAGATTGTCCACGGGTGAAGAAGGTTCCGCCGGAGACGTCGGCGGCAAAGTCGATCCAGGAAGTTTCTTTAAGACCGGAAAGACGAGCGGAAAGAAGCTGGCTGTAAGTTAAATTCGGAGATTCAGGAATCGGGGTCAGATACTGCATCCCCTCCATCCTGATCTGCCCATACACCGTTGCCGGTTTGGACGAGACCTGAGGCTGTTGGATAGAGCTCACCCCTTCGGCTTGAGGAATCTTCAAGCTCGTTGATTGTGCCTTGGACTTTGAAACCACCACAACGCTCAAAAGCATCGCGGCCAAATAGGTCCTACTACTCACATCCGCCTCTGGATAAAAGTCTAGGGGATAGAGAATAAGAAAAGGCTTTCGGAGTCAACGGAGCCACGCGTTGAGGGGCTCCAGTTCGATTATATGAGAGATGATGGTAAAAAAACCTCGCTCTGTTTGAAAAAACTTCCTTTGAAAACCTGTGTAAAAACAGGCTTTTTAGAGCAAGTGCTCCAGCAGCCATTGCGGGTCGTCAATCGGCACATCATGCCCCGCCCAAGGGTGCATTTCAGCGCGGACTCCCCACTTTTCGGCAATCTTCAAAGTGCAGGTTGGTGAAACCAGACGATCCCCGTGACTTCCCAACAGGCGAATATCACCGGGTGCAGAATCCGGAAAGCGATAGCGAGAGGCCGCGTACATCTGACGAATCACGTTCAGCGGGTTCATGGGATACTGTCTGGTATAAGCCATCATTGCGCCCATTTCCTCTTCGCGACGTTCGTGGCTGTTGGTGATCATGCCCAGAATGGTTTTTTCCCAGACGGCTTCATCCTTTTCCCGGCCAATCAGTTTCAGACCTTTGGGAATGTTCCCGGCAATAAAACGACGATAGAACGGAGAAAAACCGCCAGAGCTTGTGCACACCAAAGTGGCTTTGCGGATTTCATGAGGATATTCCTTCATCCATTCCACGGTGATCATCGCGCCCAAAGAAACCGACAGCACCTGAAACGGTTCACCTTTTTGCACGTACGAGCAGCGCGCCCGCAGATCTTTCACATACTCAGAAATCTTCACCGGACTGGTGTCCTGATGACGGGATCCGTTCCCCGGTAAATCCAAAAATTCAAATTTATCATTCGGAAAATGCTGCTGAATTTTTTCCGCGAACGAGCCCCAGTGCCCCACCCCGCGCGCCAGTCCGCGCAGCAATAACCAGTTTCTAGATGTTGCCATACCAAAGCTCCCTGGCCCGGGTGTCAAGCTGCCGGACCTGTTCCTGATTCTGCGTGATCCAAGCCTGCGGTGAATTCACCGCCCGGATTAAAAATTCCATCAGCGTGTTATGACGGCGCAGAGTGCGTTTATGACGATGGCCTTTCAGCGGATTGAACGGACCTTCCGCGCTGAAAATCTGCCACGGGTTTTTCTTCACCCACAACCACGACCCCATCTCCAGACACAGCGGTACATAGATGCCGCTGCCTGAACGGGCGCGGTGATTGTCATACAGATAATCCCACAGATCCCCGTGCGTGGTGTAATTCTGAGCCTGCGGCTCAAAGCGATAAAAGTGATGCGGATACGTGCGATCCAGAAGGTCTTTCAGCGCGTAGCACAGATGCAGTTCCGGATACGGCTTCACGGTCTTGGCATACGGGAACCACAGACGATCCTGCAGACCAAACCCCGAATGCAGATCCAGAGTCATGGCAAGTTTACTTTGTGAAATTTCCTTCTGCACACTGTCCACCAACGCCTGGGCTTCCAGTTGCATGGGGGCGCCCTCTTCCCCGCGATACCATGGCAGTTTTTTGCTATAGCGGTGACCACCCAGTAAAAACTGTGGATTGTCAGCATCGATGGGGGCATTTCTCATCAAATCGACACCTTGAGGATTGCAGCGGGTCTTGCGGTAAATACCAACCGGATTCACGGTCGGGATGAAAAAGATGCGGACTTTTTCAAGAGTCTGCTGAATGCTTTCATCCCACTGGGACAACTCAGCCAATGAACTCATCAAGGCCACACAAACCTGCGCACCGATGCGTTCAAGTCCGTGCACCCCACCCACAAAACCCAGCACCGGGGCCTGAGGGTCCTGACTGCCGAAAGAGACTTTGTAAATTGGAAAGCGCAGGTCTTCAGATTGACTATGGGTCAAAATCTCCGCCCGGGCGGTGGAGCCCAGTTGCGCGATCTTTTTCTCGATTTGCTGGATCTCAGGCAATGTTGTCATTTCTTTCCCCAGAGCCCCCTATTGTTCGCGATAATTCCACCGTGTCCAACGCTTAACGCTCGCGGCCATTAAAGGATTGCACCACTCTGACAAGAGGGGTAGTCTCGTCAGTGCTGAATTAATACTTAGGAGATCGCCATGATGAATCTGGACACTCTGTTGCAAAAGATGTGGGTGGATTACTGCCAACTGAATCCTGCAGCTAAACGCATTTATGACATTTTCACCGCCGAAGGTGAAACGGTGCTGAATGACCATATCGCTCTTCGCACCTTCAACCACCCGCGCCTGGGGATCGAATCCCTGGCCAAACACTTCAAAAAACTGGGTTACGTTGAAAAAGGCGAATACACGTTCGTGGAAAAAAAGCTATACGCCAAACACTACGAACACCCGAACATGGACAATCCAAAAATCTTCATCAGCGAACTGGAGCTTGAAAAGGTCTCCCCGTTCATTCGCGAAACCGTCAACCAACTGGTGGCGCAGGTTCCGGATTCTGTGATTGAAAGCGAAACCTTCGCTATGGCGGGACGCCCTTGGAAAGTAAACTGGGAAACTTACGCAAAACTGGCGGAAGAATCCGAATACGCTTCCTGGGTGGCGGCTTATGGCTTCCGTCCGAACCACTTCACCGTGAATGTGAACAAACTGAACAAGTTCAACGATCTGCCGACTTTGAACAAATTCGTTCAGGAAAAAGGCTATACACTGAACAAATCCGGCGGCGAAATCAAAGGGACCAAGGCGGACTATCTGGAGCAAAGCTCCACGATGGCTTCTGAAATCCCGGTGAAATTCGACGACGGCAGCACCCACAACATTCCAGGCTGCTACTATGAGTTCGCCAAACGCTATGCGCTGGATAACGGCCAACTGTATCAGGGCTTTGTCGCAAAATCCGCCGACAAGATCTTTGAAAGCACGAACAAACAGAAATAGTTCAAATGAAAAAGGGCCAGGTAACTGGCCCTTTTTTTTATGCGATTTTTTTGATCAGATAGTTCAGTGTGTCCTGATCCTGCTTCTGGTCCTTCCAGTGCTCGTGCGCCTTCAGGAAGATCTGCACCAATTGCGGATCGAACTGCGTGCCCGAACAGCGCTTCAGTTCTTCGTACACCACTTCCATCGGCAGGCCCTTGCGGTAAGCGCGGGTTTCGGACATGGCATCACAGGTGTCAACCACCAGAATAATACGCGCGATCAAGGGAATCTCGTCGCCGTTCTTTTTGTCCGGATAACCACGCCCATCCACGCGTTCGTGATGCCCGCGAATGCCCGGCAGAATTTCGGCAAAGAAGTCATGGGTTGCCAACGGTTTTATGATCTCTTCACTCAGCACCGGATGACACTTCATCAGTTCATATTCCTGATCGGTCAGTTTGCCCGGCTTGGCGATGATCTCTTGAGGCACACCAATTTTCCCAATATCATGGAATAAGCCGGCAAATTCAGCCAGCTTCTGCTGATACTCATTCAGACCGGCATCGCGCGCAAGCTTGCGGGACATCTCCCCGACACGGCAGCAATGGGCATACGTCAAAGGGTCCACGACCTTCAATGACTGCATCAGCGCCTGGGCGGCATCGTAAGCCCAAGTTGGAATGTTTCCCCAGGAAGAAGACATGGCACTCCCTTTGTTCCCCTGTTTACCATCTTTTGTTCGGCTAAACGCGCCATTTACTTAAACTCGAGAAAGTTTTACGTCTCATCTTGAGACAACTTCTCGTTGACAGCTCTGCCCGCGGTTGGAAGACTTTGGTCTTGATATCCATCTTGTATGACTTGAAGAGGTGTTATGAAAAAGTGCTTTCTTTTGATCCTGTTGCTGGCTTTCTCAAGCTCCGCCTTTGCTCAAAAAATCAAGGTCCGCAAAGTCAAAGGCAGCCAGGCCATTATTGACTTCTCCGGCGGCAGCCTGGCCCCTGGACAAGTCTATGAACTGGCACCGGACGAATTCGGCGATACCACTATGAGCCAGTCCATGCGCCGCTACCTGATTGCCGTTTCTTTCGACCTGACCAACACAAAGTCTGATGCCGCAGGCGCAGAGAACGAAACAGATATTGCGATCTCGGGCCGTTTTGGCTGGAACTACGCAAGCTACGAGTTCGGTCCTTTGGCATCTTATGCTGCAGACGCCACCGGAAGCCTGACCAGCACCCTTTTCAAATTCGGCGGCTGGGCGGATTACAACATGATCGCTAACACTCCGGGCGAGATCTTCATCTATGGCTTGGGCGGTCTGTTTGATATCGGCCAACTGGATAACGGTGCCGGCTCCAAACGTGACATCATGGAATTCTTCGTGGGCCCGTTCGTGAAGTGGTTCCCCACAGGCAGCAACGTCGGTTTCCGTCTTGATGGTGGATACGTCTATCAAAAACAATCCGGCGGGGTTGCCTCTGACAACGTGGTGTCCGGCATTGCCATGCAAGCCGGTCTGATGGGTTATTTCTAATCAAATCTTGCGCACACCCTGGGCGACCAAAAAGCCCAGGATCTTGCCTTCACGGTGCAACGCCGAACCCACTTTCGGGTATATCAAAAACCGGCGTTTTTCAGCAGAGTTGTTTTCCCGCACTTCATGCTCGGCAATATCAAAATTCAAAGTGCCGGGAATGCGCCCCTGCAGTGTCTGCAGGCACATTGAAAATAGCTTTTCCGTCACCTGAGGGTCTCGACCAAAGAGCTTCCACCACTCAACGGAATAAAGCTCTTCCACAGAATAGCTGCTGAGTTCAAAAAAGCGCAGATTGCGAAAGATCTGAAACCCCTCATCGGTGTAAATCTCAACACAATCCTCAGGTTTCACTGTCAGGAAAAAGTCCGAGGCGACCGAAAGCCCCCAGCGCTCCAGGGCGCGGCGACAAAAACGCTCCGAGTCCCTGAGCGAGGTGTGTTCAGTCATGGCGCTTTCACAGATATCAACGTAGTCCCGCAGGGTCTTATAGGCGCGCTCTTGCTGACTTGGCGCCAGGGAATTGAAGAACTGCAGGGAGCTGTCACGGTAAGGGGGGATGCTGACACCTTCGTGACTCAACACCTGGCTTAACTTTTCACAAAGCACTTTAAAATCCGCGAAGCCCATAAATCCTCTAACAACGTAAAGACAGGATAGTGGTTGTTTCACCATCAGAATACAACCGGGAGCCCCCAGAGGGTTCACCCGAACGGGTTATCGCTGACAAAAAATGTCTGCATGGACAATCCATTGAACTTAAAAAGCAACACAGTCTCATTAAGGCAGGCATCTGAATTGCTGGCTCTTGGTGGCGAACCTTTGCCAATTTTTAACTGGAAATCGAAACCAATCCGCGGTTCAACAAAGCGGAATTAAGCCAGGAGCACGCAAAATGAAAAAACTGATGATGCTGTCTTTGTCCATGCTGATCACCCTGCCCGCTTTCGCCAAAGGGATTTCGTCGTCGGAGGCCAACAACAAGGCACTGGAAGTGCTTATCAGCAGCGCAGGTTCCATCAAACTTGAAGGTGATGTGCGTGACAGTGAAACCTTGTCGGGGATTCTTTCCCGCGCTCTGATTTCTGCGGGCAAAGGTGGCGCCGTCATCAAGAACGACTGCGTCTTTATCAGCCGCGATGGCATCTATGAATGCCATCTGGACATTCAACACCAGATCGACGGTGTCAGTGTGGGTGAAACGGTGATCGCGTACGAAACATTTGCCGACATCAATGATGTTCCTGAAAAAATGCTGATTCAAAGAGTCTACGTTTCCCGCGGCCACTAAAAGGCGATTTTAAATTGTGATAATCAGAGGGGTCCTTAACAAGGGACCCCTTCTTTTTTGACCCGCCTTGACTTCCCTGGTTCCCGACCCACCTTTGAACTTCGGAGGTTCAGATGGAGTCCCCTTCCCCCCATAGTTTTTTGGTCGTTCGCCGAACGTGGCTCAGCCGCCGTCCTCACTTCCGTGCAAGCCTTATAGCCGCTTGGAGCGTGTTCGCCCTGATTGCCATGTCCGTCGTCTATTGGCGCAACTGGGGTGGCATTGGGGCCCTTTTACCGGCCTCGGGCGAGGCCGTCTTTAAAAATCACGAATATTGGCGCCTGTGGACGGCCCTGTTTGCCCACGCAGACCTGGGACATCTGGCCTCGAATTCTTTGGGCATCTTTGTTCTGGGCTATTTCTTAAGCGGCTATTTCAGTCTGTGGTTTTTCCCGGTGGCCGCGTTGCTGGTCGGGGGCCTAACCAATTATCTGACACTTTTAAGCTATGACCCGGCCGTGAAACTGGTCGGAATCAGCGGTGTGGTTTACTGGATGGGGGCTGCGTGGTTGATTCTGTATCTGCTTTTGGATCAGCAGCGCACCAAAACCCAGCGCATGCTGCGCGCTTTCGGCGTGGCGCTGGGAGTGTTCTTCCCGGCCTCCGCCTTTGACCCTTCGATCAGTTATCTGGCCCATTGGTACGGATTTCTGCTGGGACTGGCCAGCGGGGCTGTTTATTATTTTGTTAACCGGAAGGCTTTCCTGAAGGCTCTTATTATTGAGCAGGTTGTTGAGGACTCCCCCTCCGAAGACAACCTGAAAGAACCAAGGAATGTCCCCCCCGAGATTCAAAAAAAAAAAAAAGAAAGAGGCTCCTTTTGGGAGCCTCTTCTTTTACAACAACATTTAAGTTTAGAAGACAATTACCAGTTGAAGCTGGATTCGTCGTAGCCCCAGTTAGCAAGAGCTTTTTTGTACATGCCCTTCATGAACTTCTGAGCCTGGTGAGGTTTCAAACCCAACGCCGCAGCAGATCTGTTAGTCAGGTCTTGCATGCCGGATTTATCACCGAAGGAAAGATCTTTAGCAGCAGCCAAAGCGTCAGAGAACTGAACACCGAAGACAGCTTTGAAAGTCTTGTCCATGTCTTTTTCAGAAGTAGTACCGCGTTCAGCAGCAGCAACTGCCCAAGAATTCAACGCAGAAGCAACCGCAACCGCTTTGTCTTGTTTGAAGCCGTATTCTTTCATCAGACGATCAGAAGCCATTTTAACAAGCTCTTTATTTGCGTCAGAGTTCAAAGCAGCAAAGTTTGTGTCTGAAGCAGAAGAAGAAGTCTTGTCATTGATAGCTTGACCGTAGTTGGATTCACCGGAGTTCGCATTGTAAAGAACGCCGTTTTTACCCAACCAGTAAGTACCGTTGGTGATATCTTCCCAGTAGAAACCAGTTGTACCCACACCGATCGTAGTGCCACCAACGTAACCAGCAAATTCGCTTACGTTAGCATAGTACTGGAACACGCCCAGATCGTTGTAAACTGCCGCTTTACCGGAAGAATCGAATTTAACATACCAAAGGTCGTCAGAACCGTAGCCGCCTCTGTTGTAATCAGGATCGTCTGTTACTTTGATACGCTCGCCAGTGGATTTCAGGAAAGTACAGCCTGGAGAAGCTTCCTGAGTTTGGCACACGTCACCGTAGACTGTTTCGTATGGGTAGTAGATAACTGGTGCAGAGCCGCCGCCGCCACCACCGCCTCCGCCGCCGCAGGCAGCAAAGCTCGTCGCAACTACAGACGCAAGAACTACGCGCAAAACATTTTTCATGATGGTTCCCCCTTATAGGTTTGTTAAAAATCGAACTCTTATATTCGTTTTTGTTTAGTAAGTTAAATTAACTCTCAGCAATTTATCGCCGCAGTAGTAATCGAACGAGTGGGCTCCTTTAACTCCGTCAAAGACCGGTGTATCCATGGGACGACAGCCTGTCGAAGACTTGAATCTCAAGCGCGCTGGTGACACCAGTTCGATCGCAGATCCATCCCTTGCAAAAACCGGTACCAACATTTTGACACCACGGCTGAGTTCCGAACTTTCCGTGGTAAATAGCGCTGGAATCTTCGTTGATGCGTCGCGCGCATCCTTTAAAGTCAGCGGGAAGTACAAATTCGTCATCAACATGTCCGGGAAGAACGTGTAACGCTCGAAACTTTTGCTTACTACACGGGACGTCACAAGGTCGTGATACTGAATTTCGGAGTTCGTCAGGACAAAGGCTCCCTTACGCTGCAGCCCCGCAAACACGGCGCGCACCCACAAAGCGGAGTCAAATTGGGACCGCTCCGCCCCCAGCTGCTGGTCTAACAGCTCCCAGTTCTTGTTATCAAAGACCGACAAACGCTGCTGACGGTTCAAACCTTCACCGAACCAGAAGCTGCCCGCAAATTCATCCTTGCCGTAATCCAGGGCATGAACCTTGTCGACACGGGTGTCGAGGATGTTGCGGTAAGTGGTCTGATGGGCAAACAGATCCAGCTCCATGAAGTTTTCAATACGGCCTTCCACCACCTCGGCGATGGCGAAATTATATAGATAACTTGGCTTGGCTTCGGTTCCCTGGTTTTTTGCCAGCAAAACCGGCACACGCCCCGCCACCATCTGTTCCCGGCGCGGTTCGATCACGTCGATGATCTTGTAACCCTGATGTTCTTCCAGGGCTTTCAATTCATTTTTTTCGTTCAGGAAATAGAAACGGGTCTGCGGCTTTTCATAGTTGTCCGGATTTTCCCAGCGCTCTTTCAAACCACGTTTTTTGGATGGATCTTTACCACCACCCACCCACGCCGGGCGTTTGGTGCCACCGATTTTTTGCCAGTACATCTGGTAAGGGGCCGGAGCCACTTCGGCGGAATACTTGAAGGTCTCCAGAAGCTTCATGGCCTTATCAAAGATATAGAACGTCATTGGCGACGCTTCAGGCTCATCCAGTTCGGATTTGTCTTCCAGAATGCCCATCACGTATTCGCTCTGACCGTCACCGTTCAGATCCAGACGAGTCAGCACCTGTTCACGCAGATTGTCGGCTTCACCTTCAGGGCGGATTTTTGTGCCACCCACGGCCGTATAAGCGCCGTTGCCGTTATCAGCCACCAGCCACAACTGCCAGGTGTTGTTTTGCTGGCTCAGAGCCAGGTAATCACGCTGTTCAGGGTGGTTGTCCAGATTTTCATCCAGAGGCAGGAAGGACACGCGGGCTCTTGGCATGCCCGTGATATTAAATGTCTTTACATCACTGGATGCCATTTCCGGCGTCACACTGACCACGACTTCACTTTCAAAGACATAGCGGCGGGCTTCGGCATCACCAACGCGCACATCCACCGTCAGATCCAGCTCACTTGGGATGCGGGACTGGGAAGGATCCTGGGAATCCACCAGGCTCATCATCACCACGTATTTGCGCACTTCATTCTGCTGCCACACGCCTGGGTATGGAGCCGCTTCTTTGATCGCGGTGATCCACGGGCGTACAGCATCCGCATGAGGCTTGATGAACTGGGCGTTCATTTTCACCTTGCCGATATCAACGGCCTGCCACTTGTTCACAAAAGAAATCTCAAAACTCAAGTCCTTGCTTTTGCGGTCCCAGTTGATTTCGACTTTTTCTTTATCCGCAGGAACGATCAAAGGCTGCACGGAAACTTTCAGGGACTGTTCAACGTCCATGTTACCGGCCACAGAATATTTTTTGTAAATTTCCCTTTCCGGGCTCAGGACTTGTCCTTGTTCATGAGAGCCGCCGGAAACCAAAGACAGATTTGATTTCAAAGGGCGGGCACCCAGTACAAGTCTTGCGTAAATTTCATCCGCCGGAACACCACGAGCCATCAGCTCGGCCACAGCCGCCGCCACATAGGGCGACGCTTGCGACGTTCCAGAAAGGAATTCATAACCCAAAGTTGAACGGAAACGCACTGGACGTTTGCTTTCAGGATAAGTGCTCAAGATGTTCACACCCGGAGCCACGATATCCACACCGCTGCCAAAGTTAGAGAAATGCGAGAACGCGCCATCCGGACCGGCCGCTCCCACGCAAATCACATTCGGATAAGCGCACGGACGAAGAAGCGCACGAGTCGAGTCATTGCCGGCAGCAGCCACGATGATCACACCGCGGGCCTGAGCTTCAGCAATCACTTTGCGCATGAAATCAGAATCTTTCGCCTGAGGCCACCCCATAGAGAAGTTGATCACTTTGGCGCCCGAGCGCATCGCATAGATCACACCACGACCCACCATGTCCCCCAGACTGCGGGTGACGCTTTCACGGCCTGTTTCTTGTGGGGAATCATAAATAGACAAAGGTTTCATCGGCTCAGAAGGCTGAACACCGATCACCTGCACCGGCAGGATCTCAACGTTTTCACTGAGTCCACGCACACCGATATTGTTGTCGACTTCCGCCGCGATAATACCGGCGACGTGAGTTCCGTGACCCTGGTCATCGCCAAAGTCCGGACGGCCCATGATGCCGGCGGCATTCACGCCCCCCAGCAAGCTCCAGCCCTGACAATCCAGTGGATATCCGTTTTTATCCTGATCCACTTCCGGATTGTTCAAATCCATCCATTTCTTTTCACAGGTCTTGCGGTCACTGTCAGCCACACAGGCTTCAAACTTCACCAAAGCCCGGCACTCAGATTCATTGCGACGGATCACACCCTTCAGATCCGGGTGATTTTTGGCGATACCGGTATCCAGGACCGCCACGATGATTTTATTTTTGGCTTTTACCGGAGAAGGCAAACGCACGTCTTCCTGCGCACGAGCAGGAATTTTATAGGTGTGCAAAGGATCCAAGTCGATCATTTGCGGCACGCCCTGGTTGTTCAGACCCCATTGTTTGTCAGCAAAAGGATCAGCGGCCACAGCGTGACTTGCCAGGAAGCTCATTGAGATAACGGAAAGAATCAAGGATCTCATCGGAAGCTCCCCAGGGATTTATCCAGTTCGATTGGAGAAATACGGGTTTTCGTCGCAAACATCTGAATCAGACCGTTGGCGTATTCGATGTTCTGCTTCGGATCACCCAAAGTATTGGAGAAGTATTCAATATCCCCGTCCTCATCACCGGCACGGAATCCGTTGATACGCACGAAGTAGATATAGTTGTCCTTACCCAGGAACTTCAAAAGCTGAGGCAATGGAATCGCCTCTTCCAGAGTGTAAAGGACATTTGTCATCCACTGCGTCTGGGATTTTTTGTCTTTCGGGTAGCTGGCAGAAAGCTTCAACAGTCTTTCCATCCACGGCAACATACAATCAAAGTAAGTTCCGTTGACCCAAGAACCCTGATAGTTCATCGTTTTTTCTTTTTTATGGGCATCCTGCTCTTCCTGACATGCAGTGATGAATTCGGACTTACCGCGTTTGAAGTCCCCGTTACCCAGTACAGTCACCATATCGTTGAACATCTCCTGATCGTGAGGACGGGCTTTGCGACCCATTTTCTCGCTCAGTTTCTGGAACAGACGACCAATGAACTTGGCTTTAGGAACAGACTTCCCGTCCTGATCCGGCTGCAGGATCAGATCTTTGACCTTGTCCAAACCACCCGGCAGGATGGAAAGGTTCGCCGTGATACGATAGAAATCCACCGCAGTCACATTCGAGAACGCTTCTTTTTCAATCAGGCGGTAAGATCCCACCGGAGAGTTTTTCAACTCGCCCTGAACCTCGTCGATCAATTTCAGGAATTTTTTGCGGTTTAAGTGCCAGCCACCCCACACGCGCTGAACAACACCCACGGATGGATACTGTTTCGCATTAGTGGTCAGATCCGCTTCGGTGGTCACAGTTCTCCAGTACGCTTTACCGTACGGAGTGTTGGCCGGATTTGGATCATCAGAACGAGCCAGATCCACGCGGCCTTTAGGCCACCACTTATTCATCAGACCTTCAACCCAGTCAAAGGCAAAGCCCAGCAAATCACGACCGATCAGTTCGCCGCGCTTGTTAGAGAACAGCGTCACTTCTTCGTCTTTAGGATCCAGATCCGGAGCTTCCGCACTGCGCGGGTAACGGATTTTCAAAGTGTGATCTTCGTTGAAAGAGTTCACACGCATTGCGAAGAACTTGTTACGGATCTCGCGGGTTTTCAGATTGTGGTCGATCTCAAACTTGCGATGATTGAAGTTTGCGTACAACAATTCCGGGTCGTTGCTCTTAAACAACGCGCGCAATGCCGGTTTCAGGTCATTGCGGGTTTTGATGAAGTCCTTCACGAACTTCGCTTCCTGGTTTTCAGAATCAATGTATTCCGCGTATTCAGGATTGTAATCAATCACGAAGGCATCCGTGCTCAGTTCCGCCCACGTGGTGTTGGCGCGAACACGCATCACGTTGATGAAGTAATTGATATCCAGGGTCATGCCCATGGCTTTGCTGTTCTGGGAACGAACGTAAACCTGGACACCCTCTTTGGTGCGCATGAAGCTGGTTTGTCTTAAGATCGCGCGGTTGGCATCAACACCCACAGCCACCGTGTTCAGGAAATTCAATGGAGAAATACCCATCAAAACATCCAAAGACGACGAAGCTTGAGCGTATGCCGACAATGCGATGGAATCAGTCACGGTGAAAACTTCACCTTCACGCAGCTCGCTTAGGAACGCATCCAGCGGTTGACGGGCTGGCTTGCCTTCCTCCTGGGATTTGATCGGGTCTTTTTCATCCAGCACGGCCGAAAGCTTGCTCATGAAACGTGGAACCAGCAGATCTTTCCAGGACACTTTCGTGCCTTCCTGGATGGAGTTCAAAGGGCGTACGTGAGTATAATCACGCATAACCATGATGTTGGCACCCGCCATTGGCGTGATCTTAGGAACCCCGTCCAGAGTCATGAAATAACCCAGACGACCCGCCACTGACACGTTATCCACCAATTGAATTGGTGCGGAACTGCCGAAGTAAGTACCCGTCGTCACGTGACGAGTGGCTCCCAGATTGAAGCCACCCACCGGACCGCCCCACGCTTCCACTTTCTGGTAAAGTGGTTCGTACGGACGCTCACGGATGTGTTCCAGAACACGCTGAGTGATTTCATCACGACGGTTTTGGAACAGGTCTGAGGTGGAAAGCAGATCCAGCTTTTCATTGATATGATTCATCACTGTGCCAATCACAGCGGATTTGGCACGGATACCCATGTAACGTTCAAGGTCCCCGTCCTGGAACGGAGACTGACGGTCCCCGTGGGCAAAACGCTGCGGATAGCCCGGAACGAATTCCTGAGTGACCTTGCCGTCTTTCACCAGGCCGGAACGTGAGGTGATGTTCAGGTCCGGTAATGGCAATGCGGAAGAGTTCTTCACATTGAAAAGCTCCAGCGCATTGTGGGCACGGTGCAGAAGTTTTGCCAGGATCAGGTCTTCAAGTTCCTGAGGATAAGCACCGGCACGCACGATTTCCACGAAGTCGCTGTAACGAAGTTCCGCCATACGGCGAACCAGCCAGCGCACGTCCTCAAAGCTTGCCGCCGAGAAGGATTCCGCGGACGGATGATTGATCACCACGTGACCGGAAAGAACCGCACCGAACTTGGCGCTGAATCTGTTCACGGACTCTGGCAGGTCAACCAAAGCAAATGGCAGGATCAGAGCGCGGTATGCTCTGTAACGGGAGTAGCGCTGCACGGCTGGCAGCTGATTTGGATTGTTTGGATCTGGAGCGTAACCCCACTGGATGTCGAAGTATTCAGCCACAGCTGGTTCCAGAACCGCATCCGAGAAAACCACGGAGTGATTTTGTTTGTTGTCTTCCGTGACCCAGCCACGGCTTTCAAAGTCTGAAATCATGGACTCCTGGGCGTTTTTCAGGAAGGACTCTTTTTCAGCTTCGGTCTTAAAGAACACACGCAGGTTGCGGTAGTACTTTGGCGACGGAACATAGTAGCCCAGTTTTCTTAGCAGTGCTGCACGCATCAATGTTGTATGAGTCAAACGGGACAAGCTTAAACGATAGAACAGATTTGGATTTTCCAGCGACTGCACGCGGGACATGTATGTGAAAGGCAACGCGGCTTCTTCAGACAGGAACTGCACGCCGTTCTGAGCCACCGGGTAGCTGCCCGGAATGTCTTCCACACCCGGATAGACACGGTTTTGCCACATCTTGTTTTCAAGCGGATTTAAAAGGCTGAGATCCGTCCCCTGATTGGCAAGGGCTGCGGCCTGACCGACATCCAAAGCCGTTCCGGAACTGTTGACCAGATCCATCGCCGGCTTTTTTACAGAGTTCAATGGCAGGGAAACACTCTCGGCACTTGCGATGGAGAGCGCCATCAAACACAGGGCGCAGACTATAACTATTCTGAGAGACATAGCGTATCCTTATCAAAAGGGTCACAAAGTGGTGTCAAAAGGGCCTTACACGGACCCCGTTCCCGGAACAGCAAGGAACGGGCCACAAATTGTCAGTCATTTAGAAATAAGTTCCCGTTTAACTGCTTTAGAAACGAAATAACCGCCTTGCACGGCGGTCATCTGTAGCTTTTACAAGCTCTGCTCAAGTTATCGGCACTTGATGCGATAGTGCGCCATCATTGCGTCTTCAAGCATTTCACGCTCATCTTCGTCCACAACATACACGCCCAACGAGCGGCTGGTGTTTTCAAGCACGAAGCGACTGACGATGTCTGGAGCATAGAAGGCGCTGTTTTTCACAGAGTAATAAAGCAACTGGTCCTTCGAAGGCTGATTAGAGTCGTAAACAGTGAAAGTAATGATGTCGTTAGTGACCTTGTAAGACTTCACCATCACGATGTGCTGAGCCGTCCTGCCGGCACGCAGATTCACCAGAGTCAGGCGCTTGGTGTCAGCATTACGGCGCATGGTCGCCACAGTTTCCTGATTCTTTTTAGCGCTGCGATCGCCGGACCCTGCTCCCATACCAATGTTCGCGGCACGGAAGAAATGACGGGCCTGGTTTTCTTCAATCTCTGCACGGAAGTGCCTGTGAATGTTGCGACCATCAACATTTTCAATATGGCCTTCAAGCAAACGCATCCAAAGACTGTTGGTATGCCACTTGTCCTCGCCCAAAGAGTTGGACGGCACCGGGAAGACACTGTTGGCTTTCAGGGGTCGTGTGATCAGGCGTTTGTTGTTATCGAAGCCACGATTGTCATTATTGTGATTCTCGCTGACCATCTCGAGGGTTCCGCCCCGGATCTGATTCAAAAGCCCTGGGGAAATTTGATCCATGCGCATACTGGTCGGTTCATTGTAACGGGCCATGTAAGAGATCATGCGCTGAGTGCTGCTAAGAGCCCAGCAGCCGGCGATCGTCGCCACACCACTGCGGAAGGGCCAGTTGGTGATGGGCATATTGCGGGATTCATGAAAGGCATCGGCTTTGATACGATAGTAAATGCCTTCGATACTGAGCTTGTTGCAGGTCAGATCCTGCACCAAAGAATCCGTGACTCTTTTGTTGGAGATAAACTCAGAGGCGGAAGTACTTCGTTTTTTGCCCCAGGCATATGCGCGGTCTGCCGTCGCGGCCATGGCCGTGGCAAAGGCACATAAAAAGAGCACAGCGGTCTTTAATAGCTTCAACATACAACGTCCTTTCATTTTCAACGTCGAATGCTAAAGCAATTCACAATCCATAGTGGTTCCGTGTTTAAACCCTGTTCAGCTGTCAAAGACCTGAACAGGTGACCAAAATGGTAGTTAGAGATTGGAGAATTGGACACTGGATTCAGGGAATTAGAATTCGCGGTGGAAGCTGAGGCCTGTGAACCCAGCCCCGACGAGCGGAACTATATTATAGTCGCTTTTTCCGGTGTTCAGGGCGCTGGCGCGGCCCCAGTAAATGCCCAGGGCGGCGCCGGCCACCACATCACTTGTCCAATGGATGTTTTCACTGACTCTGGAGGCCGCCACGAAAGTTGCCAGGGCAAAGGCCGGAATGCCGACCTTGTAGCCGTAGGCGTATGCCAGTGAGGTTGCCGTGGCATAGGACGAGGAGGCGTGCCCCGAGGGGAAAGACAGATAGTCCCGTCCGCTGGGGCGTTCACGGCCTATAAGAGAGGCCATGGTGATATGGCTGGCGGCGGTGAGAGCCAAGGCCTTGCTGTGAGCCAGGCCGTTTTGTGGATCCAGCCACAGCTGTGTCAGCGCGATGGCTATCCCCGGCCCTCCACTGCCCAGATAAGCGCCGATATCGGCGGTGTCTTTATCCATGATCAGCTTGTCGGGACTAAGATTGTTTTTATAAACGGTCTGATCGTACTGCCGTGCCGTCACTGTGGCGCCAGCGCCCACCAACAGAATCAACTGCCCCCCGCTGTCGAAGGAATTGGTGATAGTGGGTTTTAATTCCTGATGCCACAGCCAGGAAAAAGCTTTTTCTTCCGCCTGAGCCGCCGCAGTAAAGAACAACAGAAACGCGACAACGAGGTTTTTCATGACCAACCTCTTTGCCATTTCATCGTGATCTGCTGTGCTATCAGCGCGATGACAGCCCCCAGAAGGCCGCCCAGAAGCGCCCCGGCCGCCACATCTGCCGGAAAGTGCACTCCGCAATAGACACGGGAATAGGCGGTTAGAAATGCCAGCACCAACAGTGGGATTCGCGCCTTTGGATAAAACACACCAATAAAAGCAGCCAACGCAAAGGCGTCCACGGCATGACTGGAAGGGAATGAAAATCCGCCCTGCTCCGGCCCGCGCAAGATCACCAGATCGGCAAGATCCGAACGAAACGGCCGGGCTCGTTCAATCACGGGTTTGATCAGATCCCCTGACAGGAAGTCAGCAAAACTTGCGACCCCCACGGCGGACACCAGAACAAGCACACCCTTCATTCGGGTCTTGATAAACAACCACAGCAAAATCGTTGGCAGCACCATGAACAAAAACCATGGGGACTTTTGAAAGTCCGTCCACCACGGAAAGAAGGCATCAAACAGCGGGTTGGCGGCGGTGCTGTTGATGAATAAGAAAATCTGCTGATCAAGTTGTTCCCACATCGCAGAACTCCTTAAAAGGCCAGGATGCCGAAGGTGACGGCGATACTGTAAATGCGCGCATTATTCGTGACCTGATTGCGGGAAAGCACCAAGGGCACTTCACCATCCATCATCACGTCCTCTTCACTTTCCAGTGTCTGGGCGGTGGCCGCGATTTCGGTGAACCACACTTGTCCTTTGGAATTCTTTTTCAGAATGCCCCAGCCCAAACCCACTACCGGGCCGCCAAAATGAATGCGACTGGTGCTGGGATCTGAAACCCCTTTTGGAGTTTCACCATTCAGAAATAAAACCGTCGGCGCACGCCCCACAAAGAGCCTGGCGTAAGGTGTCCCTTCCATTTCGGGATAAAGCTTTGGCAACTGAGTGCGAATTCCCATGGTCAGCAATGTGTCCCATAAAAGGAAGCTGTCCTCCATGCGGTTGAACTTCACACTGGCGCTCCACTCGACCGCCCACTCGGGATGAAAGACATAAAGCAGGTCCGTCTTCAGATTGACGCCAATGCCCCCGTCCGAATGATCATCATCGGATGTGTACAAGGACGAGTTGAAACCTCCTCCGGCCAGCAGATGAAGGCCATCGCTCCAGCGGTCCGTTTCAAAATCAGTTGCCAAAGCCGAAACAGAAAGCAGCATCGTGAGCAGAAATACAGACACGGATTTTTTCATATCAATACCTCCAGGACAGATTCAGTCCCAAAGAGTCCGTGCCCACATTGGGCATCGCTGCCAGTTCCTGTGGATAGTTCGACAACAAAGCGAAAGGATTCAGAGCATAACCCAAAGCCCGCATCCACGCGGAGTCCTGCCCACGCAGATGATGACTTACGCGTTCAAAGCCCATCCCCACCAAAGTTCCAAAGACCGGAGTCTGATAAATATCCTGAAAGCTCGGAGGTTCGGTGTAGGTCTCAACCGCAAATTCAAAAGCCAGTGACGACAGGAATGTCCAGGCGAAGGCTTCGGTTTCGGTGTAGCCGCGATAGCGATAGAAAAGATAGTAGTACTGCCCGGCCAGGGCATGTTTGAAGATGTTGTAGTCAAAGCTGTCTTTATCAAATTCAGGTTTGAACGGATAGCTGGTGAAGTTGTCCCAAGAGCCATGGTCCGCGATGGTTTTTTCCTGCGTGACCAGATACACGCTCCACTGCGCCACATACACGGCACCAAAGTTCAGCGCATAATCACCGGCCGTGCGTGGAGGTGTTGATGTTGTTTCTGCCGTGAATCCTTGCGCGGCAATCAGAAGGGTTAAAAGAACAGTGACGAGGGCTTTCATGGGAAACTCCGCATATCGCGAAACACCCTGTGAGTTCGGACTCCGAAGTATCTATCTGTAATTGTTGATTAAATATCAACAAAAGCTCACTTATGTATGTACGCGATTACTTACTTATATGAAAAACAAATTAACGGAATGCGCGTAAGTAATCAAGCAATTACTTAAAAAATGAGTATTGGGGGACGAAGCTTCGCCTGGGCAGAATAAAAAAAGGAAGGCTTTGGGGGCCTTCCTTTTTTGTTTTGATTTTACAATTCAACAGCTTAGAAGTTGATTCCGAGACCTACGGTTCCATAGAACGTGTTCAGCTCGGCTTTCTGGTTTACAGACTCATCAGTGAATCCATATCGTTTCATACCGAAACCTGCCTCCCCGAAGTATCTCTCGGACCACAAAACTTTACCGTGGAAATTCAGAGACATCGGCGCATTCAGTTTCACATTCGAGTCCATGGAGCTTGCGTAGTAGATAAATTCCATGTCCACCCATTTTGGATAACGCATGAACGGAAGAAGGTTGAAGAAGTCATCAAACACCTTCGGCATGGAGCGCGCCCAGAAGGCCCCTACCCCCAGCATCGGCGCCTTCAATTGATCGAAGGTCACATTCTGATAGGACACCATCGCACCAACAGATTCATCGCGACCCCACAGGCCGGGTGTTGCACGGTATTTCAAATCCACAGTCATCACACTCAGCGGAGCCGTGTTGCCGGCAGCATCGACTTTCAACTGATTGAAGGACTGGAAGTACTTTGCACTGAAGCCCCAGCGCTGACGGGACAACCAATAGTTGGTCCAACCAAACAGATCCTCGAACCACTGATTGTAAGCCACTTCACCCATAAAGATGAATTCGCCGGAAGCCTGCACCGCCGTGAAACGACCGGAAAGCTCGCGCGGATAACCTTTATAGATTTCATAGTAAGATTTGTAAGTCTTGCCGTCGATGTCGACATTCAAGTACGAGCGATTGATCTGACCACGTTCGGTGGCTTTGAATTCCCACACGAAAGAAGCCGGATCCTGCGGATTTTCCTTCACGGAATTCTGCTCGGAAGACACCTGAGCCACCGGCTGTTTGCGGCCTTCCAGCTTGATGCCGTCAATGTATGTTCCCGTTGGAGTTCTTTTGCTCAAATAAACTCGGGACTGAGTGCGCGGAATTTCAGACAGTTCAAATTTCTGTTTGAAGATCCCCCCGCCCTGCCCCGGAAGGTAAATTTTTGGATCGTCTTTCTTGATCGCCGCTGCCCAGAACTTGCGCGGGTCGCCGATGGTGGATTCAAAACCCAGCATCTTGGTCAAAGAACTGTACTGATCCGGATTCAAAATCACAGAGCGGCCCACCGGGCGCGTGTCATAACCGACGATTCTCAAAACACCCGGTTTTTTGGTGTCGGCGATATCCATCAGCTCCAGTTTGTTGGGTAAAGTCACAAATTCATAAGACTCCCCGGTTCCCAATTCAGCAAAGAAAGAACTTGGCATGTCCGCTGCCACGGGTACGGAATTTTTCAATGGCGCTTCTTCGTTATTCACCAGCACTCGCGGAGTCACCGCATCTGCGCGCACCTTACCCATCACAACAGTTTTGCCGCTGGATTTGGAACCATAACGCTGAGAACACATTTTCGTGGAATTGCGGCCGTCAGTCTGAGTCACACAGAAACGGAAGGATTCTTTCTGACCCCAGAATGGAGCTTTCGCGGACTCAACGTCCTGAATCGCAAACTGGGAGCCGAAGATACCGGCGCGAACCACATCTTTTGACGGAACGCCTTTAGCAACAAGTTCTTTTCTCCACGTATCCAGTTGTTTTTGCCATTTGGTGCGATCGGCTTCCGTGAAAGAATAGCTCCAAAGAACTGTTCCTGTGCGAGAGATCATTTCGATCGTTCCGTGACTCATCAGCTTTTCCGGCCACGCCATCACCAACGCCACTTTGCCAGCCTCGCCGCTTCCCAGGATCTGATTGATTTGCGAGTGAGTTTTACCCAGAGGCAAAAGTGCGAAGAAGAAATTCTTTTCGTTCAGTTGCACGTTCCCGATTTTCAGGTTTTTGCCACCAGCCGCGCTCAGGTCGTATTCCATCTCCAACGGAGGCAGGATCACACCGTTATCCAACTGGTCAAAATAGAGGGGCTTATTGAAATCACGAGTCGCCGCGGTTTTTAGCAAGGAGCGTTGAGGCGCCGGAATCTCTTCCGTGGACTCAGCGGCTTCCGCTGGAGCCGAAGTTGGCGCCGCTGCGGGTGTTCCCTCTGGTGTTTGAGCGTGTGCAAAGGACGCAAAAGACAATAATACGGACAATACAAGATGCTGCGCACTATTCACGATATATACCTCACTGCTGTGCTTCAATTTTATTGAATGCGAGGTTTTGTAACAAGCTAAAATATTGGACTGTCTGGGTTTTTCGGTTTATGAAGACGGGACCGATTATGAAGGAGCCTTATGTCTGCCGCTCGTACTATCTATCACATGAGAGTTGAAGAAATCATCGACCACACCCCAACGGTGCGTGAATTGGTCCTGAAGACGGAAACTCCGAATGAATTCAGCTTCAAAGCAGGCCAATTCGTCATGCTTCACGTGCCTCAGGGCGAGGCAAAACCCGCATTGCGTGCTTACTCTATCGCCTCTGATGACCGCACCAAAAATGGATTCCGACTGCTTTTCAAGTTCGTGGAAAATGGCTTAGCCTCGACCTTCGTGTGGCAACTTAAGGGCGGCGAACTTCTGAACTTCACCGGCCCGTTCGGAAAAGTCTTCTTCCAAGAGCCTCCAACAGAGCAAATCGTGTTCCTGAATACGGGAACAGGTCTGTCCCAACACTTGTGCTATCTGCTTTCCAAAAAAGAGCAGTATCCAAATCTTCGTTATCGCATGTTGTTCGGCGTGCGCACCGAAAAGGACATGTACTATCAAAAAGAAATCGAAGAGCTGCAAAAAGCCCTGCCAGACTTCAAGTTTGAATTTGTTCTAAGCCGCCCTCAAGACGACTGGAAGGGCAAAAAAGGCTACGTACAAAACTTCATCTCTGAATTTGATTACAAAAACATCCCGACGACGTTCTACCTTTGCGGTAACGGCGGCATGATCAAAGACGTAAAACACCAGCTTCTGGAAGTTGACGGCTTTGATAAAACAAAAATCTGGGCCGAGGCGTTTGACTAAGAATCGCGCGGCCCTGGAGCTGATCTTCGCCGGAGTCCTCTGGGGCTTCGGCTTTGTGGCCACTGTCTGGGCTCTGGAGGCCTTCACTCCGGTAGAGACCCTGTTCTTCCGCTTTGTCATCGCCTCTGTCATGGGCGAGATTTTGTACCTGATCATCAAAGGACCCAATTTCACCAGTCTGCGCGAAGAAATTTTCCGCGCCCTGCCCGCCGGGCTTCTTCTGGGCGGCATGCTGCTTTTGCAAACCATCGGTTTGAAATACACCACCGCCACCAAGAGCGGATTTCTGACCAGTCTTTATGTGATTTTAGTGCCGCTGTTCAATGCGTGGTTCTTTAAATCTGCCGGTAACTGGAAAAACTATGCCCTGACCGCGTTGGCGCTGCTGGGAACTTTCATTCTGGTCGACGCCAATCTATCCGGCATCAACTCGGGTGATCTGTGGACCCTGGGCTGTTCGGTGTTTGCAGCCTTCCTGAGCATATATTATTTATATCGGAAAGATTTCAAACAAAGTGGGCAATGCGTTTCGCTTTAACAATTTCCAATCCGCCTGGTGCCTGCTGGCGCTGACGCCTCTGTTGCTGACTCAGGAACGCACCGCCTGGAATGTGACGGACTATAAACCGATTCTGGGAATCCTATGCCTGGGACTGGGTTCCAGCATCATTGCGTTTTATCTGCAAATCCGCACTCAAAAGGTGCTTTCGGATTCCACGGCCAGCATGCTGTTTTTGCTCGAGTCCCCGTTCGCCGCGCTGTTTGGATTCCTGATTCTCAGTGAACGGCTGAGCTGGTTCCAGATTTCCGGGGCCGTGATAATCATGGTTGCCTCGGTGCTGCAGATTCTGACTGATACCGCGAGCAAAACTGAAAACATCAAGACATAAAAAAAGCCTGCCTATTTGAAGCAGGCTTTTTTGTTTTTAGTGAGAAGCTTGTATATCGCCCTTTTTCAAAGACCAGATGAAAGAGGTCAGGATGATGATCCCCCCGCTCAATCCGGTGAACCACTCAGGGATGTGCAGGAACGGATCTGCAAGCATGATCATCGCCAAAAGACCGATGGCATAGAAAGCCCCGTGCTCGAGGAACGCAAACTTCGTCAGCGCCTCTTTTTCCACGAACATAATCGTCAAGCTACGTACGAAGAATGCACCGATGCTCAGACCGATCATGATAATGAACAGGTTGTGCGTGATTGCAAACGCCCCGACCACACCGTCAAAGCTGAAGGACGCATCCAGAACTTCCAGGTACAGGAACATACCGGCGCTGGCTTTGTGCACGTCGTGCATTTGATCATCAGACGCTTCCAACCAGGAACCGATACCATCCACGATCACATAAGTGATCAAGCCCGCCATACCGGCCATCAGGAACGGCAATTGCTCCTGGCTTTTCAGGAAGTGGGTGATCAGAATCAAAATAATCAAGGTCAAGCACACTTCGATGGCTTCAACTTTGCTGCCGATATAACGGGTTGGCTTTTCGATGAACGGGATCCAGTGCAGATCCTTGCTGCCGTCATAGAAGTACTTCAACGCCACCATCAACAGGAAGCTTCCGCCGAAGGCGGCCACCTGCAAGTGCGCATCCAGCATCATCTTGGCGTAATCATCCGGCTTCGTCGCCGCGATCACCAGGGCTTCCCAAGGATTGACGTCTGCCATGAAGGTCACAATCAATAACGGGAAGATCAAACGCATACCAAAGACGGCGATGATCATACCCCAGGTCAGGAAGCGATGGCGCCAGACCGGAGTCATTTCTTTCAGAACAACCGCATTCACGATCGCATTATCGAAAGACAAAGAGATTTCAAGAATGGCCAGAATCGTGGCAATAAACAGAGCCTGAAAGCCCGCCGCCACGGTGCCGCCGTAGTAGTGCCCCACAAAGTAGGACGCTACCAATCCGAAGAAAGTAAAAACAAAGGAACCAGTAAAGTATTTCATTTCCACAGATTTGACTGATTCCCCAGCAAGAATCAAGGACCGCCTCGGGGGACACGGGATGTCAAAAAGCCCGGCGGCGAGCCGGGCTTTTTAAAGGACTATTTTAACAGTGGCTTCAGGAATTTGCCTGTTTCGCTGGCAGTGACCTTGGCGACCTTTTCAGGTGTTCCGGCGGCCACGATCTGACCTCCGCCCTTGCCGCCATCCGGCCCCAGATCAATAACGTGATCCGAGGATTTGACGACTTCCATGTTGTGCTCAATGACCAGCACGGTGTTCCCTTGATCGGCGAGCTCCTGAATCAGCTCCACCAACTTGCGGACGTCATCGAAGTGCAATCCCGTGGTCGGCTCATCCAAAATGTACAGCGTCTTGCCGGTGCCTCGGCGGGAAAGCTCTTTGGAAAGCTTCACACGCTGGGCTTCACCCCCCGACAACGTTGTCGAGCTCTGCCCCAGGGTCATGTAATCAAGACCCACACGATGCAAAGTTTCAAGCTTGCGATAGATCTGGGTGTGGTTGCGGAAGAACTCCAAAGCTTCCCCCACGCTCATTTCCAGAACGTCGGCGATGGATTTGGATTTATATTTAATATTCAAAGTCTCGCGGTTGTAACGGCGGCCCTGACAAGTGTCGCAGGTCACAAAGACGTCACTGAGGAAGTGCATCTCCATACGGATCTGCCCATGTCCCATACAGGTTTCACAGCGCCCGCCTTTGACGTTGAAGCTGAAACGACCCGGTTCATAACCGCGCAGTTTGGAATCCGGCAGGTTCGCAAACAGATCACGAATCATCGGGAACAATCCCACATAAGTCGCCGGGGTCGAACGCGGTGTGCGTCCGATCGGTCTTTGGTTGATGTCGATGACTTTGTCGATCTTATCCAGGCCTTCGATTTTCTTATAAGGCGACGGCTGCGCCAAAGCCTTATAAAAATGCTGCGCCAGAATCTTGTAAAGTGTGTCGATGATGAGCGTACTTTTTCCGGAACCCGAAACCCCGGTCACCGTCGTGAAAGTCCCCAGTGGGATTTCCAGATCCACATTCTGCAGATTGTTTCCCGTCGCCCCGGTCAAACGCACAAACTGCCCGTTGCCTTTGCGGCGCTCTTTCGGAATCGGAATGCGCATTTCACCGTTCAGATATTTTCCGGTCAAAGAATTCGGATTGGCGGCCAGTTCATCCGGCGTGCCTTGCGCCATCATTTCTCCGCCCAGAACCCCGGCACGAGGTCCCAGATCGACAACAAAGTCAGCGTAGCGGATGGTGTCTTCGTCGTGCTCAACCAGCAAGATGGTGTTTCCACGCTCTTTCAGCTCGCCGATAATATCGAGCAGCCGGTGGTGATCGCGCGGATGCAGGCCGATACTTGGTTCATCCATCACATACAGACAGCCGATCAAAGAGGATCCCACTTGGGTTGCCAGACGAATACGCTGGGCTTCCCCGCCGGACAGCGTGCGTGAAGGACGGCTCAGGGAAAGATATCCCGTGCCCACGCGGATCAGGTAATCCAGACGGGCCAGAATTTGCTTAACGATTTTTTCAGCAATCAACTGATCTTTGGACTTCCACTGAAGCTTGGCCACCCAGTCGCGCAATTCATGCGCCCCCAGATCCGACAGCTCGGCGATGGTTTTTCCACCCAGACGGATATTCAGGGCTTCATTTTTCAAACGAGCCCCGTGACAGTCCGGGCAGTCGTTCAGAACCATTTCCTCGCCCTCTTCGTCATCCTCGTCCGAAGTTTTTTTGCCTTTGTATTTATAGACGACTTTGTCCAGCTTCTTGCCGCCCACTTCGCCGTCAGAGAACTGCTCTTCTTCTTCCAGATCAATTGTTCCCAGCCCATTGCATGTCGGGCAGGCCCCGCGCGGGTTGTTGAAGCTGAACAGGCGAGGTTCAATTTCGGGGAAGCTGTAACCGCACTCAGGACATGCCGAGTGCAAAGAATAACTGGTGCGCTCCCCGTCCAGGGTTTCGATGATCACGCGGCCATTGGCCATGCTCAGAGCGGTGTTGATACTTTCTGAAAGGCGCAATTTCAGCGTGTCTTTCAGGATCAACTGATCCACCACCAGATCAATATCGTGCGTTTTGGTTTTGGCAAGTTTCGTGGCCTTGTCGAGTTCAATCATCTTGCCGTCGACTTTGGCTTTCACGAATCCTTTTTTGGCCCAGCGCTGGAACTCGGCCAGGAACTCACCCTTTTTGCCGGAGGCCATCGGTGCCAGCACATAGAACTTGGTGCCGACACCTTTTTTAAAGACCTCTTCAATGATCTGTTGCGGGGTTTGACTGCTCACCGGGATGTGGTGAGTCGGACATTCCGGAATTCCCAGTTTGGCAAAAAGAAGACGAAGATAGTCGTAAATTTCTGTCACCGTCCCCACGGTCGAACGCGGATTGGTGCTGACCGATTTCTGGTCAATCGCAATGGCTGGAGAAAGCCCGGTGATGGAATCCACTTCCGGTTTTTTAAGCTGTTCAAGGAAGTTGCGCGCGTAAGCAGAAAGACTTTCCACATAACGACGCTGACCCTCGGCATAGACCGTATCAAACGCCAACGACGACTTCCCGCTGCCACTCAACCCCGTAAACACGGTGATCTTATTGCGCGGAATAGTCACACTGACATTCTTCAGATTATGCTCTTTTGCACCCTTAACTACGATTCCATCTTCAGCATGCGACATAACTCCAAAGTCTAAGCCCGAGCCTCGCAGAAAGAAAGCCGAAAAAGAACAAGCCAAGGCTGGTCATAAGGGTCCATAGGCAAGACGGAGCACGTCGCAGTGAAGCGAAAGGCCTGACAACGCAGTCAGAAGGGCCCTTTTCAGCAGCCGATTAAAGGCCGAAGCCGCATTTTCGTTTTAAATAAGAATCAAAGTCGGAGTCCGAGAAATATTTGAAGTGCACAGGAGAGTTCTGAGCCTGATTCGGCCACAGGTCACGCACAGGGACTTTGCAGGATTTGCCTTGTTTGGTCACCGTCGCCGTGCCGTTTGCCAGCAGACGAGGCTCTTCGCCCCGACGATCGACCCGGACCATGACGCCGTTACCGCGGTAAGAAACCTTGGCCGGTGCCAGAATTTTACCTCCGCCCGTCATAGGCCCGTCTTCAGAAAAGGCGCCACCGATGACTTCACGGGTTTGGGCATTATAAGTCACGGTTTCCCCGGTTGGCAGGGTCACGATCTGACGGTTCCCTTCCACGCGGATGTGCGGCAGAGTTTTACGCGGGAACAGCATGATGTAACTTTCCTGTGTATGGCTGACTGTTGCATTGGGAGAATCACTGATGCTGATTCCAATATCCTGACGGGCTCCGGCTTCGTATTCGAAAGACCATTCACGAATGCGGTACTCTCCCTTGGAAACAATTTTATTAGGGCCCATGTTTCTAAGTTTGAATTTCCCCTCGGAGCTGTCCCCTTCAAAAATACAACTGTCATAGGTCCCAAGAGTTCGACAGCGCGTTGGACGAATCCCAAATGGATTCACCGTCCGAGTCGGAGAACGCAACACCGGCGCATCGGAAGAAGACCGCGGTGCAAAAGTGCTTACAACCTTCGCAGAGCCATTCGGCACCGTATCGCGAGCTTGTTCCTTGGCCACTTCACAGCCATCACAAGGCTTGGTCTCTTGAACTTTTTTATTGGCATCACGAATCTGCTGGTTCAGTTCTTGAACAACCTGCTTTTCTTCGGCTTTTTCCGCCGCCGCAGGAACCCGTAAAGCCTCAGTCTTGCGAGTCGTCTCAGCCGACTTGGCCTTTTCAACATCCGCCGAAGCCAAAGCCTCGCCGGCCGCCTCGGTATTTTCAAAAAGTTTCATCCCCGGATCCGAAGGCTTATAATAAACCCAAACCTTCTCGCCCTTATGCTTCCCGGAAAGAACTTCGACTTTCAGACCGTAGTTACCCGAAGCAAACTGTTTGGTTTCTTCAATTTTCCCCCGAGTCCCCGGACGCATGACAAATTTGACGTTACGAGTGGATTTCAAAAAGTTAGCCGAATAACGAGCATTAAAGTAGCCCTCGAGCTCAACAACCCCGCCACTGCTCACACCCAAAATAAGAGGAATCAGCAGGAACACTCCCCACCGTTTCATAGCCAACTTCATAAAGAAGTTATCGGCCGTTCCAAAACAAGACTTAACAGGACGTTGAAAAAGGCCCATCGTCTTCGTTGTCGAGCCTCATCTTCCACTCCAGCGCACATTAAGTACGCTTCCGCTACAGCGGAGACCCTCCGCCTCGCCGCTGAACCTTTTTGAACGTCCCAACCCCGACCAAAAGCCACAACGACAGGCGAAGCTGAGCCCCCCCACCCAATAACGCAGTGTAGATGTAAAAAGTCACCAGGCACCTTTTAAAAACGCGATGGCGAAGCCGAGCCCCGTCCGGGCGGACCGCGAAGCGCAGCCAGTCCCCAACTATAGAGGTCGTTCAAAAAGGTCCAGATTCGAGGCGGAGGTCGGCCCTCGCAGCGCAGGCGTGCTCCGAGCACGTCGGAGCGAGAAGGCCGATCTCCAACGAAGAAGATGGGCCTTTTTCAACGGCCGTTTCTTAAAGATTCTTAGCTTGGCAGGAGGGGCAGATCCCGTACAACTCCAGGATATGATGGGTCAGCTTAAATCCAAACTGATTCGCCACCTTCTCTTGCAGTCCTTCGATGGCCTTATTCTCGAACTCACAGATCTTACCGCACTTCACACACGTCAAGTGATCGTGGTGACCTTTCGGGGTCAACTCGTAACGAGCTGGCAGGCCGCCCATGCGGACTTCCGTCACGAAAGTGCCTTCGGTCAGGGTTCTTAGGAAACGGTAAACCGTGGCAAAGCCAATGTCCGGATGTTCTTTATTCAGTTTTTCGTAAAGCTCTTGAGCGGTGACGTGACGGCGGCCTTCATGCAGGGCCTTTAAGATCGCCATACGCTGACTGGTGACTTTCAGGTTCAAGGCACGGATGATGCGCTTCAATTCAGCTTCGTCGAACTGATCGGCGTGAACGACGATGTCGTCATCATGCTGTCTTGGAAGAAATGGAACTGTGTCTTTACCCATGGTCACCTCAGGGCTTCGTTATAGGTGAAGGCCCCGAAGATGTCCAATTTATTAAGAATCATTTTCATTTGGTTTCCAGTAAGCTGACACTGGACGGCTAAAAACTGCGTAGTTTCAAGCCTTTAGAAATATGAGAAACGGCATTGTGAGGGTGCAGACTCTCGACATGGCTGAATTCAGCCACGTAGTCCAAAATATCCACCTTGGCGTCCAAAGCTTCCTTCACACGGCGGGCAGCGTCTTCACAGAACATCAGGTTCTGGCCGTTGCGCAGAGCGAACTCCTGCTCGTCCTCGCGCTTCACAGCCCCTTGAACCGCGGTCTGCAAAGCTTCTTCAACAATGTCGATCAAATCGCCATAGTTGTAGTTCGCCCCCACTTCCGCTTTTACACGGGCAAAACTGCGCTGGGCGTGCGGAGTCGCCACGATCCCCTGCGGAGTTCCCAGCCAGGAATGAACCACATCGAAATCCAGCGGTTTGTCAGAGGAGAAATTCTGTTTAAAGCCATCCTGAATCAACTGACGGGACAACGCCGCCGACGCCGGGCAGGTGCTGGAGTAAGTCACCACAACCTCAACGAAGTAGCTGATCTGCCCTTCTTCATTGAAGGCCGAAGTGATCACCGGATAAGAGCGCCAAGCCTGGTTGTTGCTTTTCAAAGCCTTGCGCACCAGAGGAGCTTCAAACTGCACCTGCACCAGAGCTTTGGTGGAAAGGTCTTCGTGAGTGCGCAGGAATTCTGTGGTCACATTGCCCAACAGCCCCAGGGACAGTTCCGACTTGGTCAGAAGCTCCTGAGACAAAAGATACAGGCGCGACATGTGGATGCCACGGGACGGTTTTTTATCAAGACTGACTTTCGCATCCACGCGTGCGGGAATGCGATAAACCCCATCAGCCTGCTTCAACATCACCGGCAGTTCGATAGAGCCCATACCGACCCAGTCGATCGGGGCAAAACGTTCAGAGTGGGTTTCTTTGGCTACGTCAGGAAGAGATTGTTTCGTCATAAATTTATATCCAATTCACCGCTGGTCTTATCGCAATTTCCTGTAAATGGCTCTCACTTTTCCCACCCAGCGAAGCTTTTTCAGACAGGTACTGCCCCGAAGGCTTTGAAGCACCGCAAGACAGAGCTTTAATATGGGTGGCGCCCTCGATAAGAAGCGATATATTGGGCCCCTATGTCACAAAAGCAACTGATCCTCGCAAGCACCTCGAAGTACCGCCAAGAGCTTCTTTCTCGATTGGCTTACAGCTATTCGGCCCAAGCGCCTTTGATTGACGAAGAAAAAGAGAAAGACCCGGCCCTGGCGCCGCAGGCTCTGGCGGAAAAACTGGCGGACCTCAAAGCGGCCAGCCTGAAAGCCGCCGGCAAAGTCGTCATCGGTGGCGACCAACTAGTGTCCTTCGAAGGCCGCATTATCGGTAAGGCCCACACGGCCGAGCGCGCTGTCGAGCAACTGATGTCCATGCAGGGAAAAACTCATGATCTGATCACCGCGATCTGCGTTTATGACGGCGACAAGAAAATCGCCTATACCGATATCACCCGCATGCACATGAAGAAAATGACCCGCGCCCAGATCGAACGTTATGTGCAACTGGACAATCCGATTGATTGCGCTGGCAGCTACAAAATTGAAAAACACGGCATCATGCTGTTTGATAAAATTGAAAGCCAGGATTTCACCGCGATTCAAGGATTGCCCTTGATCGAGCTTGGCAAAATATTAGAGAATGCAAACCTATGAACGATACACAGAAAAAACTATTTGAAGCCGCCTGCAAGGCCCAGAAAAAAGCCCACGCCCCTTATTCCGACGCCCTGATTGGGGCGGCGGTGCTGATGAGCGACGGACAGATTTTCAATGGCTGTAATGTTGAAAATGCCTCTTACGGCGGCACCGTGTGTGCGGAACGCGTGGCGATCTTTAAAGCGGTCAGCGAAGGCGCACAAAAACTGATCAAGGAAGTGCTGGTTGTCAGCGATGCTGAAAAACCATGGCCACCGTGCGGATTCTGCCGTCAGGTGATTGCAGAGTTTGCCAACGAACACACCGTGATTCACACCGCGAACCTGCAGGGTAAAATCAAGACCTTCCAGTTCCCGGAAATCTTCCCCGAAGCCTTTACTCCAAAGCATTTGGATTAGACAATCAGGGAAAAGGGAAATCCAATGCCGTTTTTACTGCTGGTTTTATTTCTTTTTTCCCCCTGGGCTGAGGCTAAGAAAATCATCTTTGCCTCAGATCCCTATCCGCCGTTCATCTATGAACAAAATGGCGAAGCCAAGGGCACGGCTGTGGATGCCCTGGAAAAAATTCTGGACATTCCCCGCAAAGACCTCGATATCCGCATTATTCCCTGGAAGCGCGCGCTGAAAGCCGCCGAACAAGGCAGCGTTGACATCATCGGTCCGATGCAAATCGATCCCAAAAAGGACTATCTGCTGTTCACCAAGAAGGTCTTTCCGTCCGAAGAGGCCGTATGGACCCTGGCCTCCAGCCAGTACCTGAGTCAACTGAACTGGAAGACCACAGAAGAACTGCGCAATCACAATCTGGGGTATGTTCTGGGTTATGAATACGCCGAGCCCTTCGGAAGTTACTTGAAATCCCCTCTGGCGAAAAAAGTCGAAGTGCAGGACGTGATTCAGGGCATGCGCAAGCTTTTGTCCGGCGATATCAGCCTGTTTATCTGCAACACTCAAGTTCTGGAATTTTACGCCAAAAGCGAAGGCATTCCGCTGAAGACCTTCAAACGCATTGGTCCGCCTATTGTTGAAGAATTCGGAGTTTTTGGAATTTCACACAAATCCAAGCTGGCGCGCGATCTGGACAAGATCAATGCGCGCATTTCGAAACTGCCACCGGCAAAGTCCGCCTTGAATTAACGGAAACTTGAGAAGTAATTCCAGAACGCGCCCGACTTGGCCTGCAGTTGTTCTGTCATTTTGCGCAAAGCCTGAAGATAAGGCTTGAACTCGGGCTCTTTGGCCGCCGCCAGGATTTTTTCAGCCTTGGCAAAGTTATCCAAAGCATAGGAACGGCGAAGCTCCAGCCCCAGCGCATTGGTTTCAGAGGTTTTCGGATCCACCGAGAACTGCACCCGCACACCATAGTGATCCGACAAAGGACGACGTGGTGTCCCCTGCATATTCACCTGCCCGTCCACAACCTGAAGGGTCGTGCCTGAAGCGCCAACATTAGAATAGAAGATGTAGTCAAAAACCTGATCACTGAACAGCCAGCCCAGCGGGTTTCTTGCACAGTAAGTGCAATAGCCTTTTTTAGGGTATCCACCCATGGCGTCTTCCATCGCATCACGCGTGGCCAGAGTCGCCATCACAAAACCGCGCTCAACACTGTCGACATTGGCGTTAAAATCACCAGACAAAAGCATCTTCAGATCCTGATGTTCCATGCGCCAGCGCAACAGATCCAGAACCTGGGTCAGGCGCACGGCTTCGGATGTCGGGTGCAAATGGGTGTTGATAAAATAAAAGTCCTCGTCGATACCGAAGAATCCGGATTTAACAACGTGGAAGGCTTTTTTCACATTCAAGGCCTCACGGACCGTATCCAGCACACCGCCTTCATTGTTCACGGCAAAAGAGTGGGTTTCCGTGCCCTTCACATCACCCATAAACAAAGACATCACCCCGATACGTTCGGTTTTATTGGGTGCACTGATGCTGTATTGTCTTTTCAGGTCATTTTCGATTTGATTGATTTGCGAATCATTCCAGACTTCCTGCAAGTGGACCACGTCACACTTGGGAATGCCCTGTAAAAGAGCCGTCATGCGCCCCGTGCGCTCTTCGATGCCCTTGGCGTACACCGGACCATATGCATTGAAATTCTGCAGGCAGAATCTTGGCGGTCGATTGTCAGGAACCCAATACTGCTCAGCAAAGGCCTGAGCCGACATCAGAAGAGCACCACCCAATAGCCATGCTTTAAGTTTCATAAAGAAGTCCTCGCCGCCTAAAAATTCAGGGCATCCGGGAACTGATATTTCAAGAGTCGTGCAAAGCCGAGGAAGCTTTATATTGAAGGCCGCAGCCCCCGGACTGTCAAAGATATCGACACTGAACCCGAGCGCGGCATTAAAGCGCGGAATAGGACTTTTTCACAGGATTTTTTTTACTGTTGCGGGGGAACTCTCCGGTGGCAGCCCCTTCGCTGCGAAGATGGCGCAGAACAATCTTCTCATAGGTTCCGGACTTTTTCAGATCGCTTAAGGACTGGTTGAACTTCTTCACCAGCTCCACGCCGTTTGGATGACTGCGACTGACAATAAAATACAACTGCGTTTTCGGCAGCAGATGCGGAATCAAGCTGACTTTTTCAACAAGCCCGGTTTCCCGCAAAGCCGCTTCACCTTGAGCATCATCGGTGACAAAGAAATCTGCCCGCCCACTGTTGACCATCTTTGCACAGGTCGCAGTGTTTAAGACTTCAAACACTTTCACGTGTTTTTTCTGAACCATCTCCGCCAGTTCAGGAGTCGCCGGAACCCATCCCAAGGGCAGGCAGTAGGTTTTTCCGTGCAGACTTTCCAGACTGGAATAGAAACCGCTTTCCCCTTTTGCGGCAAACACCGTATTGCGGACCTCATAAAGAGGTTCAGAAAAAAGGAATTCTTTTTCACGATCGTTCGTTTTCAAATAGGGAAACAGGCCATCGAACTGCGCCTGTCGGGCCTTTTCAAAACCGCGCCGCCACGGCAACCAGGTAAGATCCATCGAATGCCCCATGCCGGAAACCACTTCCTGCACAATCTCTGTCACCATACCACCCCGTGACAGCTTCTGTCCGGTATAGGGTGCATAGCCGTCATCTGTGCTCAGCTTCACAGTTTTAGACCAGGCTGGAGGGGTCATCAAAAGAGCTGCCAGAACGATCCATCTCATGCCTTTATTATCGGTTTCTTTCCCACTGATTTTCATTAAGGCAAAGCAATGATGCGCTAAAACCCCAACACCGGAAAATAAATCATTAACTATGAGGATTGTTCCTATTGCGTTTTGGTAATTGGTCTTCTGAGCCCGCATCTCTTACAACAGGAGCTTACTGAGGTCGCATTGGTTCACAAGCTTCTGTTTTTACTTTTAACTGCCTGTGCATGGTCACAGCAAAGTCTTGCTGCCAAAGCCAGCACAGTCATTCATCTGCTCACCATGGAAGCGCCGCCCTTTATGAGCAACTCGCTGCCGGAACAAGGTGCGGCGGTCTATGCCCTTCGCCAGATCTATAAAAAGAACGGCTATGACCTAAAGGTCACTTTCACCCCTTACCTGCGGGCTAAAATTCAGGCTCTGCAGAAAGACGACGTGTCCGGATTTTTTCCCGCCGCCCAGGAAAACATCGCTTCCGGCTATGTGCTTTCCAAAATCATGTACGTCACCCCCTGGGGCTTTGCTGAACGCAAAGACAAGCCCATCATCTGGAATCAGCCCGAGGATCTTTTGCCCTATAAGATCGGCAATGTGATGGGTTATGAATTGTCCCGAGTCCTGGTGCCAGCCCAGAAAAAGAAAAAGTTCCATATCGAAAATGTTTCCAGCGATGAGCAGAATTTGCTGAAACTTGCCAAGAAACGTGTGGACCTGGCGTTTATCGACGCCACCATGTTTGAATATCTAATGAAAAGCAGCCCCAACCTTCGCCCCTATCAGAATGAACTTCAGATGAATGGCAAAATCATTCGCATGGACGAATACGGCGTCGCCTTCAAAAACAGCGGCAAGGGCAAAGAACACCTTGAGACTTTCAACCGACTTATTCAAAAAGAAGAGTTCCACCGTCTGGTGGAACTCTATTTTAAAACTCACTTAACTGATTAACTTAAACGCTCAGACAAACGCCTTCCGCCAACACATTGACACGGATGGATTCAAGACTGCTGCCGGAGGAAAGTTTATGGCCTTTCAGGGACGCTGCCTGAGCCAGAACATCCTCCAGCCCCGACAACGACAGGCCCTTCAACAGACGGAAGCCTTCGTGCTGATAGTCTGCTTCGCAGTCAAAGAACCGGCACCAGACAAAATCAAGGCGCAGAAGCTGACTGCCCTGCCCTTGAGGCACCAGTTCCAGGAAATGGGAATAAACGAAACGCTGCTGTTCCGGGGATTGCTGCGAGTTCCACTGGAAACTCCATCCTCGCTCTTCACGGAATGTCAGGCTGGTTAGCACTGCGTCTGCCGGCTCGGCATTTTCCGCAAGCTTCAGGCGGGCCACCGCCATCACTTCCGCCAAAGCGTGATTCAAGCTGGCGCTTTTGGAAACGAACAAATCCCGCTCCAGCTCGGCCTTCAAAGCCCCCAGCCACTGATCCACGTCCATCAGGTTCACAGTCATCCCGGACAAGGGATCAATGCGTCCGCTCTTCGGGGAAAACCCGGCAGCCAGATGAAAAAGAAAACCCCGTCGTGATGACAGGGCTCCTTTTAACGTGATTCGAATGGGAATCTCTCTGACAAATTGAAGCATTAGTTCAACTGCAGAACTTGAGTGTTCATAGTCACGTGGGACTTGGAACGGAACATATTGATCCACGCCTCAAACATACCGTCGCCACGGCGTTTTTGCATCATCTCTGCAGACATTGGCTCCAGAGCGGTTTTGACTTCTTCAATTTTGCTTTCTTTCAGTTTCAAAACGTATTTGCTGTTGCCGTCACGAACCAGGCGCTTCAGCAAAGGCTCTGTTTTGCTCAGCTCAAAGACCGCTTCCGTAGCCACCGAGCTGGTGATTTTCGGGAAAGTCTCAGAACCCAGTTCAACCAAACCGGTTTCTTCCCAGGTCGCTTTCAGCTCTTTCAGTTGTGCGTTAACTGCGGCTTCGTCGCCTTTTACCAAAGCCTCATCCAAAGCTTTGATAGCTGCGTCGGCTTTTTCCTTGGTCATAGCCTTGGTCGCAGCTTCAGAGTCGATTTTCACGAAAAGAACATTGATCTTTGCCGCGCGCAGATCCTGAATCTTTTTCAGTTCCACCGCTGTTGGTTGAGTCGCCAGTTCGAACAAAGCACGAGTGCGAACGTTAGAGATGTCTTTACGGATTCTATCTTCAAAGTTAGCCGGAGTGGTGCGCGTTTGCTCGATAAAACGCATGTAGTATTCTTTCTGGAACATGCCGTTTTGCTGAAGGAACGGGATGTCTTTCACGATATAGTCGCGAACTTCCGCGTCTGTCGCCAAAATGCCGTTCTTTTGAGCAGCCTGGGACACAAGTTCCATGCGCACCAGATTCTCCAGCGCTTGCTGGCGCAGAAGTTGACGCTGAGAGCTAAAGTCCATCTGGGTTCCGAACAGGTTTTGGTAGTACTGCTGGATGCGGTTTTCTTCATTTTGGAAGTCCGCCAGAGAAATCAGAGTGTTGTTCACGCGAGCCACGGAGCCAACGCCCGCACCCATTCTTTCGGGCATCCCGAAGAAGACGAAAACCATAATGATGGCACCGAAAATAACCATCGCCGTCACGCTCTTCGCGTTGATTCCTCGCTTCATCTTTTCTGCCATATTATCGCTCATAACTTTTCCTTCCTTAATCAAGCTATCAAACAAACCGCTTCATTACCTTACGAATTTTATAAATATTCAAGGGGAAATTGTTGTATTCCTTAGCGGTTTTTACTAGCGTTGAGAAATATTAATACAGCAAACTTGTGATGATCGGGATTGTCCTGGCTCTGCCACTGATTTCCATCAACATGCAGCAGCGCCCGCAAGAGTCCAACTGGCTGGCAAAACCCTTCAGCCTTCTGGGCAGCGCGGTTTCTGAATCCTTCTATGGCTTCAGCTCCGGCGTCAAAGGCACCACCGCCATGTATCTTGATCTTATCAACATCAAGAAGCACAGCGAACAACTGGCCAGCACCAACAATGAACTTCAGGCGCGCCTGGAAAAAATGAACGAGTTGCTGATTGAAAACGACCGCCTGCGCGGTCTTTTGACGTTCAAAGAACAAACCAAAATGTCCCTGATGGCAGCGCAAGTCATCGGCCGCGACCTGGTGATTGATCACAACACCATCACGATCAACAAGGGAACTCAAGACGGCCTGAAAGCCGGCCAGGCCGTGATCACCACGGGCGGGGTTCTGGGTTACATCTTTAAACCGGACACCTTCACTTCGCATGTGATGCTGATCACCGACCGCTATGCGGTGGTGGATGGTATCGTGCAAAGAACCCGTGCCCACGGGATTGTCGAGGGTAAATCCCAGTACAGCAGCACTCTGCAACTGAAATACGTGGAAAGAACCGAAGACGTTCAGGAAGGCGACCTGGTTGTGACCGGCGGCCTTGACAACATCTTCCCTAAAGGGTTCCCGGTGGCCGTGGTCGATTCCGTGGAAAAGAAAACTTTCAGCGTATCCTTGAAAGTCGACCTGCGCCCGGTGGTGGACCCTTACAAAGTGGAAGAGGTCTTTGTCGTGCTTCAGGGTAACAATGAGGATTTCGGCGACAAGTTCGCGCCTGCATCTGCAACTGCGACAACCGAAACCACGGCGGAAGGCGCTGCGCCCGCCGCGACTCCGGCTGTGAAGCCGGCGGCGACTCCGGCAGCCAAGCCGGCGGCGACTCCTAAACCTCAGGAGAACAGACAGTGAAAATCCGCTGGAATGCCCTTTTGAATTTCCTGGTTTTCCTGGCAGTGCTGATGCTGCTGGCGGGATTCCAGACAACCTTCTGGTTCCAGCTTTTCGGGAATGTTCCTTCCCCGCTGCTGTGGCTGAATCTGGTTGTATATATGATCCTTTATCGTAAACCGTTCCCGGCCATCTTCACGATTTACGCCATGGGCTTCATTTTGCTCACATTCACCGCGATGCCGCTGAAGATGATGTGGATCAGCCTCATTATTCTCTTTACCTTGGTCTATACTATCAAGAGTCGCGTCTTTTGGTCCGGCTCAGGATATTATACGATTATGTGTGCATTCTCTGCCGTGGCCTATCACCTGATCTATTTCTTTGGATCCATGGTGCTGGAGAAAAACCCTGCGAGCTTTGAGATTGTCGATCGCCTTGTACAAATCATCCTGACTCCCTCCTTTGCATTCCCGATGTACTGGCTGCTGGCCAAGATCGACAAGGTCACTCAGGACGAGCTGGTTCATGAGCCCGGAGGATTGGAGCTATGAGTACATACGTCAGTAATCCGGACGAGGCAAAAGAGTACCTGGGCCGGTACAAGATCTTTTATATCGCCATCGGCTTTGCCCTGACCATCTTCACGATGCGTCTGTGGTATCTGCAGATCATTTCTGGTAATGAGCTGCGCGAGTTCTCGGAAAAAAACCGTATCAAACAAAACAAAATCACCGCTCCGCGCGGTCTGATGCTGGATCGTGATGGCAAAGTGCTGGTGGAAAATCTGCCGGGCTTTGAGGCCATCCTGTCCCCGCAGTACATCGAAAGCCTTGATGAGCTGGCGAAAACTGTCGGCCCGGTTCTGGGCATGGAACCGGAAAAAGTGGTTCTGAAGGTTCAGAAAAGCCGCCGCCAAAACGGTCCGTTTGCACAGATCCGTCTGAAAGAAAACCTGAGCCGCGAAGAAGTCTTCCGTCTGAAACGCATGCGTCTGGACACTCCGGGCCTTGAGATCCGCGAATCCATCGTGCGCTTCTATCCATTGCGTGACAACGGCGCACAACTGTTTGGTTACGTCGGAGAGATTTCCAAGCGTCAGTTGCCGGTACTGAATGACCTGTACAAAGGCGCACTGAAGTTTGACCAGGGTGACATCATCGGTAAATCAGGTCTGGAAGAAACCCTGGAAAGAGACATCCGTGGTTCTGACGGCGTCAGCTTCATCCAGGTCGACGCCCACGGGCGTGAAACGGTAACTCAGACACCAAACATTTACGGTGAGCAGATCAAGGACATGATCCCGGTCCACGGGAACAACGCGATTCTGACGATTGACCGTGATATCCAGGAAGCCGCCTTTAAGTCCTTCATGAGCTTAAACCGCATCGGTGCGGTTGTGGCGATGCGAACCAACGGTGAAATCCTGGCCTGGGTCAGCACCCCGTCCTTTGATCCGAATGAGTTTTCCACCGGTATTTCCGCGCAGACTTGGTCCAAACTGATCAACGATCCGTTCAAACCTCTGCGTAACAAAGTTATCCAGGATCACAATGCCCCGGGTTCGACTTTCAAACCTTTGGTGGCAGTTCCCGCTTTGCAGGAAAAAGTGATCACTCCGACGACGATTGTGTCGGCTCCGGGTGTGTTCTACTTCGGCCGTCGTCCTTATCATGACCACTTAAAAGGCGGTCACGGTAACATCACGGTGTTTGAAGCTTTGGAACGATCCTCCAACGTGTTCTTCTATAAGATGGGTATCGCGTTGGGCGTTGATAAAATGTTCGACTATATCAGTCTGCTGGGCATCGGTCAGAAAACCGGTATCGAGCTGGCGCGTGAGGTTTCCGGAACCATGCCAAACTCGGCTTGGAAAAAATCCACTGTCGGCGAAGAGTGGCAGCCGGGGGAAAACCTTTCCACAGCGATCGGTCAGGGTTTCGTGAACGTGACTCCGCTTTCCATGGCGATTGCCTACAATGCGATCGGCACCGAGGGTAAAGTTGTAAAACCGTTCCTGCTTCGCAAGATCATCGACCAGGACGGAAAAGTCCTGCGCGAAAACTTCCCTCAGGTGGTTCGTGATCTGCAACAGACTCAGCCTAATGGTGTGAAGATCTCTGCAGAAACGTTTAAAACCGTCAAAGAGGGCATGCGCCGTGTGGCCAATGGCGAGCGCGGAACTGCGAAGCGCTACAAGGTTCCGGGCGTGCAAATGGCCGGTAAAACCGGGACAGCACAGGTTATGGGCTTCTCGGCGGATCAGATCTATGCGAAGTGCGAAAGCCGTCCGATTCACATGCGTCACCATGGTTGGTTCATTGCGTTTGCTCCGGCAGACAATCCGGAAATCACCATCGCCGCTTTGGCAGAACACTCGTGCCACGGAAGCTCCGGTGCGGCCCCGATTGTTCGCGACATTGTTGAAGCTTATTTCATGAAATATCACCCTGAAGTGATCGAAGCGGCGTTGAAAGCCACCGGTGGAAAACGTGCGCAAGCACCGGCCGCCGGACCGGAAGTTGAAGGAGAATAAGAGTGTTTACCTCTTTGCATGTTGAAGAAAGAACCCTCTTCAAAAAATTAGACATCAATCTGATCATCGTGATCCTGGCCCTGAATGTGATCGGCCTGATCAATCTTTGGAGTGCGACCCACGGCCCGACCACTCAGGACGTGGCATCCCTGTTCATTTCCCAGATCATGTGGTTGATCGTGGGCTGGACGGTTTTTTTGGTTGTGACCATTGTTGATTATTCCATCGTCACCAGAATTGCCCTGATTGCCTATGTCCTGAATCTGGGCGCGATTTTGTATGTGACCTTCTTCGGTAAGGTCGCCTTGGGGGCGCAGCGCTGGATTGATTTGGGTTTCTTCCGTTATCAGCCTTCTGAAACCATGAAACTGGCGTTAATCATGCTGATGGCCAAGATCCTTGCCACTCGCAGCACCCACGGCTCAGGCATGGGCCTGAAGGAACTGGCGCTGCCTTTGACAGCCCTTCTGATTCCGTTTGGTCTGGTTGTTGAGCAGCCGGACTTGGGAACCGCGATGATGCTGGCCGCGATCGGCGGATCCATGCTGATCTTTGCAAAAATCCGCAAAACCATTCTGGCAACGATCATCGCCCTGGGAATCATCGCGATTCCGATCGCCTGGAAATTCGTTTTGCATGATTATCAGAAAAACCGCGTTTTGACGTTCCTGTCCCCGACCAGTGACCCACGCGGCACCGGTTACAACAGCATCCAGTCAAAAATCGCCGTGGGTTCCGGCCGCTTCTTCGGAAAAGGCTTTATGAAGGGCACCCAGTCCCAACTGGAGTTCCTGCCGGAACGTCACACGGACTTTATTTATTCTGTTCTTAGCGAAGAACACGGGTTCGTGGGCTCCATCGCCGTGGTGGGTTTGTTCTGCTTCCTGTTCATCACCGGAATCCGTATCGCTTCGAACGCCCGCGACAAATTCGGAGCGTTGTTAACCGTGGGAGTCCTTTGTTACATCTTCTGGCACATGTTTGTGAACATCGGAATGGTGATTGGACTGCTGCCGATCGTAGGGGTTCCTTTACCACTGCTGTCTTACGGTGGTTCCAGCATGCTGACCACCATGGCAGGCTTGGGATTGGTTTCCAGCGTCGCCTACCGCAGATATCTGTTCTAGAAATTCCAAAATCAAAGAAACAAAAAAGCTCTGAAGCACCCCTTCAGAGCTTTTTTTATTTTGATGATTCCCCTGAGTCCGGGCACAGCCCGGCCCTGTCTCTCAGTGACTGTCTCATTCTCAGAATTTATCCCAGATCGACTAACCACTAATCAGACAGTGTTCATACTTTGATTGACACCCCCCTTTGCCAGACTCAATTGATTCCGTTTAAAAGGTGCTTCAAAGCAAGACCTGAAAGATTCCGCACACCTGGCCACTCGGCATGGCCCTTGAACTATACCTCTGTAACAGGAGGACGCGGATATGAAAACGAAACATCTCAAAATCGGAATCGCCTTTGTCACCGCATCGCTCACGTCGGTTCTATTTAACAACTTCTCTTTCACCCAGTGGCAGCGCCCTGAGGTGCCAGCGATGGAAAGCGTGAACGAAGCTTCACGTGTTTCTCACGCGAAAGAACTGCTGGGTGGCGGCTATAAAGGCAGTGACGCCCAGAAAATCGAAGGCCAAAAGGCTTTGAACGAAGCCATTCTTTCCAAAGTGCAAACTCACCTGCCGGCAAAGTTCAAAGGCCAGGCACGCGCCATTGCCCGCACGGTGATTTCTGAAAGCGCCAAATACGGTATGGATCCGGTGTTTGTTCTTGCGGTGATCAAGACGGAATCCAAATTCAATCCCCTGGTTGTCGGCCGTCACGGCGAAATTGGTCTGATGCAAATCAAACCCGACACGGCGGAATGGATCGCGAAAAAATTTGACCTGCCTTTCAACGGTAAAAAGACTTTGCAAAGCCCGTCTGCGAACATCAAGATCGGCATGGCTTACATGAACTATCTGCGTGCGAAGTTCGACAAGAAGGCGATGAAGTATGTCAGTGCCTATAACATGGGTCCGACAAATGTGCGCCGTCTGCTGGCTAAAAACGTGAAACCGGCAGAGTACAACTCAAGAGTAATGAAGAACTACAGCGTTCTTTATTCCAACATCAATTCCAAGAATCCACACACCGTGGCTGCTCTGTAAGACAATCCTGTTCCCGCTCGCAAATTCGAACAGCGAGCGCCTCACCAGGGGTTCAATCCATAGGCTGCTAAGGTTGCCAAAGATTGTCCCCTTTTTTGCGTTTCTGACAGCCCACCGGCTTCTACCACTATTTAATGGTTTCTCGCATTGGAACAGTTATCGCAAGGTTTCCTCCCATCAGGAGAAAACCATATGAAAAAGAGTCTGACGGCCCTGGTGGCCCTGTTCCTATTAAGCAGTATTGGCCAAGCAGCCCCTTATTACACTGGCATTGGCTGTAACGAGGAAGGCACGTCCTGCATCGCTGGAAAGCCCTCTAAACGCGTTTTGCAGTGGTCCCGCAAAGGCACTGTTGATGAGCTGGGTTCCCGTTGTGAGAAGTTCTTCGATAATCTGGAACAGCGCCAGCGTGTGATCGGCTCCCAGCGCGCGATTGACCTTAAATACAAAAACTTCACCTTCAGTTGGGTTGCCGGCGATCTGGATCAGAATGGTCACGCCAAAATCAGATGCTCTATCGAGCTTCACTCTGAAATCGCGGATGTGAAAATCGTGGGCGAAAAAGTAAAGAGCCTTTACTGGGTTTGTGAAAACGAAAACAGCGGTGGCATCTGCAAAAACTACGAATCCGACTGCGAAACTCTTCGTCAGCAGACACTGAAGGACCCGACAGTTCTGGATGCGACAATCTATCGTGGCGCTTCCCTGATGCAGGGTAATATCTGTGACGTGGTTGCCGCTCGCTTCAAATAGTTCTGATTTCTCTCTTCTCTAATAAAAAAAAGCCGGAGTGTTCCTCCGGCTTTTTTGTTTTCTGCGCGCTTTAAGCGGCGTTGCGCCCCCGGGCCCGGGATATCTCGCGGCATTCGTTCAGCATCTGTTCATAATAGCTCAAGGTCTGCCGCAGGTTCTGCATCACCACCACCTGATCATCTGGTGGCAACGAGGCGATCTTGCTCAGAGCCTCTTCCGTATGTCCCACGTCCTCTTCAGCATGCACGCGGATGAAATGTGCGGCTTTCGGCCCCCAGGCCTTTTCAATGCGTTTATTCATGTAATCACCAAAGTGCGCCGCCAGCGCCTCCAGCCCCAGAATGTAACCAAAGAAAGCCATCGGCGAATGATGTTCGATATAATAGTACTGGGTCTGATAAAGGGCGCAGGTGCCTGGCATCTCCGGCCACTCTTCCATTTTGCTTCCCAGAGTTTTCAGATCATTCACCAGCAGCTTGTCGTGCCCTTTTTCCTCTGCACAGTGAGCCAGGAAGCGATTATGAAACTCGGGCGCTCCAAATGGTGTGCGCGCACCAGCCATCGCCAGCAGCCGCGTGGTGTGACGGGCAAAATAGAATGTCTGCGACACCCAGGCAGAATAGGCATTTTTGTCCTCCCACGGAAAAGCTTCGATCTGCTTTTTGGAGGAACTCAGAAGGGTCATCAGTTCATCGTTAACGTTCTTATTGTTAGGCATGTGTCTCTCTTTTCAGGTTTAATAAAACCATTAAGCTGCAATTTTAAGATTGTTTCTGCGAACTTCACGCAGACAGGTCACGTGGGATCTTTTATCGGCCCACAGGCTTTCCACCAGGTCATTGGACTTCGGATCCGGAAGAGGCACAACCTCCCCTTTTGCCGTCATCAGGATTTCACACTCATAGTTCATCTTCATCACACTGCCAAAATAGGCGGTTCCGCTTTTTTCCGCTTTGCGCCGGACGTGCAGATCCTTGCGGGCTGTGCCCACCCAGCAGTCCCATGGCGAAGCTTCCATCACCTTGCTTCCCAGCGCGATGATGATTTCGGCCCAGTTCACCTCGGCATTGCGCGAACGGTATTCGGGAATCACTGTCAGGTACTCCATGCTCATCAAAGTATTGATGCCACGGCTTTTGAATTTGTCGATAATCGCCTGATCAAAGGCTTTCATATAATGGTGGTCACGAAGGGCGTCCGAGCGCAGATCAAAGGCGCTGTACAAATGGAAACCGAAAACTTTTCCGTTGTCGGTCAGGCAGACAACAATGTCATTGCGATGAAAATCATCCGGATTCAAAGGTTCGCCGACTTTACCCAGCACCTCTGAATAGACCCGCCTCCATACTTCGTAGACGTCGTTGCTTAATTTTACTGTTTCGGGATTCAACTCGCGTGGATTGAAAAGGTGATACTGAAACTTACCCATACACTCTCCTTCCGGCAGAGTGTTTCGGATGTTCCAGTTGTGAACTTGATAGTGTTTACTAATTTAAGACGTTTGATTCTGAGAACCTGTGACTTGTGTGCTGTGTTTCTCAAAAAATCACATTGCAAAAAAAATCAGTTGCGGATCATTTCAACTTTCTCAAGAACGATCACACAGTCCGGGCGCTTGTTGCGGTAAACCGGAGCCATTCTGCGAATTTCGCAGTTCATCGTCAAACGCTCTGCCGAACGGGCTTCGCGCAGTTGATGAACAGGAACATCCGGAACAAATGTGCCATCCACTTCACCATTGAACACCAGATTGCAGGCATCGATGATTTTCTGGGTGACGGCTTCTTCTCTTTCAAACAAAGACCACCACTCATAGGTGTTCAGTTCTTCAAGAGTGTAAGAGCAGCAGTCAAAGAAATTGAAATTGCGGAACAACTGAACGTGTTCTTTGGAATAGATCTCGATGATATCCTCGTTCTGAATATGATTGAACAGATCAGAACTTGGCACCAGCCCCAGACGACGGAATGCCTTCCAGGTGAAAGAAAGACTGTCGTTGATTTTGTAGCCTTCAGCCAACTGGGAATGACACAGCTCCTGATAGAAGCGCACTTTTTCAACGGCGTCTCTTTTCTTATCCAGAGGCAAACGGGAAAAATACGGAAGACCCGGAACATACGGGCGCACGGTTTTACCTTCAGCTTTCAGCATCAGGGAAATATCCATGGTGATCGTCTTGAACTCTTCGTTCAGAACTTCGTGTTCACTGTCTTTAACGTAAATTCCTGGGTACATGATATCCTCGGTCGGCCCAACAAACATTGTTTGGGGTTCTGTGAAGTATCATAGTGAAACGCCGGACTCTTGTCCAATTCAAACAAAAAAAGGCCCCCATTGGGAGCCTTCTTTACCTACTTCTAATAATTCTAAACAGGGACGCGATTAAACGTTTTTGTTCAGGAATTCAAGAATAGCGTCTTTCGGGTGGTTGCCAACCAATTGGCCCACTTCGCTGCCGCCTTTGAACAACAACATCGCAGGGATACCGCGGATGCCGTATTTGCCAGGAACGCTTGGATTCTCATCCACGTTCACTTTTACGATTTTCACTTTCGCACCCAACTCCTGTGCAACTTCTTCAAGCTTAGGAGCCAAAGCACGGCAAGGTCCACACCACTCGGCCCAGAAATCTACCAGTACTGGAGTCGAAGAGTTTAGAACTTCTGCATCGAAAGACGTGTCTGTAACTGCTTTAGTAAATGTGCCCATGAATGGCCTCCGTAATATCTACACTCAATGTGATCACGGAAACCTTATCGTCAAGCCCGGTGAGGATCAATTACTTTTTAAAGAGGGCTTTGGTGAACTCTTGGCGCAACTTATCGAGTTCGTTGATGTTTTGACTATCCCAGTCAGCTTCCAGGGCCTTTTGGCGTCGACGCGCCTCAACCCGAGTCACGGTGCTATTCGGAGAGACCTTCACATCTTCCACAAGCTTCGCATACTTAGCCATCTTTTCTTGAAGTGCTTTATCAGCGTTTTTCAAGTTCTCTTGAGCGCGTGCAATCAACTGGGCCTGCTCGTCTTCTTCATTCCCCAGGCCTGTCCCCGGCAGTGGAACTTCGACTTTTTCAACCTCTGGTGCCCCGCCACCCAAAAGCTCTCGTTCAAATGCCTTCAGATCGACATCCGGAAAATCCGATGCCGCCTCCGCTGCCGCACCGCGCTCAGCATCTGCTGCCGCCATTCGATCACCAAAGCGGAAGGTTGGCTTTTCCCTTTGCTCTTCATCAGTTACAAGCTGGCCTTCAGAGTTTTCATCAATTCTTTCCGTGCGCAAAGACGGATCGCTGTTGGCTTCAACTTCTTCCGTGGAGCCCTTGATAAAGATCGCTTCTTCTTCCGGAGAAAACTTTCCGCCCCCTGCCACCGTGGTCCCGGACTTTTGCGGGCTTTCCACGTGCATGGCTTTGTTCAGGCGCTCCAGCAGCACGGCCTCATCATGCCCGAGCATGCGACCGATCACTTGCACCAGGCGCACCGGCGCCACCGGAGACTCCAGCACCATGTCGACGCGGATCTTAATCAGATCCTGAGGATTGGGCTTAAAGTTTGCCGGGAAAATAAGCACGGATTTTCCCTGCCAGCGGGTCATTTCTTTCAGACGTTTCCCCACGCCCAGCGAGCTGACTTTACCGCCCTTCCCCGCACCGACAACAAGATCCGGATTGAATGCCAGCATTTGCTCAGCCACAGCGTATTCGCTGGACAGACCGATGACATCAAAGCCCACCTTTTTCAAAGTGCCTTCAACAGACATCAAGTCAGCATAATCCTCGTAAACCAAAAGAATCTTGTTCATAGTTCTATTGTCAGATAAGCAGAGTCATGGGTCAATAAGGCTTCTTCTGGACAATGGGCGCGATGACCTTGGGCCCAAGGCGCTCTAGAATAGGTTCAACACACGGAGCCCCCGGCGACTGACACTGAGACCCAGGGGCGACCAAAACGGAGACCAGATTTGAGTATTTTTAACGGAAAAAAAGCCGCGCAGTACATTTTCTTTGAGATGCTCCCGAGTTTTATTTTGGGATTACTGGTGTTCGTCTCCATTATTTTGATGTTCCAGGTTCTGCGTTTGACCGAATTTGCCCTGGTCCATGGCGTGGCCATGAAAACCATCGCTGAAATCATTGGTTACGTCATTATCTCCATGCTGCCGATTCTGTTCCCGATGGCTTTGCTGTTCTCGGTTCTATTGACCTATGGACGTCTCAGCCAGGATTCTGAGATCGTGGCCATGAAAGCCTCGGGCCTGCCAATGGGCACTTTGCTGCTGCCCGCCCTGGTTCTGGCCACTTTGGTGGGTGTTATTTCCGCGCAGATGTCCTTCAACATCGCGCCCTGGGGCAATCGTCAGTTCGAGGTTCTTTATTCCCGTCTGGCCAACACCAAGGCCGCTGCCATCATCAAGGAAGGCACCTTTGCCGAAGGCTTCTTTGACATGGTCATTTACGCCAACGAGGTCAACACCGACAAGGGTCTGCTGAAAAAAGTTTTTATCTATGACGAGAAAAACGGCGACGTGCCTTTGACCATCATTGCCAAGGCCGGCGAAATTGTTCCGGATCCCACACGTCCGGGACATGAGATTTTGCTGCAACTGAATCAGGGTGAAATCCACCGTCAGGCCAAAACCCATACCAAAATCAGCTTTGACACCTATGATGTGCGCTTCTCGGAACCACAGAACATCGAGGAAAAAGCCAAGTCACCACCCTCTTTGACTTTGGAAGAAGTCCGCAACCGCCTGAAAGAGGACATCAAAGACAAAGAAGTCCGTCGCACTCTGCAAAGCGAGTATCACAAACGCTGGGCCATCTCGGTACTTTGTATCGTCTTTGCGATGATCGGCGTGGGCTTGGGAACAACCACCAACCGCCGTGCCGCCAAAGCCGGAGGCATGATTCTTTGTATTGGGATCATCATCTTCTATTGGATTTTGTACGTGGCTGCAGAAGGTGCGGCACGCAGTGGTGCTTTACCAGCGGCGCTTGCGATCTGGACACCGAACGTTCTTTTTGCTGCTTTGGGTGTGGAAACTTTAAGAAGAAACTGGAACTAAGATCGGGCTTGAAAAATAGAGCGATGCAGTAGCATCCTTACTACCACGGTCGTCCCTGACCACATCGCCCCTCCCTTACTTCAAATGGTAGGGGCAATACCAAGAGCTTGCAAAAGGTTTTTTTAGATCATTTCATTTTTTTCCCAAGCATTTTGGTCACTTAGCAACCCCACTACAGGTAGTGTTGCGACTCAACTGTCTCACCTACCCCTGCTGGTGATATTTGTTCACCAGCATTTTCCGAATGGAAAAACATGAGCAAGTCTTGGGCATCGCGAACCGCCTGCGCACCGTCCATTAACAAATCCAGAGCGCCTTGAAAATGCGGATCCAAAGGATGACCTGGAACCACCCAAACCGGTCGTCCGATCTGCGCGGCCTGATGGGCGGTGATCAGCGTTCCACTGCGACGACGGGCTTCCACCAGCAGACTGGCCCGCCCCAACGCGGCGATCAGGCGGTTGCGATGATGGAAGAGATGTTTGTGCATTTTTTGCTGATGATCATATTCACTTAAGAAACAACCACCCTGCTCAATCACAAGCCCCATCCACTCTTTCAAGTTGGCGGGATAAACTTCACCCAAACCGGATGGCAGCACCACCACCGTCGGGCAGAACTTGCGCAAAGCCACACTGTGGGCCTTTTGATCGACACCGCGGGCACCGCCGCTGATGATGCAAGGCCTTTCCTGCTCGCAAAAAGCTCCCAGCTCTTTTTCCATCCACAACAGGGAATCCGCCGCCGGCTCCCGACTGCCCACCACCGACAGGGTTTTGGCATTCAACCACGCGGGCGAACCACGATAGCTCAGGGTCAGCGGCGGATCCGCCATCTGATAGCACAGTTCCGGGTACAACACTTCGCCATAGACGACAAAGTTCACCCCCTGCATTTTCAGTTGCAGACTTTCCTCGCAGTGTTTTTTGAACAGCTCATGGTTTTTCACCAGGGCGTCGGCCAGATCCGGAAACCGGGGGCGAAGTTCGGCCAGCACCTGATCGGCCGCAAGCCTTCCGGCACGGGCCAGCTCAAGATAAAGGGCGTGAACCCCGTCGCGCTCAACGGCGTACAGCGGGTGACTTTTTAAAATTTGCGAAATGGAATAAAGATCGTTCATAAGAAAAAAGGCCCTGCAATTTGCAGAGCCTTTTTGAAAGGGTCTTAAAAATCAAGATCGGAATCATCCAGTCCGCCATCCGGCGACGGAGCTTCTGCCGGAGTGCTCGGTGCATCTTCAAATTCCTTTTCAAAATCCTCATCCACCTTGGCCGGAGCTTCAACCACCGGAGCTTCACGCATGGCCTGAACCACCGGCTTGCCGACATAGTCGCCCACCAGGATGTTGTCGGAAGCTTTGATCACGTATGCGGTGGCAAAGTTTGGCGACACACGCACGATCTTCACCGAGCCCACCACGCGGTCATTCATCACCGCTTCGTTTTTCTTGTTGCGTACACGCTCATCCGCAAACACCGACAGCGTCTGGCCTTCCTGCAGCCCCGAAGCAGAACCACCATCCAGGAACACCAGAGTGCTGTTACCAAAGATGTTGCGCTTTTTATCGAACTGCCCGCCCATGATTTTTGCCCCCACGCCGGACACCAGCCCCGACGGCGTTGGATCAATCATCGGCAGTTTTCCTGGCGTCAGGATCGCGCCCACGTCCACCGGCTGAATGGCTTTTTTCACAATCGCGCGGTAGATATTCTGCTGGTCGTTCACTTTTTCCAGAACTTCGATTTCACCCTGCAGCTCGACCATTTGCCCCTGACGGTCTTTCACCAAAGGGTCTTTCACCATAGTCAGGTTTTTCTGGGCCACAAAGTCTTTGCCGCCATTGCTGTCCAAGCGCACATAGATGTACTGGAACTCACCAGCCGTCTTCATATCCATTTCAGTAGCCGTCACACGACCAACCCCCTGAACCGGAGCGTCCGCCAGATAGTATTCCAGATACTCAGGAGCAATAGGGAACTGGTTTTTCGGCAGCTCAATCTGAAGTTCCACCTTCGGGTCATTCATCGCGCCCATGCGATAGGATGGCAGACTATTGGGAAGATTCTTCAGCAGCGGAGCACGTTTTTTTCCACGCGGCAACACCACGGCATCACCCTTGGCTCCCGCTTCCGGCTTCACGTCCGTCACCACAGTGCCATCCGCTTTGCCCGCAGTATCAGCCGCCGCCAGATCCAGAGTCGGCGCTTCATCCGCCGTTCCAGGGAAGAACTGAATATTCATCTTCGGATCAATTTCGTGCGGATTCAAAACCGCGCCGTTGTTCAAAGACCAAATTTTCGGCCAGAAATTCGGATCACCGAAGAACGTTGTGGAGATCCCCCACAGCGTGTCGCCTTTCTGCACCTGATAGATTTCCGCCTCGCGATTGCCGACGGCTTTTTCCCACAGCTCTACGGAAGTGGGTTGTTCATTGTAGTTTTTGTAGATGCGATGGAATTCCGCCTCACGCGCGTAATCGGGTTCAGACCCCACGGCGCCAGTGCCCGGTGCCGGACTGAAGGTTTCCATTGTCTGGGTTTCCGGGGCCGGTGCGGATGGAGCGACGTCCTCTGTTGTTGGCTCAGGGCTTGCCACCTCCGGAGCCGGAGGTGCCGGGACATCTGCACCAGGCTCGTCAATTTCCTTAAACTCAGGCACGCTCGGCTCAACCACTTCCTGCTGCTGGCTTTCCAGCACGTCAAGTGGATCCGACTCCCAGGTCGCATCCGGTGGGTTGTCTTGCGCCTGTGCCAGCATTGCCGTCAGGATCAGGGCCATCATTACGGAGAACTTCTTGTTCATCACTCTTTGCATCCTTGCCGTGATTTTTTATTTCAGAATTTTCAACTCAGCATCTGCACGGAAAGATTCCGGGCTGCCCGGGTAACGGGAGCGGACATCCAGCAGGGCTTTGCGAGAAAACTCAGGCAGATTCATTTTTTTATAGGTCATGGCTTTGGCAAATTTGGCTGCAGCGACTTTGTTGCTGCGCGGATATTGCTTTTCGATTTGCGCAAAGTACTTGATCGCTTCTGCGTAATTACCGTTATCCACGGCCATACGACCCGCTACGAACAAGGCATTGTCGGCGTAAGGGCTTTGTGGATAGCGCGACAGAAGGCTTTGCAGGCGGCTCTTAAAGGCGATTTCATCATTGTTCTGATAGGCGCTTACCATTTCAGCATAAAGACCGATGTCACTTTCTTTCGAAAGGTCTTTCCCCGTCAGTTCGACAAGCAAAGCTTCCTGGCTCAGGTCGCGCGAAGAGCTCTTTGCATTGCTGGTGGCTGGTTTGGCGAACGAGGCCAAAGGCAGGCTTAAAAGGACCGTTGCTGCTAATAGTCTAAGTTGCTTCATCTATCGACACCTCTTGATCTTTTACTAGTATGACACGCCTTGAGAAGTGCAAACAAGCAGGAGTTATCCACATAAAATGTTGAGTTATTGTAATGCTAGACCTTAGACCTATTTATTTTCAAGGCTTTCAGCGATTTGCACGGATCTTAAGCAGCAGTTAAATATATAATATTGTTAGCTTTAATAGTATTAATGCCCTGTAATTATGCTCTCGAATTTCAGATCTTAAAATCCGTCCCCCGAAGACGCGCGGACCCAATAACAGACTATTTTAGAAATCCACTGCGTTATGAAAATTGCTAAGTGCTTAGAACCATGAGTGCTTAGAACCATGATCATTCTTCTAAGCCTTGCCCTTTGCTTAAGCATTGCCGCTCCCGATGTTTTGCTGACAAACACAACACATCTGTCACAGAAATTTCAGGAAAAGTGTGTTCATTTTCTGCCAAAGAATTCACTAGAACAGCAGTCCTTAGCATCACTTCTTTGTGGTGAAAAAATCACAGACGCCGAATTGCAAAAAAATCTGCAGCGCACATCACTGATTCACATCTTTGTTATTTCGGGATCTCACCTGATTTTGCTTGATGAACTCTTAAGCATTCTGCGAATTCCACTCTTTGTAAGAATCCTGTTCCTGGGCTTTTATTCACTGATCGTGGGCTGGCAACCACCCGCAGTGCGGGCACTTTTAGCTCTGATCACCCGCCACAGTCTGAAGCATTTTCGCCTGCACCTGCCGCCCGATCTGGGGGTGCTGGCAGCGGGTCTAATCACCCTCTCGCTTTTTCCGACATGGTGGGATTCCCTATCCCTGCTGATGAGCTGGTGCGCCGCCTTGGCGCTGTGCTGGGGAAGTTTACTGCGGGTGAAGCCACCCCTGCCCCGCCTGCTGCTTTCCCAAGTCGGCATCTTTGTCTTTATGAGCGCACCTTTATGGGGACTGGGCAGTCTGCATCCTTTGAGTCTGATTTATAATCTGCTGCTGGCCCCGGTTGTCAGCTATGCGCTGCTGCCGCTCGCGTTCTTCGTGACTCTTTTACCGTCCGGCGTTTTCGTATTTGACGCAGTGATGGAATTTTTCCGCCAGACCTTGGCGTTTTTATCGGAGCCCATCGTGATGCACAAAACCCGCCCCCCATCTGTGGCCGCACTGTGGTGGTGGATCGTGTTTTGGCAGGTGATCATGCATTTCTTGCGTTTGCATTTATGGCAGGGCCGGGATTCACGATGAGTCTGTTTTTCTTTCTGTTGATTCTTTTCAGCGCCTCGCCCGTGAAACACGCTTTGAGCGGCCACTATTATGTCGTGTGGAATGTCGGTCAGGGACAATGGGTCAGCGAGGTCACGGCCTTACGCTGTCGCCACTTTGACATGGGTGGAGAATTCTTTCCGTGGAAGCGCATTCACTTTGCCTGCGCCGACAAAGAAAATCAGGTGTTCCTGTCCCACTGGGACTGGGATCATATCGGGGCTTTGTCCAAGACATTTCAACTGAAACAGCTTCAGGGACTATGCCTGGCTTTGCCGCCGCTGGGGAAGTCTTCGCGCTATAAAGAAAAGCTGATACGCGCTCTGCCGCTTTGTTTGCAAAAGGATCTGCCGGTGTGGACTCCGGCACTTAATAAAGACAGCAATGCTGAAAGCCACATCCTGCGCTCGGGCCCCGTGCTGCTGCCCGGAGATTCTCCAAGATCACAAGAGCTGATATGGAGAACACGCACATGGATCAGCTCTGCTGAAGTGCTGTTGTTGGGCCACCACGGCAGCAAGACAAGCACATCCGAAGAGCTCTTGGATTCACTGCCAAAGTTACGTCTGAGCATCGCCTCGGCCCGCTGGCCCCGCTATCGCCATCCTCACCCAACGGTGGTGGCAAGATTGCATCAGAAAAAGATCCCCCTGCTCAAAACTGAAGACTGGGGGAATCTTTGGTTGGAACAACGTACGGCGAAATGATTCCGTCTGTTACTGACCGGAGTGTTCGTCGCCGATCTTTTTACAGATGACTCCACATTTATTGAAGACATTCTTCGCGCGATCCCAGCAGTACTTGTTGATAAGCTGGGTGCCGCGAGGGCATGAAATGCGACTGCCGCCCGAAATAGGTTCAACCACAAAGTCCTCTTGAAGTTCCTGAATCAGTTGCACCTCGTGCATGGCCTGATCATCAGTTTGCTCCTCTGCAAAGGCAGACAGACTGATTGCCACTGTAAATAAAAGAATCCATTTGATCATTGTTCATCCTCCATGGGGTTTGTACCCAATGAAGAATCTTAGAAATGCTTTTACCGGAATCACCACGGGAAACTGAGACACCTGCAAGAAAGCAAAGAGTCTCAAAATTCAATGTTCCCCGGCAGCAAACTGAGGATTGAGACTCCATGCACTCCCTCGAATGCCTTGTGAAACTTTTGATCAAAGTTTTCAACTTCGACAGCAATCCGTGTCCAATGCCTTTTGGTTTTTATAACACCAAGTACAGCCCTTGCAGAAATCCATCTCTGGGGGATCAACAAAATGAAAACATTCCAACTTGGTCTGACTGTGGCAACCATGACCGTCTCAACGGCGGTGGCTGATGTAACAGGTCATATTGATACAGTGAAAGAACGACCTGATGGAGCCGTGGTGGTCCGGGGCTGGGCCTGCGACACTTCCCAAGATCAGTCCATCTCCGTGCATCTTTACGCCGGTGCTGCGGCAGGAAGCGCCAACGCCCGTTTCATTCAGTCCTCCCCAGCCCGCAGATCTTCCGAAGCCGCAGTGAAATCCATCTGTGGCACCAAAAATTCGGGCCATCGCTTTGAATCTGTTATCCCCAAAGCCCTGGCCCTGCGCTATACCGGCAGCCCCGTTTTCGTTCACGGGATCTCTGTTTCCGGCGGACGTAACAGCACGATTGGCAACTCTGGGCGATTTTCCATTCCGACGTTCCCGGTCGATCAAAGACTTTCACAGCTCATGCTCAATGCTGATGGCAGCTCTGTTACCGGCGACCTGCTAATCCCGTCCGGCTATCGAGTGCAAATTGATCGCGACATCAACGTGCGCAACCTGACCGTGCAAGGCCGACTGTTCTGCCCTGCAAACGGAACCTTCACATTGAAAGCCTCTTCCCTGCATGTGCACGGATCAGAAGCTTTGCTTCAGTGCGGGACAGCCATGACACCATTCCAAGGACAGCTTAAAATCGCCATCAAAGGCGGTACCTTTCTTAAAGAAAATTGCGACGGCGTTCTGGTTCCTTGCAGTGACCGCAATATCATGGCCATGAATGGCGGAACCATCCGCCTGGTCGGCAACCGCATCAATGCAAAGTGGCTGAAACTTGCAAAGACCGCCGCTGCGGGAACTTCTGACCTCTATGTCAGTGAGAATGTCGGCTGGAAGGCCGGGGATCGCCTGGCTGTTGCTCCGACTGCCTATCGCTATCTGGAGGCAGAGGACGTCGTAATCAAATCCGTGCAAGGCACCCGCATCACATTGACGGCACCACTTAAGTTCCGCCACAACGGACAAAATAACAGCTACAAAACACCCACTCGCACCTGGACTGTGGATGAACGGGCAGAAGTGGCCAACCTGACACGCAATATTCAGATCACTTCCGATGGCAATATCTCTGCCATGAACTACAAAGGTGCTCACCTGATGATCATGCCGTCAGCCTTTGGCTATATTGACGGTGTGGAGTTTTCATACATGGGCCGCATGGGCGAAATGGCCAGATATCCGTTTCACTGGCACCGCGTGGGTGATGCCTCCGGTCAGTACATCAAAAATTCCAGTATTCACCATTCGTTCCAGCGTTGCATCACGGTTCACGCCACGAACAACACTGTGGTTGAAAACAACGTCTGCTATGATCACTATGGCCACGGCTTCTTCCTGGAAGATGGCAATGAAGTAGGTAACACCTTCAGCAAAAACCTGGGCATCCTTTCCCGTCGCCCATTGACCGACAGACACATTCTGCAATCTGATATTGACGTCAGCAGCCCCGGCAGATTCCCGGGCCCGGCCACCTTTTGGGTTTCCAATCCGAACAACATCTTTAAAGACAACGTGGCGGCAGGCTCTCAAGGCACGGGCTATTGGATGAGCTTTGCCCGTGGTGTTTCCTGTGTGAATTTCAGATGCGTGTTCCCGGACAGCCAAAATCCAGCGAACGTGTTCCCACGTCAGGAAAACACCCGCCAGTTCGATAACAACACCGCCCGCTCCACCACTGTTGGCTTCAGCTGGGATGGCGTGGCTGACGGAAAAATTGCCAACAACCCCCGCAATCCTCATGACCGCCTGATTGTGACTGTTCACTATGCGCCAAAAACAACGCCGACGATCCGCAATCTGAAAGCTTTTAAAAGCGTCGAGGCGGCCATGTACACCCGCGCCCAGACGATGAACTTCGTAGGAGCCATTCTGGCCGACAACCGTTCAAATATCTGGGCGGCCTACAATATCGTCGTACGCGACAGTGCCGTAATCGCAATCAGTGGCAACCACCAGCCGGACGAATTCAAGGACAACTCGATGTTCACGGGCGCCCGAATATATGATGGGCCTATGGATCTGAGCGGCATTGACTTTATCAACTTCACTGACGTGCCTTATGGAAGCACAGTGATCAAGCCGTCCCCGTTCCGTTCAGTGGGTGCTTCCGAACGCTTTGCCAATGTGTCTCAGAAACTGCGCTTTTTCCCGGAACCCGCACGCAAAATTGTTTTTGATGCGGTCAGCGGCCCGACATCTTTGGGTGGGACTGAGTCCGCCAGCATTCGCGACCTGGACGGCAGCTTGACGGGCACAGCGCAAACTATTCTGGTTCCGACCCATGACTTCAACAATACAGCGGGCTGTTCTGCTCCCAAGGACCAAAGCGTGCGTGCGATGCTTTGCAAATATCAGGTGGGCAGCGTCTATCTGTTTAATCCGACCAAGGCCACCACAGCTTTTGCTGCCGGTCGCAGTGATGGAGTGGTTTTGACCACCAATAACTTTATGAACAAGATGAACATGATCTATGGTGGCAACTACGAATACAAAATTCAGTACAATGAAAACCTGGATCTGGAAAAAATCACGGTGGTCTTTAAGACGGCTTATCAGGGCGCCCTCAGTCCTGTTGTGGCCATCCATGATTTGCCGGGCACTTACTGCAAGACCTCTCAAGGCCGTGCCGTTGCGTCCTTGACCGAACTGCGCAAGGCCCAGGACAGCGCTTACTTCAGCAGCCGCAATATTCTTTACATCAAGAACAAAGCCACCGGAAATGCCCCATATGTTTCCGGAGTTTCTGTTGCCCAAATCGGCCAGGGAAGCATGGGAAAAATTCTTTGCCAATAACCCGGCAAAGAATTGAAATAGACTTATGAAAAAAGCACTTTTGTTTGCTGTTGCCCTGATCCCGGTCGCTCTTTTGGCCCTGTTCTTAAGGCCTTCAGGCAATATGCTGAAATCACCGCCTATGGAATTTAAAATTCCCGCTGGGGGTGACTTCGAAATCCCCTCCACCGCGGGACTTTACAAGACCTCCGAAAAAAGAGGCCGCGTTCTGTTTCTTTTCTTCGGCTTTGCCCACTGCCCGCACATCTGTCCCATGACCCTGGCAAACTTAAGCCAGATGATTCAGGCACTGCCGCCCGAGCATCAAAACAAAGTGGAGGTCCTGTTTGTCTCGATTGATCCGGAACGGGACTCCCTGACCACTTTGGCAGAACACCTGAAAAGGTTCAAAGCCCCGATGAAGGCCGCCACGGACACCCACGAGAACTTAAGGAAAATCACCTCCCTTTTCGGCGCCCGCTATTCACGCATTCAAACCGGCAGTTCTTTCTTTGTGGACCACACCAGCCATGTTTTTGTGATCAACAGCCGTGGGGAATGGGTTGAAACTCTGGATTACAAGTCTCCACCTTCGGAATATCGCCAGGCCTTGGAAACCGCCGACGACAAAAGACCTTTTTCAGAGCGCCAGATCCCACTGAAGGACGTCACACTTTTGGCCGAAAACCCGGACTGCGATCTGGCGACTCAGGCCCCGTGCGAAATTGCAACTTCCCAGGGTCATTTTCAAGTTGAGATGAACCCACGCCCCGTCCGGGAAGCACAGGAAACTTCCGTCAAAGTGCGTACACTTAACACCTCTTGGGTGCCGCTGCTGCTGGATTTTGAAGGGGTTGAACAGGATATGGGATTTATCAGACCTCTGCTGTCCCCTTCCCAGGACGGCGCAAGTCATGAAGCCACGTACGAGCTTCCGGTCTGTGAGCTCAGCGAAATGCGGTGGCGGGTGCGCCTGGTGCTTCAGAAGCCGACCGGGGAAAAAGCGGCCGTTCTGTTCTATATGAAAACCCGCCGGGAATAAAAAAACCCGCATCCTTGCGAGATGCGGGTTTTAAAATTTCAGAAATTTTAAACCTTAGATTTTGTAAGGTTTGTATTCCATGTGTAGGTCTTTTGCTACTGGCTCGTAAACTACGTGGCCACCGTAAGTGTTCAGACCTTTCAACAATGCAGGAGATTTCGCAACTGCATCTTCCACACCCATAGCCGCGATCATGGAACCGTAGCGCAGAGTTACGTTCGTCAATGCGTAAGTGGATGTTCTAGGAACAACGCCTGGCATGTTTGGAACGCAATAGTGGATCACACCGTCAACTTCGTAAGTTGGGTTGGTGTGGGAAGTAGGACGGCAAGTCTCGATACAACCACCCTGGTCAACGGCAACGTCAACAACAACAGAGCCTTTGGACATGGAAGAAACCATCTCTTTAGACACCAAAGTCGGAGCTTTGTGACCAGTGATCAGAACGCCACCAACTACCAGGTCAGATTCTTTTACGGAATCTTCGATGTTTTTCGCGTTGGAGAACAAAGTCATGCAACGGCCCTGGAAGATATCATCAAGATATTCCAAACGTGCTGTGTTCACATCAAGGATAGTTACGGAAGCGCCCAAACCTACAGCCATTTTCGCTGCGTTGGTACCAACAACACCACCACCGATGATGGTGACTTTAGCTGGTTTAACACCCGTTACGCCACCCATCAGGATGCCTTTTCCACCGTGGTCTTTTTGCAGGTAGAAAGCACCGATCTGAGTCGCCATACGACCGGCAACCTCAGACATTGGAGTCAACAATGGCAAAGAGCCGTTGTCCAACTGGATAGTTTCGTAAGCGATCGCTTTCACTTTACGTTCACAAAGAACTTTCGTCAGCTTCGCTTCTGCAGCCAAGTGAAGGTAAGTGTAAAGGATCTGATTTTCTCTCATCAGTTCGTATTCGTCTGGAAGAGGTTCTTTAACTTTTTGGATCATGTCCGCTTTTGCGTACACTTCTTTTTTTGTGTCGATGATTTTCGCACCAGCTTTTTCGTACTGCTCGTTAGAGATACCAGAGCCAACGCCCGCATCTTTCTCAACGATCACAGTGTGGCCTTCGCTCACATACTGACGCACGCCCGCTTCGGTCAAACCAACGCGGTTCTCAGAAATCTTAATCTCCTTAGGAACACCGATAATCATGATTTACTCCTGTTATTCCGGTTTTGAAACTCCGCAACTATGCCAGATCGGTAATAAAAAGCAAGCGACCCCAAAAAAGGTGCCTGGTGATTTTTTACACCTACGACGCGTCATTGACGCAGTGTAGATGTAAAAAGTCACCAGGCACCTTTTCGGTCGGGATTAGGATGGGGAATGGTTTAATTCGCTATAGAGCCAGCCTGGTTCGTTCAAGGTGCCTTTGGCTTGGATGCCGTCTTCGGGGTGGCCTTCTTCCAAGGGGCTGTAGATGGCGGCATATCCGGTGTTTTCGGTGACGGTGGCGGTCCATGGGGCTTTCCCTAAAAGCTGGCTGACGACCACGAAGGCGTTGTTTTCCATGGCGCGGGCTCTTGCGCCCAGGTGCACGCGGTTGCAGTCGATTTGGTTTTCACTGCGGCTGGGGGCCAGAAGAATTTTGGCGCCCTCAGCAGCCATTGATGCGGCCGGGCCCGGGTATTCGACATCGGTGCTCATGCAAACGGCCATGTCACCCAGGCGGGTTTCGAATACATTAAAAGCGTTGCCGCCACTGACAATCCCCCACAGTTCTTCTTCTAGCTTGGTGACGTTCTTTTTGTCCTGCACCCCGACTCCACCACTGGGACCGACAAAATAACTGCGATTGACGAAGGTGTCCTGCTCGGTTTTGACCGGGATCGAAGGAGCCACGATCGCGCACTGGTATTTCTTGGCCAGCTCCTGATAGGTCTCCAGGAACTTGTCTTTTAGTTTGTCCAGCTCACGAACCTGGGCCTTGGGGTCCTGCTGAGTCGTTTCCTTCATCAAGGACACCAGTTCCATAGAACCATATTCAGGGAACACCAGCAGGGTTGCTTTGTTTTCAACCGCTTCCCGCACCCAGGATTCCACCGAGTGCTGCCAGCCCTCAAAGCTGGAATGCTTTTGCAACAGATACTGGGCGGCGGCGACACGGATCATGGGTCTACTCCTTAAAGGTGATTTCTATTCCTTCCCATAAAAGCCTGCGAAAAACACGCGAAATCCGTCGCCCCTCGCCGGCAGCTTTTAGACAACCCGGAAGTTTCTACTGTACAAAATCCTGACAGGGGCGGATTTCCCGGACATCGAGTATTCTCCCTGCTCGGAGAATACTATGAAATTAGCAGTACGTGTTTCCGCTATATTACTGTTGTCCCTGAGCGCTCAGGCTCAAAGCAAGGACGCCGCCACCCAGTGGCGCGTTACTCAGCCTGCGTGGACTGAATATCACGAAGAACAATTCGGTCAATTCGTAGCCCGTCTTGGTGACGCCGTTGAAAAACGTCAGTGCGGCAAGGTCAACACTTGTATGCTCAGCACCGCCAACATGTATTATGGAACCGATCCATCGGGCCTGAAATACTATTCTGATTGTGCGGATCTGCCTTATTACCTGCGCGGTTACTTCGCCTGGAAAAACGGTCTGCCGTTCTCTGTAACTGCCGAAGTCAAACCCAGTCCGCTGAACACCGACAAGGTAAAGGACGTTCGTTATTCTTCCCAAGGTAACATGGTCACCAAACGTTATGATGTCCTGACTAAAAACGGGATCTTCAAAAACACCTATCCAAATGCTTTGGAAATCCTGAATGACGTGGTTCCTGGCCTGACGTATTCAGCCACCTTGCGCATGTCCGGCAGCGAAGACGCGGAACTTTACACTGATTTCTATCCGGTGAAGATCGACCGTCAGGGCATCCGTCCGGGCACCGTGATCTATGATCCAAACGGCCACGTGGCTGTGGTGTATAAAGTCACTGATGACGGCCGTGTGTTCTATATCGATGCTCACCCGGACAATTCTTTGACGATGGGTATGTTCACTCCGAAGTTTGTGCGATCAAACCCGAATCAGGGTGCGGGCTTTAAAAAATTCCGCCCTTTGTCGTTGGTTGATGCAAAACAGGATTCCTCTGGCGCCTATGCTGGCGGCAAAATCGTGGCGGCAAATAACTACCAACTGCGTGACTACAGTCTGGAGCAGTTCTATGGAACTCAACCAGACAGTGCCGGCTGGAGCAAAGGCAAGTTCCTGTTCCGCGGTCAGCAAGTCACTTATTACGATTATATCCGCCTAAGCCTGACTGAAGGTGAAGCACACATCGATCCATTGAAAGACATGGCGCAACTGACCGATGATATTTGCGTCAGTCTGAAAGACCGTGTGGCCGCTGTGGATGCTGCCAGAACTTCCGGTGTGGCGGCGAAACCTCACCCAGAACGTCTGCCGGTGAATATCTTCGGTACCGAAGGCGAGTGGGAAAACTATGCGACCCCATCCCGTGATGCCCGTTTGAAAGTGGCGTACATGGATCTGGTGACGTCAACCCGCGCGAACATTGAAAAGTACAAAAAACGTGATCCATCCATCCGCTACAATGGCGGCAACCTGGCTCAGGATCTGTTTAATATCTACGCGCAAAAAGCCCAGGCTTGTCAGTTCTCGTACACCACTACCAGTGGAAAAACTGTGATGATGAATCTGGAAGCTGCAAGACAAAGACTGTTTGCAATGAGCTTTGACCCGTATCACTGTATTGAGCTTCGCTGGGGCGCTCGTATCCCGGCAGAACTTGCATCCTGCCAGGACGACGCGAACAAACGTTCTTGGTATGAGCGCGAACAATGGTTGCGCAATCAGTGGGAACGCCGCTATGACGTCCGCATGGACTACAGCCTGAATGAGCTGACAGGTCCAATCCAAGGCGTTGGTATCGCGAATCCACCGGATGTAGACATCGTTGGTTACTTGAAATCCCAGAGATAATTTCCTGGCTCCCGGGCGGAGGAGCGGGGCCGCGCTGGTCTCGCCGTACTCCTGCCTGCGACTTCGCGACACGCCGTCCGGGCTCTGCTGTGGCCCGCGCTGCGCGCGGGTGTGCGCCATCCGGGCGCCCACAGAGGTCGCTTTCGTCACAGGCATGAGTCCGTCGTGCCCACCGCATCCCCACTCCCCCGATGCGATTTACGAATCACCTTGTAGAATAATTAATTTCAAAGATGTAACTGCGGATTTACGTTTATCGATAGACGCTGTAAAACAATGTCATGATTTTGACTTTGGTGACGGCTCTTCAACTTCAATGCGGGATTCAACAAGCGGGCGAGCAATCGCTGAGCTACGGGACTGTCATCTATGTCACCGCAGAAAATCCGGCACCCCAACTGGCTTACTTTGAATTAACCGGCGACGATTTCACCACCCATCCTTACTGCGAATTCATTCAATCAAAAATGAACAACGGCGAAACCTTCACGATCAAACTGGACAAATCCGGCAAAAAGATCCAAGGGCTCAAATAAAAAAGGGCTGGCAACGCCAACCCTTTTTGTGTCCATGTCAGTAACCTTGCTAGAAGGTACGACTTGTCGATGTTCCGCAGCGGTTATAACCACTAATGGTGAGCTTCTTCGAGGCCCAATCAGATGGCCATGCTGGCGTGTTCAGGCAATCCACCGAAGTACCGCCGAAACTGCACTCCAAAGATCCCACACCGGCACCGTTATCAAAGACGATAAGGGCGTCCGCTGCAGACTTGGACGGATCGTAAATGAATGTCGGCACGTAGCTGCCTCGGCTGTCACAGATTTCGGTCGCCATGTCCGCGGAATAGTGGGAACCATAGGCGGAGGAATCCACGCGAATACCCAAACCAGTTGTATCGGCGTACGAATAATCCGACATTTTCAAAATATACAGACGCATGTTCTTGGCAGAGCTATAAGACGCCTTCACCGTCAGCGACACATAGATATAGCCGTTGATTTCAGTGAACAGACCATAATAAGAAGCCAGCGCATAATCATCCCCAGGCACCATCCAAATATAGTCAGCCGCACTTCCCATATAGGAAGGCTTTTGCAGTTTCAATGTCACTGCCTGACCAGGAACCAGAACCACCGGCGTGCCTGAGTTTGGATAACTCAAAATCCCGGAACTATCGGTGCTGTTGGAGTTGTTATTGTCACTGGAGGCCGAGCCAGAAGAGCTCGGCGCACAGTTTTGGAAACTCAGGGTACAAACGACAAGGACAGCAAACACGATGGCACTGCCCCAGATTTTCTTTTGATTCTGCATACATTCCCCCACCAGAAGCACAGTATTGCTACTTTACCATTATACTGATCGGCAAATGTTGAGAAAAAATGGAATCAGTCTGATTCGTCTCAGACTGGGACAGTCCAGCCCGTATAACGGCGAACTTCGTCGGAAATATCCGCACCCAGTTCCACGTGACGATAGCTGGTCGGCGAATCCCAGATCTTGCGCACCAGTTTGTTCATGACATCATGGCCGGCTTTATAAAGGACCACATGGCCCATCAAAGGCATCTCCAGCGTCACCAAATCCCCCAGGGCATCCAGAAGTTTGTGACGGACAAACTCATCCGCCCAGCGCAACCCGTCCGGATTCACCACAGTTTCACCATCAAGAACGATGCAGTTATCAAGACTGCCGCCCTTGGCAAGACCGCGGGATTTCAATGCCTCCACATCCTTCATAAATCCAAACGTGCGGGCGTTGGCCACATCACGCCCGAAGGATTGTTCGTTGATGTCCAGATCCAGCGTCTGTTTTCCGATGGTGGGATTGGGGAAATCAATGGTCACGGTCAAGCGCAGTCCATGATACGGAACCACGTAAGCGTGTTTTTCGCCTTCACTAAAATAAATAGGCTCAGTGATATAGCAGTACTTGCGCGGCTGATCTTGTTCCACGATTCCGACCGCGAGCAATGCTTCCAGAAACACTCGCGCACTGCCGTCACCGATAGGGATCTCAGGGCCGTCCAGTTCGATGAAAAGATTGTCGATGCGCAACGCCGAAAGCGCTGAAACACAGTGTTCAATGGTCGCTACAGAAAAAGCCGGACCACCGATGGTGGTCTGATGAGATGTTGCCTGCACGTTGCGAGCTGTGACTTTCAGCGAAGGACTGCCTGGCAGATCCGTGCGGATGAAGTAAACCCCCGTGTCAGCCGGAGCCGGGCGGAAGGTCAATGTACAAGGATCGCCGGAATGAATCCCGATCCCCTGAACCACAGTCTTTTTACGAATAGTTTTTTGCAAGAACATCTTGCTTTCAATTTAGCCTAACTAAGAGCCCTTCGCAATGCGGATTTGCCCGACCACGTCGCCACGCCAGTTTGTGACAGGAGACATGGTGAATTTGGAAAGCGCCTTGAATTCACTTTCATTCAAGCCCCCCAACTGCAGCAAAAGCATCGCCGTGGCAGCCTGAGCGGCTCGTCCGGCCCCGTCAGCGGCTTTCACCGCGAAAGCCACCTTCTTTTCCGGCAGCACCCCGCAGAACACACCCTCAGCCCCGCCTTTGATCACGGCACGACCTTGTGACTTTTCAATCACAGCTGTGGCAAAATTGTCACTGCCGGAAATATAAAACGGGTTGGACCTGACTGCGTGCAAAATGCGCTCTGCTGCGACTTTGCGCGCAGGAGCTTCTTTGGGATTAATAAAGGTCGACATCCCGATGGCCATATTCTGCAGCGGAACGGCATACGTCGGAATACCGCAACCATCCACTCCATAAGGAACCTTGGAGTGATCTATACGCATGGTTTCGCTTAAAACCTTACGCAGTCTTTTCTGCGCATTGTGTTCGTACTTTTCATATCCCGTGGGATCCTCGCCCAAATGCAGACAGGTCGAAATAATCGCCGAATGCTTACCAGCACAATTGTTACAAAGCACGCTGGGCTTTTGATTTTTGCGAATCATATCGTGGGCACTGGCTTCATCGTAAGGCAAATGCGGACCACAGACGTACTGAGCTTCTTTCAAGCCGGCTTTTTCCAGCCACTGCGACAGGGCGGCCAAGTGCTCTTTTTCTCCGCGATGCGAGGCGCAGGCCAAAGCAATGTGCTTGTCTTCCAGATTGAATTTTTCCGCGGCACCGGATTCAATCAGCGGCAGAGCCTGCAACATCTTGATTGCACTGCGAGGCATGGTCAGATACTGAGGATGCCCCCAGTACTGCACAAGGTTGCCGATCTCGTTAACAACAACGGCCATCACCTGGTGCTGGCTTTCCACCACGGGACCGCGCAACACCTCAATGATCAACGGCTGCTTTGATGCCATATACGCTCTCCAAAAGAATTAGTGCCAGGATTCTCATATCAAAACGATTCCGAAAGATTGTCCTGCAGAACATCGCCCGAACATCGCAGGCGAACCGCTGATCAGTCTATCAGGATACAGGGGACCCCAATATAAAAACCTGCAAAAGAATCAAAATACGACAGACGACAAAGCCGGCGGTACGCCGGCTTCGAATAGTAATCACGTTTTTAAGATATCCCTGGCCCTTTGATTCTACAGTCCCCAGACCGTGCGCGGGAATGGGAAGCGATCTGCGGTTCCAACAACACCTTTATTATTATCACCCATGCATTTCATTTCACCCGTTTCCAGAACGAAACAGGTGCTGTCACTGCCCGCAGAGACATCACGAACACCTTCCACAACCACGGTTGCGGGGCCGGAAGAATAACATTTATCAACCGTCGTTCCTATTCCAAGTTGCCCCTTCGGGTTCTGCCCCCAGCAAACCAAGCGGCGTTCGTCACCCACGATCGCGCACATATGGGAACGCCCCACAGAGACTTTCTTAACATCCGTCAGCAATGTTGTGGGAGTGTCGCCGTTCGTCCCCATACAAGCCAAACCACTCCCCCAGCACTTCAAGTCCCCGTTTTTCATGACGGCACAAGAGCCCGGACTGGTTTCATGCCCCCCCATAGAGACGGAGTCAACCCCGGACAATAACGGCGTCGCTGGTATCGTTGTTCTATCAACAGTGTCTCCCAATCCCAGTTGCTTTTGGGTGTTATCCCCCCAACAGAACAAATCATCATTGGTTGCGATATAACAGGCTGCCTGGTAAGACGTTTCAACATCCCGAACTCCAGACGACAACACCAGATTTGGAAGAGTGTTGACGCTGGCACTTCCTGGCTTGCTCTGGCCGCTGTTGTTGTCGCCCCAGCAATTCAGTCCGCCGGTCGTCAACAGCGCACACCCACCGTCATCATTCAATGCCACCTTGCTGACATCTTTACCAATAACAATCTTCGGAGTTTTAAAGCTTGTGAAGGCAGGACTGACACCCAAACTCAAGTTTGCGGAGTTATATCCCCAGCATCTCAGCTCCCCGTAGGTTGAAACTGAACAACTGCGCTCTCGCCCTGTGGCGATCTGTCGCTGATTGCGCGACAAGGCTTGAGTCGGAACCAAGCGAGGCAACAGCGTTCGATCACCCACCTGCCCCACCGAGTTTTGCCCCCAGCAAAGAACTTCGCCCGAAGACATCAAAGAACAGGCCGAATAGTAGTTTTCATGGAACACATTGCTGACTGAAACTGATTCTACGCCCGCAGGAATGACCGTCACAGGCAGTGTTTTATTCACTGGTAACGGCGAGGCCATCCAACATTGAACCGAAGAATCCTGCATCAACACACACCGTGGATCGAGGCCATCTGTTGGGCCATATCTGTTAGACATTCGCAGCAGACTTTTCACTCCGCCGCTGATCAATTGCACTGGTGCCGAAGCTGCCACAACCGGATTGCCGCCTGGGATTCGGCCACCAGAGCCCCACGTCCATACACTGCCGTCATTTTTCAAAGCTATGATCGACTCTTGCGAAGTCATCATATCTTTATAGTCGGAACTCATCTCTACCGGAACCGTTGAACCTGCCCCGCTGGTTCCCGGAGTCAACTGGCCATTTCCGCCACTGCCCCAACAATAGTTTTTGCGCACTGTCGGCGCACCTTCATCTTTTTGCACACAGATGTTGTCATTGAAAAGGTCATAGGAAACGATATTGGTTGCCAAGGGCGTCGCGGGCACAGTGGACGTGCTTCCTGAAGAGTACCAGGTCGATCTGTTACCCCAGCAGAAAAGATTTCTTTGCGACGGAGTTACGGAATCCAACTTAACCGCACACAAGGTGTTTCCGGTAACAGCCGCGATAAGACGCATTTCCTCCACCTGCCCTGTGACAAGCTGTGGAGCAGCCAGAGTGCGCGAAGCATTGTTCGATCCAGTACCGAAAATACCGGAATAGTCATCGCCCCAACACATCAGGTCTTTATTGGTTTTCAGGTAACATAGTGCATTCGAGCTGACCGCCACCTGAGTGACTCCGGAATTCACATATTTCGTTGGCTGCAGCACTTTGCCACCGACGGATCCCGGCAGGGCACTGGCATTATCCCGTCCCCAACACCACATCTCGCCTGAAGTGTTCGCGGCGCAGACGGTGTATCCGCCCACCTCAAAATGCGCCACATTCTGCATAACAGGTGTGGCGGAAGGTTCATTCGTGTTGACCACAGTCCCATTGCCAAGCTGGCCATAGTCGTTGGCACCGAAACATTTCAGGTCGTTGTTGTCATACAGTGCACAGGCAAAACCCACGCCCTGCTTGAACGACACAACCTTCGGCGCCACAACAGCGGAATCATCATCCCGGATCAATACCTCATGCACCGAGAGCATCCCCCCGTTTCCGAGGGAGTTTTTCGCCAGAATCAGACGAATCCTCTTTTCAGGCTCTGCTACAGCATCATCAAGAATGGTCAGCGGAATATATTTAGTCGTTTCACCAACGGCAAAATTGACTTCTTTGGATGTCAGGGTGAAGTCCTCTGCACCTGCGTCACCCATGACCGCGATTGTCACTTTAAAGGCGATCGGAGCGGGAGCACTCAGCACCACCGGAATGTTCAAAGTGCCCGCATCTTCATTCACAATCTGACTGCTGGATACAAAGGATGCCGTCAAAGCCGACGTGTAAGTCAGAATCCCCGTCGTGTCTTTGACTGGCAGATCTGTCACCGCCACTTCATTGGCGGGATTGGTGACAGTGGCGCCATTCAGTTCAATAGCCGCAGGCATTTCAATACCGTCCGTATCATCATCACCGACAACAACCTCATATCGGAAAAGCAATTCCGATGGGGATACCTTAGTCACATAGTTGGCGATACGATTATTACTGCCAATGCGAATGGTGATGCGCGGATTTCCAGTCACGGTCACTGGCTGATCGTATTTTACAATGACTTCCAAACTGGTGCCATCCAGGTACACGTCAGTGTCCGGGGTGCTCAGTCTTTTCACCTCAGGGATGGTGCGGATCAATACCGGCGTACTCTGCGACAAAGACTCTGCCGCCCCTGGAGCTGGCAGTGTCAGCAGATTGGCGACTTCATCAGCGGTGCCTGTGACATCCTCTGCGGGCTCAATAGAGCCGCCGTTTAAGTTGATTGCCTGCGTGCCCGTGTAATCCAACGTCAGAGCCGAATCCCCGGCAACCACTGCGTATTCAAATACCAGCATACTCGTGCCGGAACCGGAAGCATATGTCGCCAGACGCTTCGTCGCTCCGGTTTCAAGTTCAATCGTGGGATTGCCAGTCACATTGACCGGACCACTGAAGTGCACCTGGATAGGAACAATCCCCGCCGTGGTATAGCGAGGCAAGGCAAGCGTAGAAACCGAAGAAGCTCCGGTGGTGTCGGCATCGACTTTCAAGATTTTTGGATATTGCAAAGGAGCTGGCCCCGGCAAAGACGGATTCAAAATAGATCCGACCTTACCGAACATTTCAGCACTCAGATTTCCGCAACCGGCAACCGCCCACATCAGAAAAACTGACGTGAAAATACGGATGACATTCTGATAGCCCATCAACGCCCCTTAAAATCAAAGTGTTCCTGAGATTTTATCGGGTCAGTTTCCGAACTTCTGAAGCTTCAATATGAGAATTTAGCTAATTTCCACGAGTTTCCAAAACTCGCTATTTGTCCGCAAGAACTGAGTTTTTCGCAAATTCGGTGATAACACGCCCACGCTGGGTCTTTTGAATGAACCCCTCCTGAATCAGGAATGGCTCATAGACCTCTTCCAGGGTGTCACGCTCTTCACTCAAGGCCGCAGCGATCGTATCGATCCCCACCGGACCACCAGCGTACTTATCCTGTATCAGACTGAGAATTCGGCGATCCATCAGGTCCAAACCATACTGATCCACACCCAACTGATTCAACGCATACACGGCGATGTCTTTCGTCACCACACCGTTGCCTTTGACTTGAGCGTAATCACGCACACGCTTCAGCAGTCTGTTCGCCACACGCGGAGTTCCGCGCGAACGACGGGCCACTTCATCTGCGCCCTCTTCGTCGATTTCAACTTTCAGAATTTCCGCAGATCTCATCAGGATCTGGCGAAGAGCATCCTTATCATAGAACTGCAAACGCTCCACAATACCGAAACGATCCCGGAACGGCGGATTCAAAAGCCCCGCCCGTGTGGTCGCCCCCACTAAAGTGAACGGTGCCAAAGTGAATTTCATCGAGCGCGCGCCCAGGCCTTCGCCGGTCACAATGTCGATGTAATAATCTTCCATCGCTGTGTACAGGTATTCTTCCACATGACGGCTCAAACGGTGAATTTCATCAATGAACAAAACCGAGTGCGGCTTCAATGAAGTCAAAATCGCCGCAAGGTCACCCTTTTTGTCGATCGCCGGAGCCGATGTCATCTTGATTTCAGCACCCATGTCATTGGCGATGATTTTGGAAAGTGTCGTTTTACCCAAGCCCGGAGGCCCGCACAACAAAACGTGATCCAGGGATTCACCACGGTGTTTGGCCGCCGCCACGAACACCTTCAGTTTTTCCTTCACATCATCCTGACCGGGGAAGTCTTCAAATTTCTGGGGACGCAGTTCGTTTTCCCAGCTCTTTTCGCCTTCGACCGGATCGCCTTCAAGAATACGACTCATGACAATCCTCCAGACAGGGTCTGGAAGCCTTTGCGGATACCGTCTTCAACCGCGATGTCCGCTGGCAAGGAGGAAACAAACTGATCCACCAACTGGGATTTATAACCCAGATTCAAAAGAGCTGAAGTGATCTGCGTGTGCGCCACGGATTTGGCTTTGGCAACCACACCGCCTTCTTCGATGGAAACAAGCTTGCCTTTGAGGGTCAGAATAATCTGCTCGGCGGTCTTTTTGCCCACTTTTGGCAAACCCGACAACGCCTTGGCATTACCCGCTTCGATCATTTCATGAATTTGCGCCGGACGGCCGCCGGAAAGAATGCTTAAAGCCATCTTCGGACCGACGCCGTTTACTTTTAACAAAGACAGGAACAGATTTTTTTCCTCTTTGTCGTGGAAGCCGAAAAGCTGCAAAGCATCTTCACGCACGTGAGTGTGAATCCAGACGATGATGTCGTTTCCCAAAAGCGTCTGCAGATCCCCCAGCGTGTTGCTGGAAGCGTGGATTTCATAACCCACCCCACTGACGTCGATCAAAGCGGAGTCGTTCATCACTTCAATAATTTTACCGCGCAAATATCCAATCATAAACTCACCGCTCTTTGCATTAGGGCTTTCTTTTTCATTTCAAAGGCATGGTAACAAGCCATGGCCAGGGCGTCAGAGGCATCGATGCGGCTGATGGTTTTTAGGCTCAGCATCACTTTCAAAATGGCCTGCACGTCCTCTTTGGAGGCGCCGCCGTTGCCGGTGACACCTTTTTTAACGGACCGGGTGGCGTATTCCTGAACTTCAGCGCCGCCCAGGCCGGCTTCATACATGATCACACCGCGGGCATGCCCTAGTTTGAAGGCACTGTCGGCATTTTTACCCAGGAAGATTTTTTCGATGACGACCTGTTCGGGTTTGTACTTTTCCATGACTTCACGGAACGCAGAACCCAGTTCGGTCATCCGGCGCGGAAAAGCGTCGTCACCGTCCATGACGATCACGCCGTGATTGATATGCTCAATCTTTCCGTTCGCCACACGAACAACACCGAAACCTGTAATGCGGGAACCGGGATCGACCCCAAGAATAACCAAAGACAACCACCCTGTTTTTAAACTCTCGCCCCTATTTGAAGCTGAAGCTATTGCTTAGTCAATCAATCTGCTTTAGTATCTATTCATGCCCAAAATTGAAGCAAGCACCATTGAAAAGTACCAAAGCCTCCTCGAGAAAGATCCGAATTCTCAGGTTTTTGCTCCGCTGGCCGAGGCTTATCGCGAAATGGGAATGCTGCAGGAAGCCCGCAAAACCGTGACTGCAGGCGTTCAACGCCACCCGCAATTTGTCGGCGGCTTGGTCACTTACGCCAAGGTGATGCGTGATTTGGGAGAGCTTTCCAAAGCTCTGGAGACGCTGAAAAAAGCCACCTCCCTGTCCTCGGAAAACATTCTGGCGCACCAGTTGATGGCCGAAGTTCATCTGGCACAAAAGAATCCGAAGGAAGCTTTGAAGTCCTTTAAAATGGTTTTGTTCCTGAATCCAAATTCCAAAAGCGCCCAGAAAGCGGTGCAAAAACTGGAATCCCTGACGGCGGATGAATACGACGAAGACGTCTTTGCCATGACCAAACTGCCGGAAGTGAATCTGGAATCACCAGCAACCTCCGAGCGCACCCCGGATTTTGGCATCGAAGAGGTGGTCATCCGCCCGGCTCCGATCACCACGAACAAGGCTTTGGAGCGCATGCTTTCCCTGATTGATGCCTTTATTGTGCGCAACGATCTGGAAAAAGCCCATGCCCTTTTGAAAGACACCCGCGTGGAATTCGGCGACCATCCCGAGATCCAAAGACGCATGAAAACCCTTCAGGTCCGCTATAACGACACTGATGAGGCCATCCCCCTAAAACCGATCCAACCCCGTGAGAAGTTGATCCGCGAACGGAAGCTGGAAGTCCTTGAGATGATGCTTCGCAAAATAGAAGACTACCGCGCCCAAGGTTGACCTCTGACGCCCGTTTAGGACATTATAGCCCTTCCTTGATTTATCTTATTTAGGAAGGATTTTACAATGTACGAAACGTCGGACTTTAGAAAAGGTCTAAAAATCATGCTTGAGGGCAAGCCTTACGTGATCGTGGATTTCCAACACGTTAAACCAGGTAAAGGCAATCAGTTCACCCGCACCAAGCTAAGAAACATGCTGACGGGTCAGAACCTTGAATCCACTTTCAAATCCGGTGAAAAATTTGAAGTTCCAAACGTAGAAAACAAAGAGATGTCTTTCTTGTACAAGGACGACACGGGCTACAACTTCATGTCTCAGGAGACATTCGAGCAGATCGCTATGTCTGAAGACGACCTGGGCGAAGCAAAGTACTACCTGACTGAAAACCTGAAAGTTGTCATCTTGTTCTACAACGAAAAAGCCGTTGCTTGTGACGTGCCAAAAGCTGTGAACCTGACTGTGGCACAAACAGACCCAGGTATCAAAGGTGACCGTGTGACTGGCGCTACCAAGCCAGCGACGATGGAAACCGGCCTGACTGTAGGCGTTCCTTTGCACATCAATGAAGGCGATGTTCTTCGTATTGACACCTCCACAGGTGAGTACGTAGAGCGCGTCAGCCAAAAGTAATTAACGCCTAGTATTAAGTCTCCGCAACCACTGAATTTTATCGCAAAATAATGAGATAAAGTTTCAGATGAATTGCGGAGGCTTTTTTCTTGTCCACATATGTTGAGTTAGAAATCCAGAATTTACTCAATCAAGGCTCAGATCAAACTGTCGATCTGGCTGAAGTGGCATCCCGTCTTGTCTCCAGTATCGAATCTTCTCCGGATCATTTTACTCTTGATAACATCACGGCGCTTTCTCGTTTTCTGATTCAGTCCGGAAACGAACTGGTGCTGGTGGAATTTGTTCTGCGCCATCTTGAAAATGAATCCTTCCCGATTCCCTGGCCGTACTTCCTGGAGGCCCTGAGCGCTTTCAACGAAGAGCTGGATGAAAAATCCGTGCGCGCCCTGATTGACGGCATCGAGGAAGACGGCGCCCAGGAGGAAGCATCCCGCTCCCTGGCTTTGCGCCAGTCCATTCAAACTCTGGGAGAGTGGCGCAGCAACCGCAAATACAAAATTCACAAAGACTATCTGAACAACAAACGTCTGCTGCTGGATCAGCTGATCACTTTGCGCACGCAGCAGTTGTATGAACAGGAAAAATCCCTGCTGGCTCGTCTGCAAAAACTTTATCCCGGCGACAGCGACATCCGCCGCGAAGTGAATGAACACAAGCAGCGTTATGCCCTGGAAATTCTTTCCCGTCGCACGCCGCGCTCGCGGGGCGTAAAGACAGAGGATTTTTCGCCGAAAGATCCGGAAACGGAACAGGCACTGCAAGTGCTGATGCAAAGTATGCATGAACACGCGGAAGCCGATCCTTCCATGGCTTTTGATTTCGCCATTGCCGCTTACATGCTGGAAAGCTATGAAGACGCGCTGTCATTACTGTCCTTCAGTGATGAAACCGATGCCCTGATCTGGTTCCGCCTGGAGGTTCTGCTGAAGTGCCGCCGTTTTGTCGAGTTGCTGACAGATCTCGCCAAAGTCGAAGTCGTCTTTGCCCACGAACCGGAAACTTTTTTTGCCACGGCATATCTGCGTGCCCAGGCCCTGTGGGGACTTGGCCAAAAACACACCGCCGTTGAAGTGATGGAAGGATTGCTGGCGGCCCGTCCGCACTACCGTGCGGCCAGCGCACTGCTCAGCATCTGGGGTGGCCAGTGAGAAGGGCCTTTTGGATTTTACTGACGCCACTGGCGTGCTTTCTGGTTTTATGGGCGGTGGGATCGACTTATCTTGCGCCGAAACTTGAAACCTGGACGCTGAATAAAATCCACAGCTATTCCGACGAAAACCTTCCCGTCAGCATTCGCGCCAAAAAATTGTCATTAAGATTCCTGCGCCCGTCGGTGGCCATGGAAGGGATTGAAATTCGCGGCAAAGGCGAACTGGCTGAATCCCTGCCTTTGATTGAAATCGGCAGTGTGCGCGCCTTCGTCGATGTGTTTCACCTTTTGGGTGGCCGCCTGACTTTGTCAGCAGTGGTGGCGGAATCCCCGCGCGCGCAAATCAATATCGATCCGTTCCTGAAAGATGACTCCCCGGCCAAAGAACTTCCGATGGATGAAGTCTTTGCCCTGCTGGAAAAGCTGCCTCTGCAGCGCGTGTTCCTGCAAAACATTCTGGTGAATGTGTCCTCAAAGCAATTGAAGCTGAATGTCGATGTTGAAAGCGGCGACCTGCTTTTAACCAACATGGGAAAAAATCTGACAGCAAAAGCCAACATCCCGTCCCTGCAAGTTAAGCTGGGTCGTGTCGGTGATTTTGCGGGATCTTTGGACACGCATCTTTATCTGACCCGTCAGTCGCTGAAAATCATTCAACTGGGCGTGCGCCTGGGGGAATCTGAAATCCTGACTCGCGGGGAACTGACCCACTTTTCCAAAATCGCAATCAAACCTTCCGGCGTTCTGGATCTAAGTGCAAAGGTCAACCTGACTGACATCTACAATGAAATGAAGCGTCTGCGCCCGGACATCAAGCTGCCGGTGATCAACGGCGAACTGGTCACCGAAATGGATGCCAAGTTCAACGGCCTTGATGACGTCAAAGCTTCCGCCGACATCAACACCCGCTCCGTCACTTTGGGAAAACTGGAACTGGGCGATGCGCGCATTCAGGGTGAATACCAAAACGGCGTCATCAGTCTTTCTGAAATGCAGGTCAACCACCCGGCCGGTGAAGCGACTTTGACCAAGTCCCAACTGGAGCTGGACGGCAATTACGGCTTTAAGTCCCTGGTCACAGTTCACAGCCTGGATCTGTACAAACTTTTCCAAAGCCTGGATCTGGCGAACATCCCGGTGGGCATCGGGCTTGAGGGTGAACTGCCATGTGAAGGCCGCATCCGTCCGACTTTCCAGGTGACTTGCACAAATGCCTCCATCACGGGCAAAGACCTGTGGGTGAAAACCGACCTGAAACCCAAAAAAAAACCTTTGGTGAATATCGACAGCATGAAAGCCAAAGGTCAGTTCCAGGTCACCACCCAAAGCGTGACCTATGCGGCAATTCTGAACGTCGGCAGCAGCCAGGGCACCACGGATGGGGTGATTGATTTCGAAAAAGGCTTTAAGATCAATTTCAAGACGGACAAGCTGGATCTTAAAAACATCCGCAATCTGGCAAACTTGAAGATGGTCGGATCCACCAGTATCTCGGGTTCCACTTCGGGGGATTCTGACGCCGCGATCTTCGACATGAAGCTGAATGCGCGCAACTTTGTCTTCGAAGACTTTGCGCTGGGAAATCTGATTTCTGACCTGAAGTACCGCAAAGGCCATCTGATCTTTGAAGACATTGCCGGTGCCATCAACAAAACCCAGTACCTGGGCGATCTGAATGTGAACCTGAATAACGAAACCCTGAGCGGCGATTTCAGCGTGCCGACTGCCGACATTGCTGATGTGGCCCAGGTGTTCGAGCCGATCTATAAGCTGCCAATTCAGGTTCAGGGCGTGGGCGCTGCCAAAGCCCATGTGGAAGGTCCGCTGAATTTCTGGAAGCTGAATTACAAGCTTGAATCAGCATTCAAGAACGTCTTCATTGGTCTGGAAAACTTCGACTCGCTTCAATTCAATGCTTCCGCGAATCAGGGAAACATCAAAGCTGACAAAGTTGTTTTACAAAGAGCCAATTCCACCGTCACCCTGCAAGGGGGCATTTCTTCCGACAAGATCATGAATCTTTATGCGGATGGAAAAAACTGGCGTTTGGAAGAATCCGACATCATCAGCAAAATCAATTCCAATATCACCGGCAACCTGAATTTTGCCGCTGAACTGAAAGAATCCGTCACCCAGCCGCAGATTCTTTTGAAAGGCGCAATCACCGACACCCTGTTTGAAGATCAGGAAATTCCAAATTCAAACCTGATCCTGAAAATCAACCGCCAGAGCTTCGGCGGTCAGATGACCCTGTTCGGAAACAAAGTCAAAGCCGATTTCCAACTGCCGATCGCCAACAGCCGCACGCCACTGGTGATGAAGGTTAATACCAACAACTGGAATTATTCCACCCTGCTCGGCCTGATCGGTGGAGCGAATCTGGCCAACGAGTATGATTCCGCACTGACCTCAACTGTGGACCTAAGATCTGACAGCGGCGAACTGTTTAAAGCCACGGGCAAAATTCACATCGACACATTCACCTTAAAGCGCGGACCTCTCAGTTTTGCGAATAACGGCCCCATCGACATCACCATGGATCACGGAGTGGCCAGTATCCGGAACTTCACCCTGCAAGGTCCGAACAATCTGATCCAGATCCGCGGCACCAACTTCACGGCGGAAAATCTGAACGTGGGTGTGACCGCCAACGCGGATCTTCGCCTGCTGCAGATCTTCACCCCGTTCCTGGAAGACATGGGGGGACCGATTCATCTTTCCACGAATGTTTCAGGTTCTGTTCTAAAACCTGAAATCCTGGGGAACGCCAACGCCAAAGACACCTTTGTGAAAATCAAAGGGTTCCCGCATCCGCTGGAAAAGGTTTCTGCGGAAGTGGTGTTCTCGCAAAGCCGTATTTTGATTAATTCCATCAACGGCCAGATTGCCGGTGGAACTTTGACTGGTGACGGCGGCATTCAGATCAACGGGATCAAAGACATTCCCACCACCATCCGTGCGCGCTTAGAAGGTGTCACCTTCAATGTGCCGGATAAAGTGCGCAGCAGCGGCAGTGCGGATTTGCTGTTCTCGGGCCGCTGGTTCCCGTTCACTCTTTCCGGAACCTATCATGTGACCAGCGCCATGGTCGAAAAAGAATTCACCGAAGATGCCGGCGGTGTTACGGGTGTTCGTCAAAGCCTGTACCTGCCAAAGCTTCTGCGCGAAGGCCAGTTTGAAGCCATTCTGCTGGATCTGCAGATTCTGCTCAGCCGTAATATCGTGATCAAAAACTCTTTGATTGATGGTTCAGTCACGGGGCAGTTGCAGGTCAAGGGGCCTCCGACCAATCCGGTTCTGCTGGGTAAGATCAACATGGAAAGACGTTCCAAGATCATCTTTAAAGACAAAGTCTTTGATGTTCAAAGCGGTATGATTGACTTCAACGATCCGGATGAGATCAATCCGAATCTGTACATTTCAGCCGTGTCCCGCATTAACGAATACGACATCACCCTGCTGGCCCAAGGGCCTTCCAAGAATCTGACAATTCACTTAAACAGCGTTCCGCCGCTGTCAGAGCAGGACATTATCTCTTTGATCGCCTTGGGCGTCACATCCTCGGCAATGGATCAGAACCTGCAGTCCCGTCAGCAGGCTGAACAACTGGGTGTTGAAATCGGTGGCGCTGTTTTGGCAAAACCAATCAACAAGCAGCTCGAAAGCACCCTGGGCCTGAACCTGGCCGTGACGTCCCAGTACGATTCCACCCGCAATATCTCAGTTCCTAAAATCACTTTAAGCCGCCGCCTTTCAGAAAAAATGAAAGTGTCCGGCAGCCGCCCCGTGGGTGATACGCAGTCTTATGACATCAAACTTGAATACTTCCTGAACAGCAACATCACGGCCATCGGTTCATTTGAAACCCGTGGTTCTGAGGAAAGCACCAACGTGCAGTCCACGCAGCAGGAATCCCAAAGCATCTTCGGTCTGGATCTGGAATTCAAAAGGGAGTTTAAATGATCTGCACACCCCTTTTGAAACCCGCATTGATTTTGGCTCTGTCCCTGGGACTTCCCGCGTGGGCGGCGAAAAAAAATCTGAACTATTCCACGCTGCCACAGGAACTGCAGCAGGATCTGGAAAAAAGATTTCCGGATGCCCGCAAAGAACGCCTGAGCCAGGATCAGGTCGACGAAATCCTGCGCTTTATGCAGCAAAAACCCCAGTTGCAACGCCTGCGGGTTTTTGATGATGGCAATGGCAGCCCTTGGCGTCTGGACTTCCAACTGACCCGTCGTATTTCCCAGGTTCAGATTGACGGCAACAAAACCATGTCCTCTTCAGAAGCTGAAAACCTGTTCGGCGTGAAGACGGATGACGTCTTTGACCAGCAGACCCTGATCGAAGGCGGAGAAAAACTGCGCCAGGCTTATCGCGACATCGGTTTTTACAATGCGGTGATTGATATCGAAATGCCGCCGGAAAGCCCGGAGTCGGTTTCGATTCTGGTGCGGGTGAATGAAAACAAAAGAACCCGCGTTCACAATATCGTGCTGCAAAGCCCGAACGAGGATCTGAACAAGCGCCTGATGAAAGAGATCGACGGCGCCCTGAATGATCCCTACACCGATGCGACCCTTTCCAAGATTCAAAAAGACGCCCGCGAGTTTTTGACCAAGAACCGCTACATCCGTGCCGATCTGGTGGGACCGACGGCGGACTTTAACTCGGACGAATCCCAGGTGACTTTAACCTACCGTCTGGAAAAAACGGAAAAGTACAACTTTGACTATCAGGGTGTGCGTTTCCTGGCGATCCGTGGAATCGAAAACGCGCTGGATCTGGACAATTACTATTCTGCCAGCCCGTCAGTCAGTGCCGAACTGGCCGCGAAGATTCGCAGCTATTACCTGTCCAAGGGTTACGCCCGCGCCGAAGTCAAAGCGGATGAATCAGAGCTGCGCAACTTCCAGCGCAAGGTGACCTTCCACATTGAGGAAGGCCCGCAGGTGAAAGTGCAAAAGTACAACCTGACCGGACGCTATAGCAAAAAAGACAGCTATTATATCAACTTCATCGAAGAGCACAGTTCGGCCATCGTAGACAGCGGTTATTACAACAAGGACGACATCGACGCCGGCCTGAAAAATTTGATTCTGGAATTGCAGAACAATGGTTACCTGCAGGCCAAGATTCTTTCCACGCGCACGCAGTACAACAAAGAACGTGACGCCGTCACGATTTACATCAATCTGGATGAAGGCCCGCTGACCGTGGTGGAATCTGTCACCTTCACCGGCAATCAGGCCTTCACCCCGGAAGAGCTTTTGAAGGTCACCCGCCTGCGCCCGGGGCCGCTGAAACTGGGCCAGATTGAAGAGGCCGTGGCCCGTTTGAAAAATCATTACCGCGAGCAGGGCTATATCGAAATGCTGCTGCTGAACGAGCGCGCGGATCTGGTGACCTATGATGAAACCAACACCAAGGCCACTTTAAATTTCAAAATCTTTGAAGGGCCCCAGGTTCGTGTGGCTTCGATCATTCTGGAAGGCAACACCTTCACTTCCGATTACGTGATTCACAAGGAACTTGAATTCGACAAAGGCGACCTGCTGACACCTTCCAATTTGGAAGAATCCGTCGCACGTCTGCAAAGAACCGGATTCTTTGGTTCCGTGGAAATCCGCACACTGGAAGAAAAAACCAACGTCGCCAACCGCACCGTGCTGGTGAAAGTGACCGAACGCGATCCGGGCGTCTTTACTCTGGGAGCCGGCGCCACCAACGAAAGAACCCTGACTTTGCGCGGATACACCGGGATTGCCTATCGCAACCTGTGGGGCACCGGCCGCGGGATTTCCCTGCGTCTGGAAGGGAACTACAACGTGGCTGACATCAAGTATCTGGAAAGCCGCGTGGTCCTTGGATACCTTGAACCTTACATCTTTGATTCGCGCGTGCGCGGCCGTATCAACGTCACCCGCTCCAGTACCGTGACTGATTACGATATCAAGCAGGTGTCGGATGTGCGTTCGACCACTTACTCTCTGGAAAAAGACTTCACTTCACGCATTCTGGGAATCTGGGATCTGTGGTCTTTGGCGACCATCCGTGACTTCGGTTTGGATGATTCTTACCCGTACGATACGCTGGAACAAAACATCGCCACCACCGGCCCGCAGTTGGATCTGGATTTCCGCGACAACCCGTTCAACCCGACTCGCGGGACGTTCACGCGCTGGAACGCGGAATACTCAACTCCGGAAATCGGCAGCAGCCCGACGATTGAATACTGGCGCTCGACTTTAAGTTTCACCCACTATTGGACCGTGGGGCATCTGTCCAAGCAACCGGTCGTCTGGGCCAATCAGGTGCGCGGCGGTTATTTGAAAAATCTTAGCAAGGACGGCGGCGTGCCTTGGGACAAAAAGGGCTTCACACTGGGTGGTCAATCCACCGTGCGTGGCTATGAAGCCGGAACTCAAGAGGTCTTCCCGAACCGTCAGGATCTGGGCCTCAGTGACACCGATCCGACTTACTATCTGACGACGGATTCCACCATGTATCTGATCAAATCCGAAGTGCGCTTCCCGGTTTGGGAAAGTCTGGGCGGGGCTGTGTTCTACGACGGCGGATCGGTAAAAATCACGGACCTTCATTTCACCGACCCTTACCGTGATTCCACCGGATTTGGCATACGCTACAACACCCCGGTCGGGCCGTTAAGTCTTGAGTGGGCGTGGAAACTGGATGCGCGCCCAGGTGAAGAGCCATGGCGCTTCCACCTGTCTATCGGGACCTTCTAAAATTTAAATCTTAAATTGTGAAATCAGCCAGATCCCAGACACAGTCTTCGATGGCAATCAGTCCTTCGACTTTGCCGTCCTTGATCAGAGGCTCCAGATACAGACGGGTCATATACATCTGCAGACGCTCCAGGGACACACGTTCCTGGATCTTGTGAACCTCGGTGATGATCACCGGCTGATTCAAACGACCGGATAAAACGTAATTGGCCTGTTCCAGAATACGCATCGTCACTTCTTCAGCGCGGGAATACAGATGAGGCCAACTGCGACAGAAGATGTCTTCGACGGTGTAGCTGCAAAATTCAAAGAAATTGAACGAACGGAAAAACTGGGTGTGCTTGTGAGAATAAAACTCAACAATACGCCCTTCCTTATTCACCAGTTGTTCCATGCCCTCTTGGCTGATTTTATACCCATAGTAGTCCAAGGCCGTTTTTACCAGGAATGACATGTCCTTGATACGACGGCCTTGGCGGTGCACCGAGCGGCAGATTTCCAGATACTGATTCATCAGATCCGTCGCCTGCGCCTGCTCGGATTCGTTCAACTGTTGAAAGTAAGGCAAAGTGTCCTGGGAATAAGGACGAACGGACCACCCCTCCTGCTCCAGCATAGAAGACAGCTCTTCACAGAGAAGTTTGAATTTTTGAAGATGCCCTGGGGTTGCCACACTCATGATGCACTTAAACAAAAAGAGCCCCCAAAGGAGCTCTTCGATAATCAAGTTTCAAAAAACCTGTAGCTTAGCGAGCTTTGCTGCTGGCAAACTTGCGGCGAAGATCCTGAGTCACTTCATGGATTGTCGCGTTCAATGTCACTTCGAAAAGATCATCAGCAGAAACTTTGTAAAGTTCGCCCAGTCTTTTCAGCGCGTTGATTGGAGGATGAGAAACACCACGCTCCCAGTTGGAAATGAACTGCGGAGTGGAGTAGCCCAATTTATCCGCAACGTCTCTTTGAGAAAGACCTGCCGATACACGTTTTTGCTTCAAAAAATCAGCTAACATATTTTTTTGTCTCATGTGTTTTCCACCTAATGATGAATTTATTTATACACATCATGACGAGTGTGACAAGCCCTTTGCATTCAAAAAGCTTTCAAAATATTCTCATCCAGATAAATACATTATAGCTTATTTGACATTATAGCTTATTTGATCTAAATTACTTCCTGTTTTTTTGCAATTTCTAATCTTTTCCGTGTTTGAGATGTGAGCCATTTCTTGTTTTACAGCAGAAAAGATTGAAGGATATGAGCATGGCAAACATTAACAACGCCCCTTGGACAGAGAACTTCCACATTACAAGTCTATTAGTTAATCCCTTAGGACGCTTGGGATTGTACGGGTTGCTGAACCTGTTACAGGAAACCGCATGGATCCATGCCGAGAAAATGGGCTTTGGCATGCAGGATATGGAACAACAAGGACTGTTCTGGGTTCTGACCCGCCAAAGCCTGCAGATGAAGACCTGGCCCCGCTTTGGGGAAAACATCCAGATTCAAACCTGGCTGCGGGCTCCGGAAGGTGCTTTCGTGGCCCGGGAATTTGCAATTCTCACCCAGTCGGGGGAAGAAATCGGCTTGTGTTCCACAAGTTGGCTGGCTTTGGATCGCCAGAGCAAAAAGATCCTGCCCGCAGAAACCCTGCGCCCGTGGGATCAGATCGCTCATGCCCGTTCCACGGGAATCACGCCGGAAAAAATCCCGGTGACCGGCACTTACGAAAAAATCGCCAAGTACCGTGTGCGCAACTCCGATCTGGACATCAACCAGCATGTGAATAACACCAAGTACGCCCAGTGGATTCTGGATGCCATTCCTTATGATCTGCATAAAAGCCTGAAGCTGAACACCTACTCCGTCAATTTCCTGGCGGAAACCCACCTGGGTGATGAAGTCGAAGTCCACCGCAACTGCTCCAGCCCCGATGTGCAGTTGGCGACCCACGGTGAAAGCGCCTACAAGGGCCTGCGTGTGGGAGATGAAAAAGTCCTTTTCACCGCCGTACTGGGATGGGAGAAACGCAAATGAGATCTTTGACTCCATTCACCAAAACACCTCTGACCAACACCTTGCAGGTGCAAGGCGCGGTCACCCCGCTTTCCGACAGCCGCCTGCTGGTGGAATTTAAGATCAGTGGCGCGACCGACGCCATCAAGTGGCCCGAGTCCTCCAGTTCAGAGCGCCGTGAAGACGGACTTTGGAAACACACCTGCCTGGAGGTGTTTTTGGGAAATGGTGCGACACCAGAATCTGCGTATCTGGAGATCAACTGTGCGCCGAACGGCCACTGGAATGCTTATTCCTTTAGCAGCTATCGCAAAGACATGGCCCCGGCGGCCGACACCCGTGTTCGCCTGCAACCACGAAATTCTGAGGACGCCGAGGCGCGTTTTCAGATTGAAATCGACAGCCGCAAGCCCTTGGAGTTCACCTGCCTGGGACTGACGGCCGTGATCGAGTTCGTCGACGGTACCTTAAGTTACTGGTCCCTGTTCCATCCCGGACCGCAGGCCGACTTCCATAATAAAGCCGGCTGGACCGCCCTTTCGACGCATTGAGCGAACCGCCCGTTCCCCGTGGTCATTCTTGACCCTTTCTGGAGCCCAAGATAGCTTGGGCTGTTTCATTTTCTTAATCCAGAAAGGACCCATTCATGAAGAAACATACAGTTCGTGTGTACCCATCTAAAGAAAAGTTGGATCGCAAAGACCAACTGGCTTGGAAAATTGCAGAAATCGCAACTGACAATGCCCCTATCAAAGCTGACGTCACTGACATGGTTATCAACCGTATCATCGACAATGCTTCCGTAGCTATCGCAGCTGCCAACCGCCGTCCGGTGGCTTCTGCTCGTGCTATGGCGATTGCTCACCCGCGCAACGGTGGTGCAACTGTCTTCGGTATGCCGAACGACCAGAAATTTGACTGTGAATGGGCGACTTGGGCCAACGGAACTGCAGTTCGTGAGTTGGACTACCATGACACTTATCTTGCCGCGGACTATTCTCACCCTGCTGACAACATCCCTGCTATTTTGGCAGTGGCTCAGCAAATGGGTAAAAACGGTAAAGAGCTTCTAAAAGGTATCGTGACTGGTTACGAAGTTCACGTGGACCTGGTTAAAGCCATCTGCCTTCACAAACACAAAAAAGATCATATCGCTCACTTGTGCCCAGCGACGGCAGCAGGTATCGGCACACTTTTGTCTTTGCCGACAGAAACTGTCTTCCAAGCGGTTCAACAAGCGGTTCACGTGTCCTTCACGACTCGTCAGTCCCGTAAAGGTGAAATCTCTTCCTGGAAAGCTTACGCTCCGGCACATGCTGGTAAACTGGCTGTAGAAGCCGTGGACCGTGTTATGCGTGGCGAAGGCGCTCCATCTCCGATCTATGAAGGTGAAGACTCTGTTATCGCTTACATGCTTGATGGCAAAGACGGTAAATACGAAGTTCCACTTCCAGAAGTGGGCGAAGAAAAACGCGCGATCCTAGAGACCTACACTAAAGAGCACTCTGCAGAGTATCAGTCCCAGGCGTTGATCGATTTGGCTCGCAAAATGAAGCCAATGATCAAAAACTTCGACGACATCCAGTCCATCGTGATCCACACGTCCCACCACACTCACTACGTGATTGGTACTGGCGCAAACGATCCACAAAAAATGGATCCAAATGCATCCCGCGAAACTCTGGATCACTCTATCATGTACATCTTCGCTGTGGCGTTGCAGGACGGCACTTGGCACCACGTTAATTCCTACGCTCCAGAGCGTGCGAAACGTGCTGACACTGTGGCTTTGTGGCACAAAATCTCCACCGTTGAAGACAAACAATGGACTGCTTGGTACCACGAGACAGATCCAGACAAAAAACGCTTCGGTGGCCGCGTAGAAATCACCATGAAAGACGGTTCCAAAATCGTTGATGAGCTTGGCGTAGCTGATGCTCACCCGGCGGGCGCTCGTCCGTTCAAACGTGCTGACTACATCCGCAAGTTCGACATTCTGACTGAAGGTATCATCACCAAAGCAGAACGCGATCGTTTCATCGGCTTGGTTGAAAATCTGGAAAACCTGACTGCAGAACAAGTTCAGCAGTTGAACGTTCAGATCCCAATCGAAAAGCTTGTGAACAACAAACGCGACAACAAAGGGATCTTCTAGAACGAAGGTCCGCTTGAAGGGAGTGGGAAGCTGTCCTTTACGGGACACGGCTTCCTGCCTCGCTGGGGCCGGGCGTTCGCCCGGTTCGCGCTTCCTGCGCCCCCAGAGGTCCCTCCAAGTACAGTTTCCCACTCCCTTCAAGCTCATCGCTCTATAAGTTCAATTTGTTGACGCTTATACTTGAGCACTACTTGAAATGGACTGTGATAAGATGACTGCTGAACCGGTTACTGCCAACGTTAACAAGCGATGCCGGGCATTGAGAGACAAGCATGAAACGTCGTGCTTGGCGCTGAATGAAGAAAACGTAAATAAAGAAATCGACCCAGGGGCTGCCTTGGGACAGGGGAAGGGCTCCTTGAGCCGTTCGCCGAGTTCCGCAGCAGCTCATCCCGAAGGGATGGCGTCCGCGAGGACTGTCTGAAGGCGAAAGGTTCAAGGAGCCCTTCCCCTGTCCCAAGGCGGTCGCTAGGAAAGATGAGGCTTGTATGTTGTTTCCTGAAATTACTCCTGCGCAGAAACGTAAGAACTTTAGAGATGCTTTGAAGTCTGGCAAGCTTTTGCAGATGCCGGGGTCTTGGTCTCCGCTGGTTTCTATGGCGATTGAAAAAGCGGGATTTGATGGGGTTTATATTTCTGGCTCTGTGCTTTCCAATGATTTGGGTTACCCGGACATCGGTTTGACTTCTTTGACTGAGGTCGCTCAGCGCGGTCGTCAGATTGCCCGCACGACAAAACTTCCGACTATTATTGATATCGACACGGGTTTTGGTGAACCAATGTCTGCGACTCGCACGGTTCAGGAAATGATCGAGATGGGTCTGGCGGGTTGCCACATTGAGGATCAGATCAATCCGAAGCGTTGTGGTCACCTGGATGGCAAAGGTCTTGTGACTCGCGATGAAGCGGCCCGTAAGGTGGCGGCGGCAGCTCGTGGCAAAAAGATGGATGAAAACTTCCTTTTGATCGCTCGTACAGATGCGCGTGCTGTTGAAGGTTTGGATAAAGCCATCGACCGTGCGAAAGCTTATATTGATGCGGGTGCGGATTGCATCTTCACCGAGGCTTTGGAAAACGAAAAAGAATTTGAAACGTTCCGTAAGGCGGTGAACGTGCCCCTTTTGGCGAACATGACCGAGTTCGGCAAAGGTCGCCTGTACACTTACGAAGAGCTTTCCAATCTTGGTTACAACATCGTGATCTATCCGGTGACGACGTTCCGTCTGGCGATGGGTGCGACGGTGGCGGGCTTGAATGAAATCAAAGCCAAAGGCACTCAAGAGGGTCTTTTGGACAAGATGCAGACTCGCAAAGACTTGTATGCACTTTCCCGTTATGACGAGTACAACTCTTTCGACACCAGCATCTTCAACTTCACTTTGAAATAATCCGCAAGGGAGGCCACAAGCCTCCCTTTTTTTTGCCTCGGGCACGCAAAATCTAAAAGCCCTCATAAATTGCAATAAACTTGGCATTAGCCTTAATTTGCGGACATCATGTCTGCAAAAACCAAGACGCAAACTTCGACCAGAGTCTTAATTGTCTTTTCCAAGGCGTCAGAGCTCACATTCTCTTCTAAGATAGATCAATGAAGAAAGAGTTCTCTTTACAGACCAAAATTGCCCTGCCCATTCTAACAATCACTTTCATCGCTCTGGGACTTCTAACCTACTTTTCAGCATCACGCAGTTTTAAAACCGCGCAAGCCGATGCCGAGTTCAAGGTCACAAAATCAGCTGAAGCCTTTGCCAACGCCTTCAAAGCGGATTTGGATACAAGCCTTATGGTGGCGCAACAAGTGGAAGCCTACCTGGGCACCATGCGCAAACAACACTCCAAACAGCGCGCAGAGGTCAATGCCGTTTTAAAGACCATGCTTGAGCAGGCCCCGTCTGTCTTTGGTTTGTGGGCCACCTTCGAGCCCAACGCATTCGACGGACAGGATGCTCATTATCTGGGACAGCCGGGTTATGAAAAGATCGGCGGGTTCGGCCCGTACTGGAACCGTTCGGGTGAAAACGGATCCCTGACCTGGGAAAATGACATCAACTACAACGGCGAATTTTACCTGGCCCCTAAAAATGCAGGTCATCGCATTCTGACTGAGCCCTACTATGACGAAGTCAATGGACAGAATCTGCTGATGTCCTCTGCAGCGGCTCCCCTTTATGACGGTGAAAAGTTGTTGGGGGTTGTGGGTGTGGATCTGCTGCTGTCCCAACTGGACAAACAAATCTCGGCCGTGAAACCCTATGAAACATCTGTCGGCTTTCTGATTTCAGACCGCTTCAATTATGTCACTAATCCAGAGCCCAGCCAGGTTGGGAAAGCAGTCACTTTGCCATTCGCCGAGGCCGAGTTTAAACAGGCCTTGCGCGAAGGCCGCCTGCTGCTTAAGTCCGGCCGGGACAGCCAGTCCGGAGAGGAAATCCTGAATCTGCTGGTGCCGGTTTCCATTCCCTATTCAAAAACATTCTGGGGAGTGCTGATTTCAACGCCCGTAAAAACAGTATTGGCCAGTGCTTACTCCCTGCTATGGAGCCAGTTGATCGTGTTTCTGATCTGCCTTCTGGTGATGGGCGTTGCGGTCTTTATGATTTCCCGCCGGATCTCCCGTCGGTTCACAGCTCTCACCGCCAGCCTGGATCAGGCTGAAAACGTGGTGACGGCTGCGATCGACCAGCTCAGCCGCGCCGGCCAGAATCTGGCCCAGTCCGCAACAGAGTCCGCAGCCTCCATCGAAGAAACCGTGGCCAGTCTTGAAGAACTGACTTCCATGGTAAAAATGAATGCCGACAATGCCAAGGAAGCCGCTCGCCTGTCGTCGGACTCCAATCAAAGTGCGGAACGCGGTAACACAGAAATGAGCGCCCTGGTCGGCGCCATGGATGAAATCACGGACTCTTCCAAAAAAATCGCCGAAATCAACGGGGTCATCGATGATCTGGCTTTCCAGACGAACCTGCTGGCGCTGAATGCCTCGGTGGAAGCCGCCCGCGCCGGAGAACACGGCAAAGGCTTTGCCGTGGTGGCTGATGCCGTCAGAACCCTGGCGCAAAAGTCCGCGACCGCCGCCAAAGACATCAACAGTCTTATCAATGACTCCATTGAAAAGGTTCAGCGCGGCAGCAGCAAGGCAGAAAGCTCCAATACCAACCTGAAAGAAATTGTGGATTCGGTTCGCAAGGTCAGCCATCTGAATGGTGAGATCTCTTCAGCCAGCGACGAACAGTCCACCGGTATTCAGCAGATCAGCAAAGCCATGAATTCTCTGGATCAGGCCATACAGACCAATGCCGCTTCGGCCGAGGAGATTTCAGCCACGGTTCAGGAAATCCTGAACCAGGCCCATGTGATGAAGACTGTCGTGACAGAGATGAACACGGTGGTTCACGGGAGCTAGGCGGCGCTCAGCACCTTCACCGTCGAATTCATCACTTCAGATTTTTCACTGATGTGGGCGGCGGTGTTCACGATCTCGCCGGCTTCCGCCGCATTGCTTTGAATGACCTGATCCAGCTGGTTGATGGCCACGTTGATCTGTTCAATGCCAGCGGACTGCTGCTGGCTGGCGTTGGCGATTTCTGAATTCAGTGTCGCCACTTTTTCAATACTTAAGGACATCTGTTTCAACACATCCCCGTTGGCGCGAACCAAAACCGTCCCCTGCTTCACCTGCACCACGCTGGTGGAAATCAACTGGGTGATATCTTTGGCCGCCACGGCGGACCGCTGGGCCAGCGAGCGCACGGCCTCGGCCACCACCGCAAAGCCTTTGCCGTGTTCGCCGGCGCGGGCGGCTTCCACGGAAGCATTCAGCGCCAGCAGATTTGTCTGGAAGGCAATATCGTCGATGATTGAAATAATCTCTTCAATTTTCTGGGACGAGGACTCAATCTGGGTCATGGTCTGCACCAGTTCCAGAATTTTTTCCTCGCCCGTCTTGGCCAGACGTGCGGAATCCCCCGACAACATTGCCGCATTCTGGGCGTTGCCGGTGTTTAAGCGCACCATCGAGGTGATTTCCTCCAAAGACGCCACCGTTTCCTCGATCGAAGCGGCCGCCCGGGTTGAGGATTCTGCCAGTTGGCCACCGGTGGAATTCAAATGCTGAATATCCTCCGTGATCCCGGCAGAGGATGTGCTCAACCCCTGGGACAACGTTGAAATCTTTTTCTCGGAACGCTTGGCGCCAAAGTACACCACAGACATCAGCATCAGAAGACCCACCAGAGAAAACCCCAGTTGTCTCCAAAGTGACGCATACGCGGAAGCCAGAATGGTTTTTTCCGGAGTGCGGATCACCAGAGTCCACTTCTGCGAAAGATCATAGATCGACACCGGCATCACCAGGAAAAATTCTTTGCCACGTTCGGTATCAATGTCGATGCTGCCGATTTCATGCTTTTGCAACAGGGCCTGCAAAGCCGCTCCGGCTTTATATTCCTGCATCACCTCGTCCTGATGGGGCCCGGCGACCACCATCATTTTATCCGAAACAAGGAAGGACTGGGAATCAGCAAAAGGACGGATCTCTGCCACCAGTTCTTTGATTTTATCCAGACTGATATCAATGCCCACCAGGCCCTTGGCGGTCCCATTCTGCACAACCGTATAGACCGCGGAAGTCATCACCAGCTCTTTGCCGTTGACCGTGTCCTTGTAAGGCTCCACCAGCATGCTTTGTTTGCTTTGCATCGGCTGGAAATACCAGTCGCCCAGATCCGGGGTTTCTTCATTCAACAAGGTCTTAAAAATAATCTCATCACCCTGACGGACCCACCACGGATACACCCGTCCGGTCTTTTCGTGATATTCGGTGTTGGCAAACTGCGCGTCTTTCCCATCATAGGCATTGGGCTCCCAGGCGGACCAGGTCGCCAGATACTGGGAATCACTTTTCAGCACTTCACGCAACAACTGATAGCTTTTCCTGCGATCCTGCTGATGAGTTTCAGTCTCCATCGCAAAATGGCGCCCGACCACTTCGGCCTGAGCAAAAGATTTATCCAGATACGATTTAATCTGCTGGGCATATTTGCGGCCCATCTCTTCAGACATCGAGTGCGCCGCCTTTTTGGCGTCCCTAAACGAGTCCTGCACCGCAAGGAAGGCAATGCCTCCCAGCACCACCGTTCCGACAAGAGCGATAGGCAACGTTAACTGTTGAGTGAATGAAAGTTTTCTGAATCCACGGAAGAACATACGACAACTCCAGCTTTATCCGAACCTGGACAGATTCGGATGAAAAACTGGCAATAGAGAGAGGACTATAGTCCAAATCCCCTCTCAAATTTGATCTTTTTTCAGAATACTCCCCCGTTGGGATGAGGGACTTTAGTGCCCGCCGGCCGTCATTTTCAGACCAATGATGGAAATCAACAGCAAAGCTAGGAAGAACAGGCGAGCCGGGGTCGCAGCCTCATTGAACAGGAAAATCCCCAGAATCGCTGCCCCCAAAGCGCCGATTCCCACCCACACACCGTAAGCCGTGCCGATGGGAAGCACGGTCGCCGCCCGCGCCAGCAAAAACATACTGCCCGCAAGTGCAACCAGCGTCAGAACACTGGGGACGAGTTTTGTGAAACCTTCGGTGTATTTAAGGCCGATAGCCCAACCGACTTCAAGAAGACCTGCGATTGCCAAAATGATCCATGCTACTGTGTTAGACATACCAACACTCCTTTCGTTAGAAAAAAGCGTCGTCTTGTCCTGACCGGGTACGTCGCACATCGTCCGGGCACATCAGTCGCAGAAACTGAAATACCCGATCATTAAAGCGCAAAACAGGCAAAAAGTAAAGTTCAGACTCATTTGGGAAAGAACGGGCTTGCTCTTCCCTTCCTGCGCCGCCTCGTTCTTGACCCGTCCCCAATGGCGGACTAGGTTCAGACCTATGCAAAAGCTTAAAGTGTTTCTGTCAGACAGTTTGAATCCTCACCTTAATCTGGCCACGGAAGAATGGATCTTTCACAATCTGGATCCTTCCCAGCAGGTGCTGTTCCTGTGGCGCAACGAAGAAACCGTGGTGATCGGGCGCAACCAGAACCCCTGGTCTGAATGCAACCTCGCAAAAATGAAAGACGAAAAAGTTCACCTGGCCCGTCGCACGACGGGCGGTGGCGCGGTTTTTCATGATCTGCAAAACACCAACTTCACCTTCCTGTCGCCGAAAGAATCCTATAAGCGCGAAAACAATGTGCAGATCATCTTTGATGCCTTGAAGACTTTCGGCATTCAGGGAGAGGCTTCCGGCCGCAATGATCTGCTGATCCCGTTCCCCGATGGTCCGCGCAAGTTCAGCGGCAGCGCCTACCGAGAAAAAAAGGACCGCGCTTTCCATCACGGAACCTTGCTTTTGAATACCGACCTGACCCGTCTGGGAAATTACCTGACACCAAATCCCAAGAAACTTCAGGCCAAGGGCAAAGAATCCGTTCGCGCCCGCGTGGCAAACCTGACGGAAGTATCCCCGGGGATCAATCACGATCAGATCGTGATGACCATGGTGAAGTCCTTTGAAAAATTCTATGCGGGCAAAGCCGAAGTGGAATCCCTGACCATGGATAGTTTAAAACTGATTCCAGAACTGAAAGAACAGTACGACTTACTTAGTTCCTGGGACTGGCTGTATGGCAACACCCTCGAGTTCAGCCACAAGATGGATGAATATCTGGCACTGGGCTTTTTTGATTTCCATTTCAAAGTGGAAGACGGACAGATCAAGGATTTGAAAATCTACACCGACTGTCTGTATCCGCATGTGGTGGAAGACGTCACCGCAGCTCTGCGGGAAAAACCATATCGCGGCGAAGCCGTGCGTGAAGCCCTTATGAGTGTTCGTGCCAGATATCCGGATCTAAATCTGGGTTTGTCAGAACTTGAAGAGTGGCTGTGCCGACAGATTGAAGTTTGATTAAGGGTTCAAATCATATTCCGCCACGGCACCCAGTCCATTCTGTGAATACTGGAACATCAGTTTGTTGCGGGACTCTGAATAATGCAGCTGTCCCGTACATGTCATTGTCGTGTTTGGCAGTGGCAGCTCCGTCATTTGATTTGAATTGTTCAAATCATATTTATAAATCTTCCCGTCCGTACCACAGACATAGAGATTATTTTTGCTAAGCCCCACATTACGGTCTGTTTCCAAACCGCGAATTCCCCGCCCTAATGGAATCAGTGTCTCGATCACCCCGGCACCGTTAAAGTCAAAGATCACAACCCGGCCCGTGGTATTTTCATAAGCCAACCATTTGCCTGTCGCAACATCGTATTTGCCTTGATTATTTCCGCTGTCGCGCAATCCCGGTGCATTACAAGAACCTTTAAGCGTCGCCCCGTCCGCACAGAATGTCGAGCCCGCGACGACATTACTTCCATTGTCAGGATATACAATCTTGGTACTGGCCTTGGTGCTGATATTTACAATACTCATATAAGAATTCACATGCCCCAAGGTACCGCTGTAAGAGAACGTATTAACCAGAATATGACCGTTCCCGATACCGTATGGAAGCGGACCATAGCCATATATTTTTGTCGTCACATCTTCCCAAAGACCGGTGGCTTTTACAATTCGTGCCAGCAAACTGCCAGACCGAGGATAATAAATATCCCCTGTGAGCTCATCAATGATGAAGCGACCCGGCTGACTATCGCCAGTCACATGAATCGATTTTTCCGCCGCCACAGAGCTGTCTGGAGCCTCTCCGGATACTTGGTTGCCCGCCACAGTGGAAACATTCCCACCAATAGGAATCTTACGAATGCGCGCATCCGCAAGATCAAATAAATAAATATCTGTTCCCTGAAGCTTCACATCTGTCAGACCGGCAAAACGCACCAGCGAACCTTTCGTTCCATCTTCCGAACCCAATGAATCCCCGGCCAATGTGCGAATCTTATCCTGTCCATCAATCGTGCGAATGGACTTGGTTTTTCCGTCTACATAAAAGATCTGCCCCTGTGAATTGAATGCCAGACTGGAAGCCGCAATCGCACAGGTGTCGGCCGACGATCCATCGGCGCAGGTTCCGTGCGCATTGGCGCCATAAACCCGGTCCCATCCTAATGTAGATCTGTTAAAGCGATAGATGGCTTTTCCGTTCACCGAGCGGTCGGAGGAAGCGTAATACAAATCTCCTCCTTTGCTGTTGTAAAGCTTCATGGTTTCACGACGACCCGCTGTCACCACCCAGTTGGGTGCCGGCAACTTTACCGCCCCGGTCACTGGATTGGCTTGGGCATAACCTTTCCATTCACTGGTATCCCCATAAGGGCAAGCTCCACTTGCACCGGTGCTTTGAACTTTCATGATCAAGCTGTCTGCATTCCCCGACGAATCAAAAGTCACACCATAGTCCTGATAACCGCATGAAGCATTGTCTTGAGTCGCAGAGAAGGTGTTTCCCACCCCGGAAATAGTGACCGTGCTAATCGCTCCGGTGCTGGCTTTGTACTTGCGAATTTTTCCGGATGTCCCCTCACCGCGGAAATAGATATCCCCGTTGGGCGAAATGGACAGACGACTGATATTGCTAGAGGGATTATAGTTGGTGGCAATCGCCACACTGTCAGAAGCATCGCCGCCACCACCCAACAACGTGGAAATCGTCATCGGATCAGCCTTGGTATTCACTTTGCGCAGGCGTTTACCATCGGCGATCAACAGATCATTATTGTTATCAGCCCAGATGCCGGTCAAACCACTGAACTTGGCATTGCTCAAGACACCACCATCGCCCGAAGAACTGGCCGCTTTAGTTGCGATGATTTCATAAACACCCGTCACCGGATTCACCCAAGCCAGTCCGCGAGTGTCTATCACAAAAATCCGTCCATCATCCAGAACGGCCAGACCATAATTTGTATCCGGCAGAATGACAGCCGACTTCGCGCTGGAGCCCAAGCCCAAATCCGTATTTCCTGCCAGAAAACTCACTTTGGATGAGTTCAGCGGCTGGCTTAGACCCATGGTAATAAAGCCTTTCAGATCCGTGATTTGCACTCGCACTTTGAAATACGTGGCTGCTGGTGCTGAAAGCACCACACATCCGGTATAACCGCCATCCAAACTGCAGGAACCATTGACCGCATCGGCATAGCTACCTGTGGGGCCGCCACCAAAGGTGGTGTCGTCCGTGGTATAGCTGACTTTAATTGCAGAAGCTGACAATCCGACAGTACTTGCCACTTTCCATTTCACATAAACTGGCGAGCCGGAACCCACCGTCAAATCCGCCTTGGTCGGCGGAGAACTTGGCGTATCCGTCGAAGTCACCTGCAACGCCTGAATCACGGGAGGAGTCGGTGAATTGTATGTCACTGAACCATAATCAATCGCCGTACCGGTATTCGTTGAGATATTCCCCACCGCATCCATCAACCACACATAAATCGGATAGCTGCCTGACACCAGGCCCACATTGAAATACAACGACGTTGGATTGATGTTCTTCCCCGGGTTCACACCATAGGCACTGATATTCACCCAACAATTATGAGTGGACGTCGGAGGCACATGGCTTGTCTGTAAGCAGATCTTTTGAATGTCCGTTAAAGAATCTGCGGCCGTCAACGCCACTGGGATGTTATTGTTTCCAGACGTCACAAGACCACCGTTCACCGTCAGGGAACTTAAAACCGGCCCCAGGGAATCAATAATAAACGGATTCGAATTCGCCGTTGTGGAATTCGCGGCGGCATCAACAAACGTCACGCGCACACGAGCCTGATCCGTGGAAACGACTGGCATTGCCGCCGTCGTCAACACATAAGCTGTGGCCGAGTTCGCGCCCGCAGTTACAATCTTGGTTCCCACGCTGCTCCACGCCGTGCCATTGTAAACTTCAACGTTAAAACTGCTGCCCGCGGCCGGGTTGGCTTCCGTCATTGTCCAGGACACCGCCTGCGTGCTGCCGCCTTTTAAAGACGGCATGGATGCCACATTAATCACCGGCCCCGTTGTATCCTTAACAAAGGTGCGCGCGACCGTGGTGAACGTATTACCGGCGGCATCCGTCTGTGCAGCCTGCAAAGAATAAATCCCATCTGCCATTGCCGACAGATCGATCGTGGCACCCCAGACTGCACCGGTACAAGGTGCACTTGCCGATGTCACACCGGAAAGAACCACGGCCGTGCCTTCTTCCGAACAAGTTCCCCCTACGGAATAGCTGCCCACATTGCTGCTTGGAACCACAAAGCCATTTGCTACCGGCGTAGTCACACTGATCACCGGAGCTACCGTATCCACGGTCCATGTGTAAATGCCTGCCGCCGAACTATTGCCGGCCGAATCCACAGCATAAATGGAAACCGTATGATTGCCTTGAGAAAGGCCCGTCAAAGCCCAAGGACTGGAGCAGGCATTGTACGCCCCCCCATCGAGCTTGCATTGATAGCCAAGGACTGTTCCGCCACCGGTATCACTTGCGGAAAACGCAAAAACCGGGCTGACTGTATTGGATTTCTCTGCCGGCTTCGAAGTGATCGTCAGAGTTGGAGGAGTTAAGTCCACGGTCCAAGTGTAGCTGGTCACTTCAGAAGTATTTCCAACAGAGTCCACCGCAAAAACTTCAAATGTATGAGTTCCGGCCGTCAAAGAACTGAAGCTGACACCGGACGCGCAACTGGCCGCTGCAGCCGTATCCAGACGACAAGTATAACCTGCCACCGTTCCTCCACCGACGTCACTGGCTGCAAAGGTAAAGCTCGCCGTTGTCAGATTCGTGACGGAAGTGGGGAAAGTATTTAGGGTCAGGGTTGGAGCCGTCACGTCCACTGTCCAGGACTTACTCTGCACAGCGCTTTCATTGCCCGCGGCATCCACAGCTTTTACATTAAAAGAATGTGCGCCTGCTGCGAGATTCGAAAAATTCTTCGGACTGACACAGGCACCAAAAGGTCCCCCATCAAGCTGACACAGATAATAATCAAGGCCCGCCCCCCCACTGTCCGTGCCGGCAAAGACAAATTGAGCCTCGGTGCTATTGACCAGAGGCGCCGGCGCACTACTGACAGATAAAACGGGAGCTGTCGTATCAATCAACCAATTATAAACGGCGGCAGTGCTGACGTTGGAGTTATTATCCACCGAGCGCACAGAGAACTGCTGAGATCCTGCGCTCAAAGCCGAATAATTTTTGGGTGAGCTACAGGCCGCCCAGGTCCCACCATTCAAACTGCATTGATATCCGACGATAGAACCCCCTGGAGGAGGAACTGCCGCAAACTCAAAAGACGCCGTCGTCAGCTTGGTGATCGGCTCCGGGTTATGAGAAATCGAGGCCATTGGAGTTGAGGTATTAATCGTCCAGGAATAGCTGACCGCAACACCGTCGTTGCCGGCGGTGTCCCGCGCGCGCACTTTAAAGATGTGCCCGCCGTCAAGCAAACCCGAATAGGATTTACCAGAGCTGCAGGCGCTAAAACCGGCCCCATCCAGTTCACAGAAATAACTGGCAATGCTGCCGCCGCCACTGTCCGTCGCACTGAACGAAAAGCTTGCCGTCATCGCATTGGTCAAAGTCGGCGGTTTGGCTGAGATCGTCGTCACCGGAGCCGCGGTATCCACAGTCCAAGTATAACTTTGAAGACCTGAGATATTTCCAGCACCATCCAATGCGCGCGCGCGGAAATTGTGCGTTCCCGCAGTCACCACATAGGACGACAAGCCAGGACAATCTGCGAAAGCCGCATTGTCGATACTGCACTGATAAACGCTGACCAAAGATCCGCCCACATCCGATGCCGCCAATTCAAAAGTCGCACTTAAAGAATTAGTGATGGAGGCCGGTGTCGACACCAGGCTTAAAACCGGTGCGGTCAGATCCACGTTCCAGCTTTTACTGACAACTGCGGAGCTGTTACCGGCAGTATCCACAGCTCGAACCGAGAAAGAGTGATGACCCTGGCCAAGACCTGAATAAGATATCGGACTTGAACAAGCCGTCCAGGCCCCAGTGTCCAGTTTACAGTCAAAACGTTCAATGACTCCACCGCCATCATCGCCGGTGAACGCAAAGCTTTGAGTGCTGCTTTTCTGATGAACCGCCACGCTGGTTGAAATCAAAGCCGTCGGCGCAGTCGTATCCAGCCGAACCCCATAGACGGACGGCACTTGCGACACGACCCCAGCAGAGTCTTTCGCCCACAGATAAATATTTTTTAAACCATCCCCGGCCGAAGCCAGATTGAAGGGCACGTCCTGCCCTCCGGGCTGCGTACAGAGAATCGGAAACACCGCCGTCGCGGTGGGTGCCGTGGCCTCTTCCGTTAATAAGAGAGAGCTGAAGGATTCACACCCAGACAGGGCCGCTCCAGTATTGATGGTGACGATCACAGACCGGGTGGATATCGGCACACTGCCTGATACCAAAGGCAATGTGATCGCCATCGTCGGTGCCACCGGCAGCACATTATTGCCGATCACCAGAGACCTCACCAGACGCTGAGTCGGACGGTTTGTATCAAGGCCCCCGGCCCCGTTGCTTTCGCCGACGGTCAAAACCAGTTCATGCACCCCCTGCTGATTGGCACTCGCAGTGTAGGAAATATTTTTAGCAGAACCAAGAATGATACCATCCAATTTCCATTCATAGGCAATCTGATACCCAGAGGACCAGTGAAGAGCCTCCACGCTCAGCGCTATCGCACTGTGCTCCATGGCATTGGAGGGAATGGTCACATCCAAAATTTCCGGAGCCGCCGAAGCCAGTACATCCGGATGAGAACCAAATATCTCGGTGAACTTAGCCAGTACAGAAGCATCTCCGGTCAAACGACTGTAAGCTTCTTCCAACGAAGATGAAGTGCTGAGCAATGTAATCAGATGATTCACATTCTCTGGAGAGGCCTTCAAAGCTTCAACCATTTTATCTTTTTGATTGGTGTTCATTAAATAGGAAATCAACGACGAACCCATGCTGATATCCTGCTCTTTACTGCCGGTCACTGGGCGCAGATAAAGTCCACTGGAACAACCCGTCACCTGCAATAGAAAAGAATCACTAAGAACGCCTCGAGTAAGCAGACTGCCACCCAAAGACTTCATGGACACCGAAAAGCTGCCATCTGCAGCCACCGCACCAGAATCCACGGCTGGTTCCATACGATTACCCGCGCCATCGACTTTATAAAGATGCACTTGCGGAGCCGCGCAGGACAACGCACTGACCTTTTGCGAAAGAGCTGAGTCAGCAGAATAGTTATGAATCTTACCGGAGATGATGGAGTTTTCAGCCGGCACCCAATTAAGAGAATCGGCCGTACAGGAAGCCAACAAAGTCACCAGCAACCCTCCGCGAAGACTGTTGAGAAGAACTGCGTAAAGGCGACTCGTTTTAAGACTGATGGTACGTTCTGGCTTATCCATACTGCCCTTATCGGGCGATTAACGTGAATCTTCTGTTACTTTTTGTAAAGAATCAATAAAAGGTGTTCCTTAAGAGTTTCCAATGAGATCGCGAGATGCAACGAGCTTCAACACGAGGGGAACTCAAACAATTTAAACCAAGGTCCTGCTCTGACGGCTTAATACTTTTGCCTCCGTGACCGACATTGAATAATGATGCCCACCAAATTAAAGCGCTGGAAATATGCAATTACAGGAATCATTATCGCGGGACTCACGATGGTTGCGTACTACCTTCCTTCCATGCACTCCTCAAATCCAGCCGATCAGGAGCTTGCAACACCAACGGAACCTCAGAACAGTGACAACTCCACTTTATCCGATCCTTCCAGTGACACTTCTTTGCCTGTCACGGACTCTCCAGTGAACAACGAGGTCAACTCGGTAAAAGACGTGAAGCTGCCAAAAGCCGTAGACAGTTTATTTCCGGTACAAATCAGAAAGCCGCACACTCCGGTCATGACCGAGAGAAATGCAACAATCTCCAATGCGCCGGATACCACACAAACATCAAGCAACGAACCAAATCACCCGCCACAGGTAAGAAAACTGACCTTGTCGGCAGGGATTGGTTCGAACTATCTGAAATTTGACCAAACCAACTCCAATGCGCAGGAATCCGGCCAATTCAGTGCAGTGACGTCACCGACGTTCATGGCGGAAGCCCGCCTGCAGTGGAACGACAACTGGATCTATTCTTTTTCTTACAATCAGATGCCCGGTAAAATTCAGACCCCCACTTCTGTGACCATAGATAAAGACGACTATACCTGGAGCTATTTCGGCGCTGAAGCCATGCGCAAAATCACCGAAGGCCCCGCTGGCACCCAGTTCTATCTGCTGGGCGGATTGCAACGTCATCAAATGCCTTTCCTGGTCGGGGGATCCGCGACGGATGTGGCCCTGATTCAGAATCAGATCGTGACCGCGTCTTTGGGTGTGCGCATGGAATGGCAGCTCCAGAACAAATGGTTCGTTGAATCATTCCTGCATTATCAGACGCCCCTTAGTGCAACATCCAGTAGCGGAAACTTCCAAATTGCCAGCGCGACTTCATTTGATGGACTGGTGGGACTCTCTCGCCCGCTTTCAGATCAGTGGCGCTTTGGCGTTTACTGGTTTGGCCAATCACATAGCTTTTCCTATGACTATTCCTCGGCCGACCACTCGACAGAACGACAAGGCACGCAGAAGTTATTCAATTCAGATCTGCAACTGCGCCTTAGTTATCAGTGGGATCTTTCCCGTCCTTAGGGCCTACAGTTCTTGCAATGAATCTAAACAAGAATTCTGAACCTCGACAAAAGCAGCCAATCATCCGCTTCTGATTTGGCTGTGCCTATATCAATAACAAGAAATTCCAACTTAGACCTGAGTCCATTTTACATCCGTTTCAGAATCATTAATTTGGCTTAATCTTTTAGACCATTGTTACGATACAAACTGTATGAAAACAAAAGTCACCGCCTCTAAAAATATTCTTGCGGCCTTTTTGCTCGTTTCAACTCTCGCTGCGTGTGCCCCATCAACCTCTGACGTCCTAAGCACAGCCCATCCGGGCACGGACACAGACAATTCCCAGTCGGTACCGGGGACGGAGGAACCGTCAACACCGACAACTCCTGAACCCGATGATGAAATCAAAGACAGCGCCAAGTCGCTGAAGATTCATGCCTTCGCCGACATGAACATCGACACCAGCGGCACCTATGCCAGCGCCACAATCTCGATTGTGAAATCCATGATCTTGCGTCAGCCAGCGGCTATTTTGGGTGTGGGTGATTACATCGACGGTGAAAAGAAAAGCCTTTCCGACAGCACCTATGTGAACATGTGGAATCAGTTCTCGAAAAAAGTTCTGTCCTTCATGCGCGATGCAAACATTCCGTTTTTGGCGACTCCGGGCAATCACGATGCCTATTATGCGCAGGAACGCCGTTTGTATGATTCCTTCTGGGGCAAAAACAAACCCAACGTGGAATACGTCGATGATGACAACTTTCCGTTCTATTACTCTTTCATCAAGGAAGATGTTTTCTTCGTTTCTTTGGATGATGCGAATTATTCAAAACTTTCCAACCGCACGGCCCAGTTGGCATGGTTGAAGGAACAACTGTCTTCCGCACGCGCCAAAGGGGCCCGGGCCCGCGTGGTCTATGGTCACATCCCTCTGTATTCGATTGTCAGCAGCAAAGCCAACAGCTCCACGGTTTATGAAAATGGTGTTCTGGCCGGTGAAAGACGGACCGCAGGAAGCAACACCTTGGAGGCCATCTTACTGAGCCACAATGTGGATCTGGTCATCTTTGGTCATTCCCATGGATTCTATTCCGGTCACTACACTTATCCTGATGGAAAAAAGTTACAGGTGGTTTCCATGCCGTGTGCAGGCAGCTCGCCCCGTTACCTGGTGGGCACCAGCACACGCACTCCGCAGGGCTATGTGGAGCTTGTCTTTTCTGAAACGAATCAACTGACCATTCGCTATTACAATTCATCTGGCACGCAACAAAGCCTCAGCTCCCTGCCCGCTTCACTCACGCTGGATGCAAAAAACGGCGTCAAGTACGTGCGCTGATTTTGCTTGCAATAAAGTAACTTGGTTTTTGATTTCGGCAGTCCTAGTCTCCGTGCTTCACAATACGGAGACTTTTCCATGTTTGCTGCATTTCTATCTTTCGCACTGATCAGTTCAAATGCCTACAGCTATCTGGATCCTCAATTTGATAAACACGCTGTAAAAACCTACAACATTGAAGTTTCGGGAAAAGCCATCCCGGAAAAGTGCTACCTTCTGCAAAGGTTCCCGGGCCTGGAAAACAAGATCAACAAAGACGAAGACGCTCTTTGTGCGATGAATCTGTACCCCACTCGCGGCGATCATCCCAAGACACAGATGTTTTATGGGTGCCCGAAAGTGAACAGCACCTCTGTCGCGGTGGAATTCTACACCGTCCCCAAAGGAATGACCGAGGCGCAATTTCAAAAAGCCGTCTGCCCTCTGACCCGTTCCGCGAAAAAAGCCCTGAAAGCCAAATCCGGCTATCCAGACAAAGAGGCGAAATTCAAGTTTGCCGCCCCCGGCGTTTCTGTGGGAAGCATTCTGGGTTATTCCCGTCTGACTCAGTTGTTTAAATCCGTGGACGTTCCACCCAGCGTTCTTCGCACGGTGAGCCTGGACACAGTTTTAGATCATGCTTTGGCCGGACGCTATCTGGGTTTGCAAATGGGCAACACCTATTTGAATCAATACTGGTACGATCAGATCGGCCATTTGGTTCGCGCAAAACACGGCAACGTCGCCCAACTGCCGGATGTGTACACGAAGCCACCTCACGGCCTGGGCATTGTTCCCACTTCATTCTACAAAGACGGCAAACGCCGCGGGCTTTCTGCGAACAGCACAGCTTACTGGACACCACGCATCCTGACCGAAGACAAACTGCAGGTCTTCGGCGTCCTGTCTGAAAACCCCGGGAACGAAGAACTGTATGCTGAGGCCTTCGGTTTAAAATCGGACAAGACCCGCATCGATCAGTTCCGCAACAGCAGTGTCTTTTGGCCTCTGCTGAAAGATCCCCGCCCTGTTTCCCAAATTCTGGGCAGCAACGAATTGAGCAAAGCCGGTCAGAAGATGCTGGGCATGCAGGATTCATCTGACATGCTGGTGATGGACTTCCTGCTGGATCAGGCTGATCGTATCGGCAACATCCACTACAAACGCCGCCAGTTCTTTAAAACTGCGCAGGGCACCTTGGACAGTATCTCGGACAAAAAATACAAAGAGCTTCTGGCGAAGCCCGCAAACACGTTGACCCCGGCTGAAGTGGAGGTATTAGGCGCCATCAAGCAAACCGGTGTTTCTTTGAAGGTCATGCTTCTGAAAGACAACGACGGTGGCTTTGACATGAACACCGCCAAAAAATACGCTCTGATTGCAGATGTCAAAAAAACCTCTGCCACATATGACAGTTGGAAGGACAATGCGGATCTGTTCCTGAATGCGACCATGGTGGTAAAACACTTCAGCCCTCAGACTTATAAGGGTGTGATGCGTTTGTACGGTCAGGTCTTTGGCACGCCTGAAACCCAATTGGCCATGGAAACTTATTTCCGCAACTCATTGCAGCTCACTGCGGCGGAATACAAGATCTTCAAAAACAATTTGCTCAGCTTGTACCGCGCACTTTACAAAAACTGCAAAAGCGGAAGTCTGTACCTGGACTTGGATATCAAGGATTACTTCTCAAACAACCCGAATCCGGTGCTGACGACAACACCGGGCGTGTGTGAAGGGCAGTTCTAGAAAAGGAACGGCCCCAGAGCGATGGCAGCCGGTACGATTTGCACCAGCGCTGCCCGCCATAAACGGCGTGACGACAAAATCAACACCAGGCCCGCCGCAATGATGGACACCAAACCATAAATCACCAGGGTGGTGCCTGCCGCGTGGGTGACCTCCCCTGTTCGCAAATGCAAACCGAGCAAAATCGCCACCGCCAAAAACAAGTTATAAAAACCCTGGTTAAAGGCCATCAGTTTGGTGGTCGCGGCTTCACTTTCCGTGACGCCAAAAGTCTTATTGGTTCTTTTACGCCCCCAAAGCAGGCTTTCCAGAGCAAAAATGTACACATGAATAAGTGCCGGAACGAGAGCGAATGATATTTCCATAGTCTAAGTGTGCGGAGGCCTTTCCCGTTCGTCAATCCCGCCGCTGCGCAAAGTAGAGTCCCTGCACGAACTCTTGACCGGCTTCAGGTGCCGCGCTAGCTTTGGTCGTTAATCATTAGCAATATAACGCACCGATTCCTAATCATTCGAATGGGCGTCGTCTGCGCGGATTTCGCCGGAGGAAAAATGGCTGAGTATATCAATCCAGATTATGTTCCAGAACCAGAGAAAATGAACGTTAAAAAGGGTCTTGATGGCGTTGTTATGGATACGTCTTCTGTATCCAAAGTAAACCCTCACACCAACTCTTTGATCTATCGCGGTTACCCGGTTCAAGACCTGGCTGAAAACTGCTCTTTCGAAGAAGTGGCATTCCTGATGTACAATGGCGAGCTGCCAAATGCAGGTCAACTTGCAGAGTTCTCCAAAAAGGAACGCAGCTACCGTGAAATCTCCACTACTTTGCTGAACGTGATCAAGGCACTTCCACAAAAATGTCACCCAATGGATTCCATCCGCACGGCTGTTTCCTTCCTGGGCGCTGAAGATGCACGTATCTGGGATTCTTCTCCTGCGACAAACATGGACAAAGCCATGATGTTGCTGGCGAAAATCCCGACCATGGTGGCTGCTGACTACCGTTTCAAAAAAGGTCTGGATTTCATTCCACCGAAAGCTGATTTGTCCATCGCGGAAAACTTCTTCCACATGTGCTTCGGTAAAGTTCCACAAAAAGAAGTTGTTAAGGCTTTTGACGTTTCTTTGATCCTTTACGCTGAACACAGCTTCAATGCTTCCACGTTCACGGCACGTGTTGTGACTTCCACTCAGTCTGACATCTACTCTGCAACTGTTGCAGGTATTGGTGCCCTGAAAGGTCCTTTGCACGGTGGCGCGAACGAAATGGTTATGCACATGATGAAGGAAATCGCTGATCCTGCAAAAGCAGAACAGTGGATGCTGGATGCTTTGGCGCAGAAGAAAAAAGTCATGGGCTTCGGTCACCGCGTTTACCGCTCTGGCGATTCCCGCGTTCCAACCATGAAAAAGTACGCTCAAGTTATGGCGGACGTGACTGGCGAACAAAAATGGATGCAGATGTACACGGCTTTGGAAAAAGTCATGGTTGATAAGAAAAAGATCTACCCGAACCTGGATTTCCCAGCGGGTCCTGCTTACTACATGATGGGCTTCGAGATCGACTTCTTCACGCCGATCTTCGTAATGGCTCGTACAACCGGCTGGTCTGCTCACATCATGGAACAAACTGCTGACAACCGCATCATCCGTCCTCTTTCCGAGTACGTGGGTGCTGAACAGCGCAAAGTGACTCCAATCAGCGAGCGCAAATAGTTTTTAACCAAAAGTTAAAACAAAAAAGGGAGCCTTCTGGCTCCCTTTTTTTATGCAAAAGTAAGCAGGTACCTTTTAAGAGGATGGTCAAAAAGGTCCTTATGCAAGGCGGAGGGGGTTCTCTGAAACGGAGGCATGCTTCTAGCACGTCGGAGAGAAAGAGGTCCCCCGACAACGCAGTCAGAAGGGCCTTTTTCACCATCCTTAGTTAAGTGCGATCATTTTGGAGTCGTAGCGCATTCTTTCTTCGTTATAGTCCGCCAAGGTTCTTTCAGCCTGGGCCGCGAAAGCCGGATCTTCACTGGAATGTTCCAGCGTTGTGCGAGTCGTATTCACTGACAGCACATAGTCACTTTTTCGGATCAGGTTCTGAAAATCAAATTCATACAGCTTTTTGAACTGACCGTGACTGGAACGACGAAGCTTCATCAGTTCCGTCATCGCCTGCAGATGATTCAGCACGCGCTGCGAGTACTCGTCCTTAACGGCATCGAAATCAATATTCTTCTGCCAGCGCTGAAACGCACCCATCGAGGAAATCTCCAGATAGCGGCCGATCTGCAAATCCAGGCCTTCAGCGGAAGTTTTGGCTTTATTCAACCCCAGCAGCAGCTTTTGTTTGGATGCCAATCCATGTACAGCGGCGCCCTTTGTCGGCTGTCTCACCGTGAGACTTTTGCGCTGAAGTGAAGCTAATGACAGTTCACCTGCCAGAAGAGTCAGCCCCACAAAGAAAATCGCCAGAGTTCTGCTGTAAAGTTTCATTTTATTCGTCATACCAAAGAATCAATACAAGGCCCGTGCCGTGTCTGAAATTGAGACAAAAGATGGTTGCCAAAAACGCCGGGGTTTATTGAAATACCCGGGTACTGTTTCAAGGAGAACGAATGAAGCGAATGATTCTGCTGGTACTGGCGCTTTCCGCCTGCACTCACAAGACCCCGGACAAAGCCACCCACGTTCAGCATCTGGCGACCACTTATGTGTCCACCCTGCCGTCTCGGGGCATCGATTATTCTGCCAAAATTGAACGTGTGGCCTTCGGTTCCTGCGCGAACCAGGATGAACCTCAGCCGATCTGGAAAACCATCGCGGCCACCCACCCGGATCTGTTCTTGTTCACGGGTGACAACATCTACGGCAGTTGGTCCGGACAGCAACCCATCGCCGAACAATACCGCAAGCTGGATCTGGTTCCCGAATATCGCGCCGTTCGTGAAAAAGTTCCCTTCATGGCGACCTGGGATGATCATGACTTTGGCCAGCGCGATGGCGGTCATGAATGGGCCGGCAAAGATGCCGCCCGCCGTGATTTCATGAACTATTGGACCTACACCCGCAACAGCATGCCGCTGGAGCAAGGGGGCGTTTATCACAGCAAAATCATCGGCCCGAAAAAACAAATGGTTCAGGTGATTATGCTCGACACCCGTTACTATCGCAGCCCGCTGAAAGAACGCCCGGGTTTTGAAGGCAAAGCGATGAATTACATCCCTCAGGATGAAGGCACCATTCTGGGTGAAAATCAGTGGCAGTGGCTGGAAGCCCAGCTAAAGCGCCCGGCGCAGGTTCGTTTTATCATCAGCAGCATTCAGATGATTGCCAATGATCCGCAGTTTGAAAAATGGGGAAATTTTCCGAAAGAGCGGCAAAGATTCTTTGATCTGATCAAATCAACCCGCGCTAAAAATGTGATCGTCATCAGCGGCGACCGGCACATTGCCTCGATCGCGAAAACAGATTTGAAAGATTATGGCCCTCTTTATGACATCACTGCCAGCTCTCTGAACCGTCCGAACAAATACCCGGACGCTGACAGTCACTATGTGGGTGCCACCTACAACCAGGAAAACTTCGGCCTGGCCGAAATTGACTGGAAAATGAAAACTGTGTCCATGCAGATTCGCGACATGAACAGCAAAGTGGTGAATTCTGTCGAAATCAAACTGAAATAACTATTTGTCCGAGACACTCCAGTCCTGTCGACCGGCGGATTCCTGCGCAGGACCGCCGTTAAACAAGGTGCGGGCCCACAGGACAATTTCGTCCACTGCCGAATCAAGATGGGTTTCATCCACCACCTGTGTTGGAATATCCAGATGATCCACGGCCAGATTGCGGCTGTCATCCATGGCGCTTTCCACGATCACCAGCCCTTTGAGACTGCAACCTTCCTGACAGACTTGCGCCAAATACTCGGCTCCCACACTGACGCCGACGCCGATGATACGCTCTTTATCGACGCTGGCGTGGTTTTCCAAAAAATCCAGGGCCGCGCGGATATCCTGCAGGCGCTTGCTGGGAGATTCCCAGGGTTGTGGTGCCTGCTCGTCTTCACTGAAATAACTGTGGTCCATGATCAGGGTGATAAAACCTTCGGCACTGACCTCCCGAGCCAGTCGCTCGGTCACTTGCGCCGTGGCTCCGGTCATTGAACCTTCAAACAGGCAGGCTGCAAAGATCTCGGAAGCATCCTCTGGCAAAAACAAAGTTCCTTCCAGCATGCGGCCTTGTGACGTGAAATTGACAGTGAGTTTCATGGCGAACCTCCCGCTGTCTTTAAAAATAAAACGAGGCCGCAGAAGGCACACAGATATTCGGGCTGAACTGCCGTAAAACAACAGACAGACCCGACGGAGGTCTTTACTCCAGACTGAGTAACTGCAAATTGATCATAAAATTGCGCGCAATACGATAGGCGCGCTCTTTGGCTTCATTGGCTTTCAGGCCCACGAAATGCTCATCAACGGTCTCGACAAACAGACGCAGCCACTGCTCAAAGTGCCCGCGCTCCAAATTCAATTTGGTGTGTGGCGGAAAAGGACGACCACGATAGGTGTCTTCGCCCAACAGCAGGTCACTCCAGAAATTGTAAAGCTTCGGCAGATGTTCATCCCAGTCCACTTTCGCCACATCAGTGAAGATCGGACCGATGTATCCATCGGCACGAACTTTTGCGTAAAAGCCATCGACAAGAACTTTGATATCCTCGCGAGTCTCAAGGGGCTTTCTTTCTTTTGTTGTCGTCATGAAGTTTCTCTTTTCAAAAACAACTTAGCACGGATGAACTTGGAACTCAGCCATGAATTCCAAAATAAACCACCGGGTTGGAGGCCCCTACGCAATTGGCAGGACATCCAGATCTTTAGGGCGGATTTTGCGCAGGTCCTCCGGGATGGACTTCAGGATCGCTTCGCCAAGAGCTTCGATCAGTTCATTTTTGTAGTGCTCGCGACGATAAACCAGACCAATTTCGCGGGCCGGGATCGGACGCTCGAACGGCACAATCTGACTGCGATTGCCAAGCTGTTCTGTCGCGAGATGCGGCAACAATGTGTATCCGCCATACAGGTCCACCAGATTTTTCAAAGTCTCAAGACTGCCACTTTCAAACTTATAGCGACGCCCCTGCCCTTTGCCTTTTTTGACAGAGCAAATATCCAGAATCTGATTCCGAAGACAGTGGCCTTCTTCCAGCAGCCAGATATCCTCCATGCTCAGATTCGAATACTTGATTTTCTTCAAGTGCGCATATTCGTGATTCTTTTCGCACAGCACATAGAACGGTTCGTAATATAATGGAAACTCGAACATCTTTGCTATTTGTACTGGGGTCGCCAGAACCCCGACATCAATTTCATCCCCATTTAGGGCATCGATGATTTGATCCGTCTGCATTTCCTTGATGTTCAAATCGACTTCCGGAAAAAGCTCTTCAACCACCGGCAAAAGTCTAGGCAGCAAATACGGAGCCACCGTCGGAATGACACCAATAGACAAGCTTCCTTGTTTAGCGCCTTTTTGCTCATGCTGAATAATGCTCTCAATTTTTCTGGACTCAAAAAGGACCGTCTGAATTTGGGAAATCAGTTTTTTACCCATGTGTGTCAGTAAAATGGGTTTTTTGGATCGGTCAAAGATCACCACCCCTAAATCCTCTTCCAGCTTCTGTATTTGCATGCTGAGCGTGGGTTGAGTCACGTGGCAGGCCTCGGCCGCCTTGGCAAAATGGCCGTGCTTATGGACAGCCATAACGTATTCCAGCTGCGTCAAAGAAAAGTTCACTTTTGGGCTCATATAAGGGCTCCTTGGGGCCTATTATGCCGCAATAGACAAAATCTATCAATGCATATTTATAATCGATTTCCCTAAAAATGGTTGATCCCGTAGTCTCAAAGACGAAAGATGTCCACTAACAACTAAACCTGCTGGTGGACCTGAATTTTTATTTAGGCCCTAAGGCCACAACCTAACCACTTTATTCGAAGGAGAATAAATGCAAACTATCATCAACACGAAAGTGCCAGATTTCAAAGTTCAAGCTTTCCACCACGGTGATTTCAAAACCGTGACTCAGAACGACCTTAAAGGCAAATGGTCCATCTTCTTCTTCTACCCTGCGGATTTCACATTCGTATGCCCTACTGAATTGGGTGATATGGCTGACAAATACGCTGAATTCCAAAAAATCGGCGTGGAAGTTTACGGTGTTTCCACTGACACTCACTTCACTCACAAAGCATGGCATGATGCTTCTGAGACAATCAAAAAGATCAAATACCCAATGTTGGCAGACCCTACCTTCCAATTGACTCGCGCATTCGGCGTGCACATTGAAGAAGAAGGTTTGGCTTACCGTGGTACTTTCCTGGTGAACCCAGAAGGTAAAATCGTATTGGCTGAAGTTCAGGACAACGGTATCGGCCGTAACGCTGATGAATTGTTCCGTAAAACTCAAGCAGCTCAATACATCGCTGCAAACCCAGGCGAAGTTTGCCCTGCGAAATGGACTCCAGGCAAATCCACTCTGAAACCAGGCTTGGACCTAGTTGGTAAAATCTAGTTTCTAGATTTTATGCGAGTCCCCGCCCACGCGGGGACAAGCCCACCAAACGCAGAACAGAAATTAGCTGAAAGTTGCAAATGCAAGGCGGGAGAAGGAAGCCGTACTCCTGTACGGCGACGCCGACCAACGCAGCAGTTGCAATTTTCAGGTAATTTCCCCCGAACGGAGGTCACAATGTTAGACTCTTCTCTTCTTGAACAACTAAGATCAGTCTTTGGTGCCTTGGAGAATACGGTTGAGCTTGTCTATGAGAACAGCTCTCACGAAGATCAAAAAGATCTTTTGGACATGCTTCAAAGTGTTGCCAGCACTTCTGATAAAATCACGCTGACGCAGAATGCGTCTGGCACTTCTCCGATGCCTCAGTTCCGCATTGACTATAAAGGCAAGCCCACGGGCATCGTGTTCAAAGGTATTCCCGGCGGTCATGAATTCACTTCATTGATTCTGGCCATCCTGAACACCGATGGCAAAGGCAAGCTTTTGGACAGCGTGATCGCGGACCGCGTTCGTCGTCTGAACAAAAACATCACAATCCAGTCTTACATCTCTTTGACCTGTGAAAACTGTCCTGAGGTGGTGCAGGCCCTGAATCAGATTGCTTTGATTCACGGAAGTCTTCGTCATGAAATCATTGACGGCGGTTACGTTCAGGACGACATCAAGTCCCTGGGCATCCAAGGTGTGCCGAGCCTGGTGGCGAACGCAAAAATGTTCCACTCCGGCCGTATCCAGCTTTTGGATCTGGTGGCAAAACTGGAATCCACTTTCGGCGTTGACGCCAATGCCGCCCCCTCTGAACCTGTGAACAAGAATCTGGGGCACTTTGATGTGCTGGTGATCGGCGGCGGCCCTGCGGGGGCGTCTGCGGCGATCTACACCGTTCGTAAAGGTCTTTCCACCGCGATGATCACGGAAAAAATCGGCGGCCAGGTGCAGGAAACCAAAGGCATTGAAAACCTGATTGGTGTGACTTACACCGAAGGCCCTCAACTGGCAGCGCAGTTGAATCAGCACATTGCCAGCTATCCGGTCAAAGTTCTTGAAAACCGCCGCGTGAAAAAGATCCACACGGAAAGCAAAGTCAAAGCCATCGAACTGGAAAGTGGCGAACACCTGACGGCCGACGCGATCATCGTCACTACAGGGGCGAAATGGCGTGAACTGGGTGTTGAAGGTGAAAAAGAATATCTGGGCCGTGGCGTGGCTTACTGCCCACACTGTGATGGCCCCTTCTATAAAGGCAAGAAAGTGGCCGTCATCGGCGGAGGAAACTCGGGCGTGGAAGCCGCGATTGACCTGGCCGGCATTGTTCGCGAAGTCGTGGTGTTTGAATACAACGACCAACTGAAAGCCGACAAGATCCTGGTCGACAAACTGAAATCCCTGCCGAACGTGTCCATCGTGACCAGCGCCAAGACGGAAAAAATCATCGGTGACGGCAACAAGGTTCAGCAGATCCAGTATCTGGATCGCTCTTTGAACAAAGAAGAGAAAATGGACCTGGATGGCATCTTTGTGCAGATCGGCCTTGTGCCGAACAGTCAGTTCCTGAAAGAAACTGTGGAACTGACCAAGTTCGGTGAAATCATCGTCGATGAAAAGGGTCGCACTTCCGCCAAGGGCATTTATGCTGCTGGTGACGTCACAACGACGCCATACAAGCAGATCGTGATTGCCATGGGCGAAGGCGCGAAAGCCGCTTTGGCGGCATTTGAAGACCGCATGTATCATTCCTAACAGAATACCGGCACGTTGCTGTAAAATTCGCGGGCCCTCCCCCTCATAGGGCCCGTTTTCTATTGTGCGTAAAGCATCTCGCCTCTTGACTCCAAATCTGCCTGACCTACGATGATTCAGCAAAACAGGAGTCCATTTAATGAAAACAGCATTGAAAATGCCATTTTTAGCCGCTCTGATTTTTTCGTTGAGCGCCTGCCAAACCCTGAACAAGAAGGAAGCCGTGAACGCTGAATACATTCCGCGCGAAGTTCTCTTTGGAAATCCGGATATCACCGGCATCAAAATCAGTCCTGACGGAAAATACGTCACTTATCTTTCCGCCCACAAAGGAGTTCTGAACATCTGGGCTCAGGAATTCGGCAAGCCGGAAACAGCAAAACCTGTCACCCACGACACCAAGCGTGGCATCTTCAGATACAATTGGACTTACACTCCGGGCATTTTGACCTTCACTCAGGACGTCGCCGGGGACGAAAACTTCGGTCTGTACACCCTGAATGTCTCTACCGGGGAAATCACAGAAATCACCAAACCTGGCAAAGTAACCTCCCAGATTGCTGAAACCAGCCACCTTCGCCCGCAGGAAGTGGTCATCATGACCAACGAACGCGATCCAAGGTTTTTTGATTACAAGATTCTGAATCTGACAACGAAAGCCACCACGGATCTTTTCACCAACACTGAAAACTATGCCGGGATCATGTTTGATAAAAACTTCCACCCGATCATCGCAAGCCAGTCGAACAAAGACGGTTCTTCAACCATCTTCCTGTGGAATGCTGGCAGTAAAAAGTTTGTCAAAAAAACCGTGATGCCATTTGAAGACAGCATGACATCTTCTGCGGTGGACGTTTCCCATGACGGCAGCAAAGTCTATCTGCTGGACAGCCGCAAACGCGACAAAGCGGCTTTGATCGAATGGGATATCAAGTCTGATAAATCCAAGGTGGTTGCCTCTGACGAACGCTCTGACATTCAGGGCCTGCAGATGCACCCACAGACAGGAAAGCTGCTGTGGGCGTCATCTTATTACCTGAAACGTGATATCCAGTTCTTCGACAAGGACTTCCAGAAGCACTTTGAAAACATCGAGAAAAAACTCAATACCGAAATCAACGTGACTTCCATGAGTCTTGACGGAAATCAGTGGGTGCTGTTCGCAGACTCCACCGACAAACCGGTGGCGTTTTATTTCTATGACGTCAAAACCGGAACTTTGAGCCAGCCTTTGTATCACACCAAATCCATGATTCCTTACGGCGACCGCATGAGTTCCATGGAAGCTGTTGAAATCCCGTCTCGCGATGGTTATCAACTGGTGTCCTATTTGACTCAAGCCCGTAAGCAAGCAGGCAAGTCGATGGTTTTGCTGGTGCACGGTGGTCCTTGGGGCCGGGATGACTATGGCTACAATCCCTATCACCAATGGCTGGCAGATCGCGGTTACAACGTTCTGAGCGTGAACTTCCGCGCTTCCACAGGTTTCGGGAAGAAGTTCCTGAATGCCGGCGACAAGCAATGGGGCCGCAAGATGCATGACGACCTGATTGATGCTGTCAACTGGGCCGTTAAGAACGACTATGCAGATCCAAAACAGATCGTGATCATGGGTGGTTCCTATGGCGGTTATGCCGCGTTGGCAGGTGTGACCTTCACACCGGATACCTTTGCCGCTGCGGTGGATATCGTCGGCCCGTCCAATCTGGAAACGTTGTTGAACACGGTTCCACCTTACTGGGAAAGCTTCCGTGCGAATCTATATAAGCGCGTCGGCGACCCGACCACGGCATCAGGCAAGAAGCTTCTGAAAGAGCGCTCTCCACTGACTCATGTGGATAAAATCAAAAAGCCATTGCTGATTTTACAGGGGGCCAATGATCCGCGCGTGAAAAAGGCGGAAGCTGATCAGATCTACAACGCCATGGCTGCTAAAAAGATCCCAGTGGAATACGTACTGTTCCCTGACGAGGGACACGGCTTTGCCAAAGCGGCCAACAACATGGGCGCCAACGCCATCACAGAGGAATTCCTGCAGAAATATCTGAAAGGGCGTCTGGAGCCGATTGAGGCACAGGTCAAAGCCTCATCAGCACAGTTTATCACCACGCCTCAGTAAGTCGGTAATAAAATGCCCCTGAAACCACTTCAAGGGCATTTTATTTAATTCTGGCCCTCTTTAACATCAAGGAATTGACGATCACGGAAACAGAACTTAGTGCCATTGCCGCAGCAGCAAAAATTGGGCTCAAAAGAATTCCAAATAAAGGATATAAAATACCAGCAGCCACTGGCACTCCCAATGAGTTATAGACAAATGCGAAGAATAGATTCTGTCGAATGTTCTTCAATGTTGCTTCGCTCAGTCCGCGCGCTCTCACTATTCCCGTCAGATCTCCTTTAATCAGTGTCACCCCAGCGCTATTCATTGCAACATCAGTACCCGTTCCCATTGCAATTCCTACCTGAGCTTGGGCCAAGGCTGGAGCATCGTTGATACCATCCCCGGCCATTCCCACAAAAGATCCCTCACTTTGCAGCTTCTTTACAAGATCTGCCTTACCCTGAGGAAGAACATCCGCAAAGTAGTCATCCAGCCCCACTTTTTTGGCCACCGACGCCGCCGTTTTTTTATTGTCTCCGGTCATCATGATGACCTTGATGCCTGCATCTCGAAGAGCTTTAATCGCCGGCAAGGTGCTGTCTTTGATAGGGTCGCTGACGCCCAAAAGTCCCGCTAATTTGCCATCAATTGCCACGTACATCACAGTTTGACCATCTTCCCGCAATTGATCAGCGCGAGCTTCAGAGTCTCCCAGCTTAACGGAAACTTCCTCCATCAGAGCCTTGTTACCAATGGCAACCTGATATCCCGCCACTTGCGCCAAAGCCCCTTTTCCCGTCACGGAATTAAAGTCCTGAGCTGCACTGATTTCAATATTCTTTTCTTTCGCTCCTGAAACTATCGCGGCCGCCAAAGGATGCTCACTCAAAATCTCCAGGCCGGAGCTCAGACTTAGAAGCACATTTTCCGAATGCTCTCCTAGAGCAATCACCGTGACTAACTTCGGCTTCCCTACCGTCAATGTGCCCGTCTTATCCACAACAAGAGTGTCAACTTTTCTCATCAGCTCAATGGCCTCGGCATTTCTAAAAAGAACTCCCATGGTTGCACCCCGCCCCGTCGCTACCATGATTGACATCGGAGTCGCCAGACCCAAGGCGCAAGGACAAGCAATGATCAGAACAGCTACTGCATTAATCACAGCATGAGCCAGCTTTGGCTCCACTCCCCAGATCGACCAAATGACGAAAGTGAGTACCGCCACTAAAATCACCGCAGGAACAAAGTAAGCGGATACATGATCAACCAATTTTTGAATTGGCGCGCGAGATCTTTGCGCTTCTGCCACCATCTGGACAATCTGGGAAAGCAGGGTGTCCTTTCCGACTTTCTCAGCCTGCATCAGCAGCGTTCCCGTCCCATTGATAGTGGCACCGACAACCTTTGCCCCTTGCGTTTTCTCCACAGGAACAGGCTCTCCGCTGACCATGGATTCATCCACAGAAGAGGAGCCGGATAAAACAAGGCCATCCACCGGGATTTTTTCCCCTGGGCGAACACGAATTTTATCTCCAACATGAATTTCATCAAGAGGAACATCAACATCCGAACCATCAGGCATGACTTTTCGGGCTGTCTTGGGAGCCAACCCCAACAATGACTTTATCGCAGCACTGGTCTGGCCCCGAGCTTTCAGCTCCAACACCTGTCCCAACAAAACAAGCGTGACAATCACACTTGCCGCTTCAAAGTACAATCCCACTTCCCCTGTCATCGGATCTTTGAAAGATTCAGGAAAAACTTCGGGGATTAGAACCGCAATAAGGCTGTAAATATATGCCACTGCGACGCCAAGTCCGATCAGCGTAAACATATTCAGAGATTTGTTTTTTATAGACTGCCAGAACTTCACATAAAAGGGCCATCCGCCCCAGACGACAACTGGAGTCGCCAAAAGGAGCTCGACCCACGGCATTGCTTCCAAAAAACCCCTGGAGTGGATCAGGTGGCGGCCTCCCATTGTTACAAAGACCAATGGAACACTCAATCCCGTCGCCACCCAAAAGCGTCTTTTCATATCCAGATATTCGGTATTATCCTCTTCAATAGACAAAGTGGGCGTCACTGGCTCCAGAGTCATCCCGCAGATAGGACAGTTCCCAGGACCCTTTTGTCGGATTTGAGGATGCATAGGACAAGTGTATTCAACATCCGCTGAAGCCAACGGCGTTGTCAGCTCCGGCTTTTTGTTTTCGTGAATATGCCCATGGTGATTGTGATTGTGATTGTGATTGTCCATATGCTCCTCAATCGAAAAAACGCAAATAGTGTCTAGTCTTGCGCTCCGTTTTCAATCCACTTGCGAATGATCAGAATCTCTTCCTTGGTCACCGCATCGTAGATGTCGTCTGGTGGAGGCATTCTTTTATCATCATTTCTTTCCAGTGCTAAAATCAGCCCGGACTCATCAGGATTATAAGGAATCACCAGCTCCAACGGAGAATTCAAAAGAGAGGCTTTGTCCAATGGCACGCGCTTTCCAGTACCCGTGGCGTGATGGCAGTCATAGCAGGAGTATTGAAACACTTCCCGGCTGATGGACTCATAGGTCGGCTCCAAAGCTTTGGCCGTTCCCGCAAAAAGAATCAGGGAAGAAACAAAACACAATAGCTTCATTATTGTGCCACCTCAGCCGCAACGAAGCTGCCATCCAAATTCAAATAAACGTTGAGAGTCAGATTGGTCAGTGTGGAGTGCATCACACCCAACGCCATCTCTTTCCCGTCCTGTTGAACTTTGATCAATTTAATAGAAGACAGGCCCTGGTCAAAGAGAGCTACGGTTTCATCGCCATTATTTTCAAGAACATAGTGAAGCGCATTTTCCATCAATGAAGCGGCATCTTTTTCTGTCCACGCATTGTCCGGCCCCTGTTCCCCATCCGGCAGAACCTGATAGGAAAGAGCCTTGCCCTTTTCATCAAAATAAACTTCAAGCTTCAGAGCTGCCCCCGTTTCAGGCTGAGTTTGAGACGCCACGGCACGGAAGGCACCTGCAGACTTATCCGCTGTCGGCGCAATTTCAATGGAATCAAGATGGGAAATAAATCCACTGTCAATCTTACCCAGGGTCACCAGTCGATCAATACGATGGGCTGTCAGTTCCGCGGCCTTAGCAAGCGTCACTTCCTGCGCCAAGCCTGTGACTGAAAACATAAGAACCGCTGCAATTGTTAATAGTGATTTCATTTTATTCTCCTGTTTAAGGGTAAGCTGCACACTTGTTGGATTTAAAAGACTGGGGATCCAGAGCCATACGGCCGTATTCAACACCCAACTTACGCATATCTACCGCTGCCACTTTATTGGAGGTCAGGATGTCCGACACAATATCGTGAAGCATGTGATTATTGTCGAAGGCCGCGGCAATCAAAGGGAATTGACGAGCAAAAGTCGGCGCCTCCTTCGCGGTCTCTGGCATCATGTCAAATTCTGCTGAATCCGGCAGATCACTGATCAGGGTCCAGAACTCCTTAACAGTTTCCTGAACAGCCAGATCCCGTTCCGCCCGATGGGGCTTCATCAAAGCCTCGTACAGACGGATCTGGAACCAATGATAGGACCAGATCAAGAGATTAAAGCTTGGATAACTGCGGCGGAAATCTTTGGAGAAGTAGTGCCCATCCATGAACAACATGGTTTTGCAAACATCCGTTATCGCCAGGCTGCGATTGGCCTTGTATTGGACAAATATCTCATTGATCCGACGATGCATCCCTTCCCCTCGATCCTCGGAAGTTGCCAGTACGTCCAGCACCCATTGATGCAACATATGGGACCAGTCAAACGCATTGACCATCAGCGGGAAGGTAAACACATACTCCGGCGCAATATCATCCTCATCCACTTTTACAGGTGGCGGATTCTTGAGAATTACAAGAATGTCGCGCAAAATCTCTTTTTCAAATTCTTTGGGATTCGCGATCTTGCCTTTATTGTGCAACAACCGCTCATAAACCAGCGCATGACCATAGTCGAAGGCATACAGAAGCTGCTGCGCCTCTGGATAGGCCTCGCCAAACTTGTAGGCCTCTTTCGGCATGGGATACCATGACGGTGCTGCTTCTGCGAAGATCGGGAAAATCATCAGGCACAGAATCAAAACGAATGATTTCATCGGCCACCCCTGTCAACCAGGACCATATTAAATTCATTCCATCGGTAGCGGATCTTGGCATCCACCGGAAGCATAATCGTGGGATCTTTAATCTCATAATGAATGTAGGTATCCCAACTCTCTTCTTTGCCCCCGGATTCAGGCCATCCTGGCTTGATGGGCCCCTGACAACTATAGTCGTTCGCAACCAGATAAACCCGGATGACAAACTCAGGGAAAAGTGGCGAAGGCGACTTTCTGGCAAAACGATTGTCCTGGCCATCAACAAAGACACAGGTCAATGCCAGCTTTTCACCGTTGATTTCAATAAAGGAACCGTCCTTTAAAAGAATTCGATCCCAGAAATGACGATAAATGGACGCTCCCTGGAGCGAGGAGTTCATGTCGGAAATAATCGGCAGATCATAGAGGGGTTGCGCAAACTCAAACGAGTAATTAATGGAGGACTTCATGCCCGGAAAAGGGATCATGAATTCCGCATTGGTTCTGATCCTGTAAATCAAAGACCGATAGTCTTCTGCCTTTGGCAAACCTTGTGCCTGAGCAAAGGAAGCCCAGACAAGGAAAGCAAGGACAAATAGGGACAAATTCTTCATATAGACTCCTTAAAAGAGAGCACCTTGGTATACCCATGGGGGGTATAATGTCACCTTAAGAAATACGGCCTAACGCGCAGCAAATGGCCTCGCCATGCATACCCACCTGGGGTATGCAGTGAGCGACTTCAAAAAAGGATGGAACTATGAAAAAAGCATTAACTGGTTGTCTTGTGATTTTCGCCTCACTTAATCTATGGGCTCATGGGGGGCCGGAACGCATCATCATCGAGCCAGAGATTCAGGGAAAACTGAATTCCGGTAAAATAGTCTATAAATTTGATCTATTTGATGACCAAGCCCATAAAGCGGTCAAAGACCAGGATCTGGTCGACTCCCACACAAAGAAGCTGCATCTTATTGCCTATGATACATCTTTGCATGAGTTCAATCATGTGCACCCCGTCTTCAACGGCAGCAACTGGGAGGCTGAGCTGGATCTGCCAGTCAACGGCAACTACTTCATCTGGGCCCAGGGGGAACTTGCTGATGGCACTGAGTTTTCATCATCCGTCAAAGCACAGATTCAAGGCGGCCTCGAGGAAATTCCAACAGCACCATTGGGAGATGTAAGAAAAGCCCTTGCTGACGGCACCGTCGTGGAAGTTGCTTCCGGAAAAGTTCAGGCAGGAAAAATGATCATGCTGGACTTTACAGTTTCCCGTCAAGACGGCACTCCAGCGGATATTACCCCTTATCTGGGGGCCTTTGCCCATGTTATCGCAGTTTCTCCGGATGGCACCCGCCTTATCCACGTTCATCCCATGAAGGGACGCGCGCCGAACACAGGAATGCTGCATGCGACATTCCCTACTGCAGGTGACTATCGTGTATGGATTCAACTGAATGACAAAGGTGAACTCAAAACCCTGCCACTCTCGATTTCAGTTGCAAAGTAGAATTTTGATGCATTTTCCGGAAAACAAGCCCTGCGGAATCTCGATTCCCGGGGCTTTTTAGTTTTTTATAATTCGCAAAGTTCGATGGAATGCCCGTCGGGATCCAGCACGATGGCCTTTTTGCCATCAGGCATGTCTGTAGGGTCTAAAATGCACATAGCACCCGGAACTTTAACAAGTTCCTGCACTGTTTTCTCCAAATCCGTAATCTTGAAACCCAGCTGCAGGCTTGGAATCTGAGATCTTTGCGGATTTTGGATGTTGTACAGGGAAAATTCGACACCGTTGTGAACGGCTCTGTGAACTTCACTCCCTTTATCAACTTTTGACGCTGTAAATTGAAAGCCGATAATTCGATAAAAACCCAGCATGCCCTGTAGCTGCGTGGTGTTTATTGTGATAGAAGTGAATAGCAAACTCATCCGTCTATTATCTGAAGCGAGGCCGCATGAAACAAGAAAAAATTTATCTGAAAGACTATAAATCCCCTGCCTTCACGGTGGATTCCATTAACCTCGACTTCAATCTGAACGAAGACTTTTGTCGAGTCGTGGCAAAATCCCAGGTTCGTCGCACCCACCCCGGTGAGATGCGCCTGAATGGCGAGGAATTGAAACTGGTTTCCATCAAAATCAACGGCCGCCAATTGAATGCCGACCAATACCAGATCACGGCAGAAGAACTGATTGTTCCGTCAGTTCCCGACAGCTTCACATTGGAAATCGAAACCGAATTGCAACCGCAGAACAACACCTCTCTGGAAGGCCTTTACAAATCCAACGGCATCTTCTGCACCCAGTGCGAAGCTCAAGGCTTCAGAAAGATCACTTACTTCTTTGACCGTCCGGATGTGATGACTTCTTATTCCGTGACGATCGAAGCTGACAAAAAGAAATACCCGGTTTTGCTGTCCAACGGAGATCGCATCAAAGTGGAAGACCTGGGTAACGGCCGTCACAAAGCTTACTGGCAGGATCCGCACAAAAAGCCGTGCTATTTGTTTGCATTGGTTGCGGGTGACTTGGGCGTGATCCGCGACACTTTCACAACTGTGAACGGTCGCAAAGTGAATCTGGAAGTATACGCGGCCCACGGCAAGCAGGACCGCTGTCTGCATGCCATGGAATCCCTGCACAAATCCATGAAATGGGACGAAGAGGTCTTCGGCCTTGAATACGACCTGAACGACTACATGATCGTGGCGATTGATGACTTCAACGCTGGCGCGATGGAAAACAAAGGGCTGAACATTTTCAACTCCCGTCTGGTGCTGGCGGATTCTGATTCGGCAACCGATGTGGACTTCCACAACATTGAATCCGTTGTCGCACACGAATACTTCCACAACTACACCGGCAACCGCGTGACTTTGCGTGATTGGTTCCAGTTGTCCCTGAAAGAGGGTCTGACCGTGTTCCGCGATCAGGAATTCTCTGCTGACATGACCGACCGTGGAGTTCAGCGTATCGAGGACGTCGATGCTTTGCGAGCTGGCCAGTTCGCAGAAGACGCGGGTCCGAACGCCCACCCGGTTCGTCCCGAGTCCTGCATGGCGGTTGATAACTTCTTCACCATGACGATCTATGAAAAAGGATCTGAAGTGATCCGCATGATGCAAACGATTGTGGGCCGCAAGGGCTTCCGCAAAGGTATGGATGAATACTTTAAACGCCACGATGGACAAGCCGTGACGACAGAAGACTTTGCGTCGGCGATCGCGACTCCGAACAACAAGGACTTCACTCAGTTCCGTCGCTGGTACAACCAGGCCGGCACTCCGGTGGTTGCTGTTCAGGAAAAATTCGACGCTGAAAAGGGCGAGTTCCATGTGACTTTGGAACAAAGCTGCCCGCCGACTCCGGGCCAGCCGACGAAAGAACCATTCCACATTCCATTGATGATGGGCCTTCTGGACAAATCCGGCAAAGAGTTGCCATTGAACTGCGATAAAATCACAGTGAACTCTGACGGCAAAAACCTGATGGAACTGAAAGAGCCAAAAGAGACTTACGTGTTCACAGGCTTGAAAGAGCGTCCGGTGCTTTCGATTTTGCGTGAATTCTCGGCTCCGGTGAACCTTCGCTGGGAGGCTTCCGAAAACGATCTTTATTTCCTGATGGAAAAAGACACGGATTCCTTCAACCGTCGTGAAATGGCTCAGAAACTGGGGCTTCGTCTGTTCAAAAAGATGATCCAGCAGGCGCGCGCCAAAGAACCGATGACTTTGGATCCTCGTTTCATCAGCACCATGACTTCCATTCTGGAAGATCAGGCGATGGACCCGGCTTTCAAGGCAAAGATGCTGCAACTGCCAAGTTACGCTGTTCTGGCGCAGGAGGAAGCGGTATTGGATGCGGAAGCCTTCTATAAAGCCCGCACAGCTTTGCGCAAAGAGATTGCAACCGTAAACCGCACTCAGTTGCTGAATATCTACAAAAAATTCCATGGCGTTGAGCCAAAAAGCCGTGACCCGAAAGTCTTTGGTCACCGCTCTTTGAAAAATCAGGCCCTGGCTTATCTGGCGGAACTGCACGAACCGGAAATCATGGACATCGTGAACAAGCAGTACTGGGAAGCTCAGAACATGACCGACCGTATGACGGCGATGTCTTTGCTGGCGGATTCAGACTCTGTCCACCGTGAAAAAGTTCTGCAGAACTTCTATGAGGTATGGAAGAACGATTCAGTGGTGATCAACAAATGGTTCACGGCTCAGGCCACCGCTCACCGTCCGCAGACTTTGGAAGACGTCAAAGCATTGACGAAACATCCGGCATTCAACATCACGAACCCGAACAATGTTTATTCCCTGCTTCGTGCATTTGGTGCGAACCTTGTTCGCTTCAACGACCCGAACACCAACGCTTACGAGTTCTATGCCGACAAGATCCTGGAGATCGATCCAAAGAACCCGCAAGTCGCTGCCCGTTTGTGCGCGGCCTTCAACTTCGTTTCCAAGCTGGAACCAGCCATGAAGGAAAAGGCCCTGACTCAAATCAAACGCATGGTTGCGGTGGAGTCTTTGTCCAAGAACTCTCGCGAACTTTTGCAATCGGCTTTGACCTAGTAGGTTGCTTAGGACGGCGGGCTCGGAATCAATCCGGGAGTCCGCCGCTTCAGAGGGCACGCATCCGTGCTCAGTCGGTGCCGGGGCGTTGCCCCGGTTCGCGCATCGTGCGCCACCGAAGGCCCTCTTACGGGCGGTCTCCCGGCTCGCTTCCGTTCCCTCTGCCCTCTTCAATCAACTAATCCAATGCGACCTTAAAATGCGCATAAAAAAAGGGAGTCGAAAGACTCCCTTTTGCTTTTTTCGTGTTTTTATTTCCCCATCCCCACCCAAGACCAAGGCTGGTCAAAAGGGCTCAGATGCACAAAATGCCAGGGGCATTTTGAGGTGTAGCCCACGCGGAGGCGGTCCCTCGCAGCGCAGGCGTGCTCCCTGCACGTCGGAGCGAGAAGGCCCGCCGACAACGCAGTCAGATGGGCCCTTTTCACCAGCCGCTAGTATTTGGTTCGGCAGTGTTCAAGGAACTCTTCGCGAGTTTCCATGCGGCTCTTGAAGTGGCCTCTTAGGTCGCTCGTGCTGGTTGTGCTGGAGGTGTCTTCGATGCCTCTCATCATTACGCAGTAGTGTTTTGCGTTGATGTGGACCGCGATGTGTTCGGTGCCCAGGATGTATTGAAGGCAGTCGGCGATTTGTTTTGTCAGACGTTCCTGCACCTGTGGGCGGCGGGAGAAGTACTGCACAATGCGGTTGATCTTGGACAGACCGATGACTTTTTTATTTGGGATGTAAGCCACTGTTGCGAAGCCGTCGATTGGCAGGAAGTGGTGTTCGCAGAAAGACAGGCAACCGATGTTTTGCACCACGATCATTTGATCGTAGTTCATCTTGTTTTCGATGACGGTCATTTTTGGGAACTTCTTGGGATCCAATCCTCCGAAAACTTCGTTCACGTACATTTTGGCAACGCGTTTTGGAGTTTCACGCAAAGAATCGTCATCCAGATCCAAGCCCAGGGTGTTCATGATGTCGGTGAATTTTTCGGTGATACGTTCGATCTTTTCTTCGTTGGTCAGACCATTGTGGATCATCGGAGTTGGGCGGACATTTTCCAAAATCTGCTTCACGGATGCAGAGACATCCGCGAACTGAGATTCTGGTTTTGCATTTACACTTTTTTTGCTGGTTTTCTTGGTGGTTTTCTTTGTTGTTTTTGCCATCGTTATTCCCTGCTCGAAAAGCCCACTTATGCCCTAAAATCGGCAGGTTCGCAAAGCTCAAAGGTCTTAAATTATGTTTTTTGTAGATTTTGACTGCCCAGCCATTGGCGCAGCAGGTCTTTCTCTGACGAAGACAGACCGTCAAAATGGATTCTGAGGACTTTGTCCTTCACATCGATGACCTTGGCTTTGCACTGAATATCGTTGATCTCTGACAGCACCAGGGTCAGCACTTGGTCTTTTTTGAAAGACTCCACGCCTTCCGGCACGGAAATGCGAGCTCCGGTATAGGACAGATCCACGGTTTCGCCATTTACTTTGCCGTTCAAAACAACCGGGGTCACCACGACGAAACGATCTCCCGTCGGGGCAAACCAGTTCTGACGACGATCCAGGTAAGGATAACGGAAGAATGAAAACACCGTGCCCACGATAAAGAGCACCAAAAGGCAATCCAGCACCCTTGCGGTGCTGATCGCCGGGTCCACCACGCCAAACCCCTTAAACAGGCTGACCAGCGTGCTGATCACAAAGATTCCACAAAGGATCATCCCCAGGACCCAGGACAGCTTGTGACGGATCATGAGCGTCAATCCGGCGCCGAATACAGACACCCAACCCACCCAATTCAACACCGCAACTCCGGTTCTTTGCATCATGATGAGGTCAAGCACAGGCGTGAACATAAGCACAGCGGCAGCCATTTCCACTGCACGAGGACGTTCTAGAGCTGGTGATTTTGTTTCCATGATAAACTTATCGGTTAGAGCCGAGTCAGGGTATAGATTTTTATTGATTATCTCGCTTCAATCCTTAGAATTTCTCATTGTGAGACACATAAATTTTCAGCACGTCATTTTCATCCTTGCGTCCCTTGTTTTGACCAGTCAGGCAAAGGCCTATCCTGATTTTATCGGGTACAGCTATTCCTCCTGCATCACCTGCCACTATAACGGTCTGGGGGGTGGCGCTTTGAATGACTACGGTCGTGCCCTGTTTGCCACCGAGATCACGTCCCGCCAGGTCTTTCCGAAATCCATGGAAGAAGAGGAAATCGCCGAGATGTCCGGCTTTCTGGGTAAAAAGAAGCTGCCATGGTGGGTGCGCCCGGGTCTAAAATACCGTGGTCTGTGGTTGCAGATGGATCCTGGTGCCAAGGCTTCCACCGAGCGCTACATCAACATGCAGAATGATGTGAATCTGAATTTCTTCCTGGACAAGAAACAGAACTATGCGCTGATCACAACCGTTTCCTACACCGGCGTGGAGCCTTATTACGGAAAAACCAACACCTGGTTCATGCGTGAATACTATCTGCGCTGGAAACAAAGCAACAACTTCTGGCTGTATGTGGGTCAGATGGATAAAGCTTACGGCATCCGCAACGTCGATCACTCGGCGGTCAGCCGTAAAGCCATCACTCTGGGGCAGTTTGACCAGTCTCAAGGAGTGATTGGTCACTTCACCTACCCGGACTGGGACGTGGCTGTGAATGCGTTCTTTGGCAACGCTGCCCAGGAAGATCCGCAAAAACAAAAAGGCTTCTCGGTGGCCGGTGAATACCAGGTCTATGAAAAGTTCAAAGTCGGCGCCTCTGTGCTGACTTCCCAAAGTGACCTGCAACAGTGGAATCTGGCGGCCCTGACCACGCGTATGGGGCTTTCCAAAGGCTCTGCGATCATGGGTGAATTTGGTCTGCGCCAGAAAAAGGACAAGATTGCGGATTCTGAAGCCGAGCTGGGAACCTATGCGATCGTGCAAACCATGGTTGAAATCAATCGTGGTTATAATTTCCTGTCGATTCTGGAACACACCAAAGGCGACATTAACAAATCCTCGGCGGAGGCGATGAAATGGAGTCTGGGGGCTTTGATGTTCCCGCTGCCACGCACAGAGTTCCGTGCCATGGCCACCAATGGAAAAACCTATTCGGACACCGGTGGTGTCGATGATGCCTGGGCTCTGCAGGGGCAGATCCATATTTCCTACTAAGGGACGCATATGAAAAAATGGATGCTTGTACTAATCGCCTCTTTACTGACTCAGAGTGTTCTGGCCCAGGAAGAGGCCGAGACCGAAGAAACTCCGGCGGCAGAAGCTGCGCCGGCAACAACCACCGCCAAAAAACCGGCGGTTCGCGCACGTGAAAACTGGGGCTTGAGCCTTTCCACTTTGCAGTGGGATGAAACCCTGCGCGTTCAAGACGGCATCACCAACACCAAGGTGCCTGCCAACTATAATGCCATCACAGTGACCATCATGAAAGAAATCACCTACTATCGCTGGGGCTGGAGCGCCGGTGCCTTCATCGGGGCGGGCCGTTCCAACGGTGGATCTGATGCGGATCCTTATCTTGCAGACAAAGTGGCCTTCACCACTTACGGGATCTCCCCGCGCGTGTTTTACCGTCTGTCCGGACGAATCAATGCCGGTGTGACCGGAATGTTGTTTTATAAAAACATCGACTGGCCGAAAGAAACCAGCACGCAGACCATTGACTCGGGCCGCAGCCTGAACGTCACGGGTATTGCCGACTTGAACATTCGCATGTTTCAGAAGTGGGATTTCTATACCGGGATTGGTCCTTTGACGGAAGGATCCACCCTTTGGAAAATCGGCGTGAACTACCGATTCTAAAAAGACAAAGGCCCCTTTTCAGGCTTTTCAGGGGCCTTTTTTTATTTATTTTACTGGAACAGTCACGGCCAGGGTCACTTCGTCTTCAACACCGACACCCATATAGTTGATGTCCTCGATGCCAAAGTCGCTCAGCTTCAACTTGAATTTCGCTTTCAAAGTCTTGCCTTCCACTTTGTAAACCCCGGAAATGTCCTTTTCAATACCACGGATTTTGATCTTACCCGTGCCCTTGCCGCCCTTACCTTTTGCGGAAAGCAAAACCGCCTCTGGGAACTTTTCTGTCTCCAGATGCTTTTGCGTATGCTTATCACGAAGCTCTACGCCGGTTTTCAAGGTTTTCAGATTCACAACAATGTTTTCAGCGGAAACTTCGTCACCGTTCACCACGGCCTGACCTTTGACGTCAGAAGTTTTGCCTTTGAAATCCCCCATCGGATTCAAAACCACATCCAGAACCACACTTTGCGCCATCGCTGCTGTGGAAATACCCATTGTGACAATCAATGCTGCAACAAATTTCATTTGCCCTACCCCTTTTACTTTTGGTGATTGTTTTAAAAACATATTAAATGACTTACTCAATGCTGTTGATCCAGTCAGCCACGGCTTGAACCTCTGCCGCTGACATAGAACCCGACGTCGGCATATTGCGAGTTCCCGGCCCCACTGTGGCCCCTGACAGGCGATAGTAAAGTTTTGATCCCGCCAGATCCTTGGCTTTCACCAGGCCGCGCGAAAGCGCTTTGGTTTCCGTCAGGTTGCGGAAGTCTCCGTAAGAAGAACTATTGTGACAGTTTAGACATTTGGAATCGATAACTGCTTTGGCCGCCAGGAATTTTGGATTTTCTTCCACCACTTCCTTGCCTTCGTTGATCAACGCCGGATCAAAGATCACATTTTCAATCAGATTATTGGTCGCCACATAGCGGGACATCACATTCAGTTCGCCCTTGCTCAACGCCAGACCGTCAGTGGCTGAGCCGCCATACACAACATACTCGTATATCTGACCGTTCGTACCACCGGTCGCCACACTTTTCACGGTGAAGGCGAAGTCTCCGGGAGTTCCGGTTTTTTTAATTTCAGCCGTCTGCACCACGCCATTCACCTGCAAGGTCATCTCGGTGGGCTTCACACCAAAACCTGCCGCCAGCACCATCTTGCTGCCGCTGCTGGGAAGGTTTACTTCCATATAAGCGATATTGCTGGCATCCGGAGCCGCACGCACCACGCGGATCTTACCCGCAGCGATGTTGATATAAGCATCCTCTTGATTGGCTCCCGCAGACACTGAAAAAACTTTCCCCGTCATGCTGGTATCCAGTGCCACAACGAAGGACAGTTGATCCGCCATAAAAAGGGCTTTGTTGACATAGGAAGGATTGCCGGGCTTGGACCAGAAAGAAAGCTCAGTGGAAGACAAAAGTTTTGGCAGGGATTTTTGATCCAGGGCTTCGCGGGAATCAAAGATCCCCTGTTCATAAAGAACCTGATCCTGCAAAGCAAAGTCGCTGCAATTCTGGAACGCCAGAATCATCGCCAACCCCGCACTGCCGACCGCAACGGTCTTTAAAACCCCTAGCTTCATTCGAACTCCCCCAAAAACATACAAAACTCTTATCGGCATCAAACACGAAGAACCCAAGGCTTCCGTGTTTGCTTTCCTGTCTCAATATGAGACTAGTTTGGCATCCCCAGATCCACCCATTTCTGCACGATGGCCTTCATCTGCGAAGACATCAGACCCGAACGTGGCATCGGTGAGTTCGCGTCATTAATACGCTTGATAATCACACCGGACTTCGCCTTGGAAGCCGCATAATTGCTAAGATCCAGCCCGCCGTCTGCGCCCGCGCCCGAGTGACAGCTCAGACACTGAGTTTTAAACACATTTACTTTTGTATCCGAACCCACGAGCATCGCATAAGTCACGTTTGCCGGAGCTTCATCAACCGGCACCACCACACTGCTTCCGGTTCCACATGTCGCGGTGGACTCGGCTTTTTCAATGGAAGTGAACTGCAGGGCAAACTTATCTGTTGTTTTGGTTGTATTCTGCACCAGAAGCTGGGCATTCCCTACTGGCGCCAGCGCCAGCGGTGTTCCCGGACAAACCACGGCATTAATGCTGCGGTATACAGTCGCCGAATCCAGCATCTTGTCATTTACATAGAAGAACAGACCCTTCACACGATACTTCGCAGTGCCGGTTGTGATGGACATCGTGGGATTGCGAGCCGCATATCCGACTTCAACTCCACCGACTTTTGCAACCTGCAACTCCACCGAAATCTTCAATGGGAACGTCGTGGCTTTTGCGGGCAGGTCTGCTGCCGTGCTGTAATTCCATTCCAGCTTCGTCCAGGTGGCAGGGGTGCCTTTGCTGTTAACGATGGCTGCATTGGATTTATTGGCTGTGATGACGGATTTATCGACGCCGTCATCACCTTTACAGGAAAGATAAGACGTCTGAGCCGCCTGCCATTCCGCCTTCAAGCTTGAAATCGCACCGTTGTGGTGCGCACCTGTGTAAGGGGGATTGTGCGCCGGATTGATCGCATTGTCTGAAATCGCCACGTAACCTTTATCCTTGAACACCTGATAGGACATCAAAGAGTTCTTGGAGGCAAAGGCCGGTGCTTCGTGCTCACCATTGTGGCAGCCCGCGCAGTTGTTTTTCAGGAATGTATAATAACCGGAACCGAACTTGGCATAAAGCTGATCTTCACAGATATCACCTGTGCTCTGCTCACCTTCATCCCCTTCTTCTTCCGTGGATCCACCCGTCAAACCCGAGCTGCCCTGATTGACCAGCTTCACGGTCTGCGTGTCGATCTGAAAACCTTCGCCCAGACTCTGAGCGCAGTTTTGGAATGCCACAACCAGGATCAGTCCCCCGGATACAGCCCCCAGAGCCTTCAAAGATTGAAGTTTCTTCATTCGCTTCCCCTTAAGCTACGTGAAGTTTAACAACTTTTTCTACGTCGTCCGCCTGCAAGGTGGCCGGCGCCAGTTGTTTGAACATCCCCATCTTGTAATTCAAATTCAAATAGTTCGCCAGAATCGCCGCCGCCACATAGTCCGGACGGGATCCTACCAGCGTGGACGTATCCACACTTTGATCGCTCAGGTAATGACCGATCTGGGTACCACTGGAAGTCACTTTGCCACTTGGATCAAAGGCAATAATGAACTGCAGTGACGACGAATAGTCACTGGACCAGATGCTAGTTGGCGAGTCCGACACTTCGGAGGAACAAGCACCATCAGTTGTGACCATGATAAACAAAGGCTTTTTCATCTGGCTGGCAAGTTCCAGCATATTGCCGATCTGCACACCTGCAGCGAAGTCTTTCGCATCCGCCGCCGTACGCACTCCCGGAGCATGATAGTCGTAACCGCCCAAAGTAATGCGCCCGTGCGCGATATTTCCGTTCAGGGCATTGTAAACAACACCTGCCGTAATTGCAGTGGCATTGTTGCTTGCCGTGGAGGTATTGATTTTATAAACATTCTGAACGATCGCATCTTTGCGTGGATCGACACCCGAAGCGCCGCCCGCCGCAATGATATCTCCGGACTTGATACCGGCTTCCTGCAAAGCCACTTTCAATCCGTCATTTTTTGAGTTCAGTTTTGCCACCTGGGACTTGGTCATCTTGGCAACAAATGAAGCCAGACTGCGTCTTTGATTTGCATTGAACAATTTCGAATCCGCCAAAGTGTTTGAATAGTTCAAGGCACCAAACATGTTATCCAGGCTCGCCAACTCCAAAGTGGAATTCGGAGAAGAAAACACCGGGCGAATATTTTCCGCACTGGCGCCCTGATGCACACCCGGTAAAACTTTACCAATCAGACCGGCGCGCTCCAAAGGACCAGACAGATCATAAAAAGGACGAAGAGCCGCCTGACCATTGGTGTCGTTAGCGGTGTCCGTGCACAGAGCGACAAGGCGGGCTTTGCCCAGCGTTGCTGCAGAAGCGACGGACTTGATGCCTTTATGCAGCTGAGAGCTGGTGGCAAAATCCGCCCCCATGACTTTTTCAGTGCCGAAGCCGGCCTTACCCAGGCCCAGTTTGTTGTAAGAACTCAGCAGACTGCCGCCTTTGTCTTTTACGACAAAGTTCCCATGAAGAGCAGCGCCACCGCTCAATCCCAGGGTCACAAACGGAATCATCGAAGCATTGTCAGCAGCCTCCGCCTGACTGCCCATTGTCAGGATGGATGTCACGGCGCCAGGCACGGCCACTCGCGCGGCGAAAGACAGAACGCCTGTCTCAAGCAACTCGCGGCGAGACAGTTTCAGGCTGGAAATGTCGGTCTTTTCATCAAGAACTTTTTTCAGTTTATCGTTTTTCATTTTCCCCCCAAATCCCCGTCGTCCGTTACAGCAAATAAGATTCTGGCACGGACAACATGCCTGAACAGATAAAGATAGCCAGCTTGTCGGTTTCCGCAGCACTCCCCAGTGCCGTGGAATTCAACGTGCTGTAGTACTCATCCACAGCCTGCGTGATGTAAACCAGCTCATCGCTGGAAGGCTTACGCATCCAGAAGCGGTCGATCATCAGAATATAAGTGTTGATGGCACCCATTTTACCGTAAGTACCCGGCCCTTTGGCAAAATCCAGGTACTTAAAGATATCGCGAGGGCCTTTTTTCTCTTTGGTCACCGCTTGCTGACAGACCACGCCCGCCAAAGACGTCGTGGCAATAATGCTAGGTGAATTTACCAGCGTCAGATCATTGGCCGGAACCAGCAGATTGCGACGATAATTGATCTCGGAATTCACGAGCGTCATGTTGATATCCGAACTTTTCAGATTCAGAAGTGACATCATGGATTCCAGCGTTTGCTTTGCATCCACCGGCGCCCCATCGATGTCCGACTGGGGCTTGTTGTTGACACTGTTATTGCTGCCATCAACACTGCCACCATTCAAAGTGACTTCCTCAAGACTTGCAAAATCAGTCTGTTGAGCACAGTTTTGAAAGCCCATCGTCACAAACAGGAAAGAGAAGCTCACACCGATCACTGCGCCAATTTTTCTTTTCGCATTCATGGCCTACTCCTCTTTCACCACGCCACAGACAGGGTCCAGGGCGACTTCAGTATAAAGACTTTTTAGATTATAATTGACCGCTTCGAAACGATCCCCCAGGCGAACCAGCGTCGTGTACTGGGTGGATTCAAGTTTTTTCAGGCACACGCTCTCGTAAACGCGTTTGGCCATACACTGACTGAAACGACGGCTTTGAGAAAGCATTTTGCCGAAATCCTTCACTCCCTGGCCGCCACCGGCATTGCTGCCTCTCCAGCCAAAGAACGTAGATTTGCTGCCCAAAACAGCGTTGTTCACGAAGTTATCGCTGCTGACAACAAAACCATAAGGATAGCTGCCTTTGTTCATTTTTGCCGCAACACCCGTGCTGGAATCAAAAGCGTTGCGCGGGAACAAACGCAGTTCTTCACGGGCTTCAAGGTAAGGTGTCACCAGGTTGATCGGAGCCGGCTTGCCTCTGTTGACCAGCTTGCCCAACAGACGGGTTTTTTCCGTATCGGCTGTCTTCGCCGCAGTCAAATACGCATCATAGTGTTCGTACAATACAGACATTTCTTTTTTGTTGTCGAGATTGCAGATCAGGAACAGACGGCGCTGTTCGGCCACATCGGTATTAGCTTTCACCAAATTGTTCAGACAGCCCGCAACATATTGAGTTTTATAGGCATCAACCGCACGGTTCGCCTTCAAGTCCTCCAGGAAGGCGGCTTTTTTTGCACTGAAATCTGCCGCCATTGCATTTGCAATCGCCGGATCGCGAATCGTGCTCAACGTCGGATCCAACTTGCCACGCGCTACGGCCTCGGTGTCCCCGCGTTTCATCAAATAAGCCAGACGTGTCTTGTACCAAGTGGAATTCTCCTGTCTGATCTCCAGATCAGGCAAAATATCCTTTGTTGCCGGGGTAATAAAGTTCGTGCTGTAGGTGTTGTATTCCTGCTGGATACCATGCTGATTGAAGAAGTCCCCGTTCATCTGGGAATATGTGCCGGTCGCACCACCCGTGGTGAAATTGGTGTAATCCAGCTTTGCAAAGGCACCACGCATACCATCCATCACGGAATGGCAGCTTTTACAGCTGGTCAGATATTTGTTGTGATCCCCTGCCGGGAAGCGCTCCACATCACGGCCCACGTATTGGTCAGAAGCCGAAGAATCCGCCGCTTCCGCCATGGACACACACAGGAACTGTTTCAAAGAAAACTCAACGGCACGACGGTTGGTACCACCGCTCAGGTTTCTTTCCGCAAAGGTGCGGGTCGTAAACACACCGGCTGGTTCAGGATTGTTATCCAGACTGACCATCTCATAGTTTTTCTCAGACTGCAGATAAGGCGTGCTCCACGCGGACTTCACCATCTTTTGGCGCGGTTGTTGAACCAGGGATGTCTGCAGATTCATATAAGACGTTTCAACCGGTGTATAGTTGGCCTGATTGAACATGCGGGTTCTTTGATCAGTCTCGTTGGCTACGCCCTTCACGTCATAATAATAATCAGCCGTCAGAATTTCACGGAAATCCTTGCCATCACGAACCACACCAACGATCAACGCCGAGAAGTCGTTGAAAGGCACTTTCACGGATTCATCTTTATTTGAAAGCTTCAAAGACAGATTTTTGATCTGAACATTCAGAAAGTCTGAAGTGCCGGTAATATAGTTCGCTGCACCACGAGTGTCCCCGTTCGCAATGAACTCCGCCACTTTCTTCAGTTCGGGCTTGGTGGAAGACACCTTAACGCCGGTCATTCTCTCGTAGAGTTTCTTGGCCTTAAGCATGTCTGACTCTGCAGCATGAGCGTTTATAATAGAAAACGCTGACGCCACGACAACAAGATATTTGTAGCCCCTCATACTCAATTCCCCCTTGAGTGATTACATTATCGTCTAATTTGGGAAAAATTGTGATGCTCCGGACAGAAAAACTTGTCCGGATTTCCCTGTAGAAGACATTGACGATGATTCACAGTGAAACACTTTTGCCCTCTGAAAGGGCTTAAGTATCTGAAGACAGGATCCATGAATCCCTGCATGAGACACTTTTATGCTCCGGAAGGATGAAAACTAAATGTTCCCCAAGAACGAAAAAGCTGATTCCTGCTTCCGCGAATGCATCATTGCGATACACCTAGGCTGTGGACCCATGTTTTTCAGAGGCTTTTTCGCCATTTAGCCGCCCGTCCCCGCCGCCTTGGGGAACATCTTTTCCTTTAGTTCCGTTTCAATTTGTCGATAAAGTCATTATGAGATTTTTGATTGCAACACTATTGATATCATCTTTGGTTTCACCAGCTTGGGCACTTAAAACTGTCGTCGTTAAAGGTGATCGCGCCCTGATCGACATGGAAGGTGAAGACCTTCAGGTTGGCGACAAACTCGGGGCCCGCAATGCTGAAGGCAAGGCCCGCGCCCTGCTTGAAGTAAAACAAATCAAAAATGGCAAAGCTGTTGCGGCAGTCCTCAAAGGACAAATGACGGCGGACCTGACTGTTGCCAAGATCGGCGGGACCAAAGCGGCTTCCACGGCCAAAAGCGCCGCTCCGGAAAAACCCGGCAAAAGCAAATCATCCTGGGGTGTGACTGCAGGTTACGCCATGAATAACATGACGGTGAAACCCAGCTCCAGCTCTTCGGTGGCTTTGAGCGGCAGCAGCATCAATGCTTCTGCATTCTATCAGATGCCACTGGATGGAAACATCAGCGCGCGCATTCTGGGGGGCTATGAAACCCTGAGCGCCAAAGGCAGCTCTTCCACAGTCAGTTGCTCAGGTTCTGATTGTACCGTCGACATCAGCTATCTGGGGGTAGAGGCTTTGGTGCGCTATTCTTACCTTCGCAACACCAAGATGGACGCCTGGGTTGGCGGCGGTCTGGGCTTCCTGTTCGCCATTGGCAAATCCAGTAACGTTTTGGACACCAGCAAAATCAGCACGAATCAAACCATCGTGGGCTCTTTGGGTCTGGACTATCATCTGGATCGCAAAAGCTTTATTCCGGTACAACTGGATTATGCCATGTTCCCGGATAACAACACCTCGTCTGCGAATCAGATCATCATCCGCGCAGGATGGGGCTGGCAGTTCTAATGAAGAAGGTCGTCTTCTTCCTCTTGATCGCCTTTATCGCGGTTTCGGCATACTATAACGACAAAGAAGGCCAGGCCGACTTTGCCTCCACCAGCCGCACATTCACTCCCATTAAACTTCCGGCTTTGCCTAAAAGCGGTTTGAACAGCTTCAACACCGCTGCAGAAGCCTATAACTTTCAGGAATCCCAGCACGAACGAAACGTCTTTCACTGGACACCGGGTTTTCCAGTTTACATTCCTGCTTTTGACAGTCAGAACCGCGCTTACTTGCGTCAGCATGAACGCAGTCAGACCACGGCCTTGACCACGGGTTTTGTCCGCTATGACGGGGGTGGCTGGACTGAACTTGGTTTGGGATCAGATTTTCTGAAGGACCTTTACCCGAAATCCAATGTCGATGAACTGGCCCGAGCCAACCGCCAGGATCTGTTGTGGGACCCCAAGATGGCGGTGTTTGACCGGGACGACATCATGTACACGCCCCTAAGAATCAAAGATGGCGTTGAGAAAAGTTATGTCGTGGCCTACTCCAAAGACTATGGTCGCAGTTGGAAGGCTTTGAATCTTCTGACTGAAAGCGCTTTGCCTGAATGGTATGACCTGGAAAGACCCACCTCGGTGGAAGCCCTGCCCGGTCCTCCGGCTTTTTTGTATTATCAAGCCACGGGAAAAGCGCCGGGCTATGAACGCGGTTTTGAATACTGGCAAGGTACCGTCGGCAAACTGACTTTCCAGATGACCCATTTCAAACAAGGCGAACTGGTCAAGGATCTGCCTGTGGTGCTGTCTGAAAATGCCCAGCCCATCGGCTATCGCAGTGGCAGTGGCGTTAAAATCCTGCGTTCCAAAGACAAGTACTTTATCACTTGGCTTGAAGCAACGCTGGATCACAAAATGGAAAAGAACGAGCGTGGCCGAGTGACGAACTCCAAGCCTGACAAAGCCGGTAATCCCTACTCTGCCATCTGGATTGCGGAAGTGGACGTGAAAACGCGCAACTTCAAAAAAACCGAGATCCTGAAAACCTGGCCACTGAATGACAGTCACAATCAGCCGGCCATCGTGCGCAGTCAGGATGGCACTTTGCACGTCATTGGGGGCGCGCATGGCGCTCACTTCACGTATACAAGAAGTTTGAAACCGGATTCTATCGACAGTTGGAGCCCGTCAGAATATGTGAACACCACGGACAGTGGTTACTCTGCGAATTTCAATATCCCGGGCGTTAAGGGTGGCAGCCAAACTTATGCGTCTTTGGTGATTGATCCCCAGAACCGCCTGCACTTGGCTTACCGCCTGTGGGCCCATGACAAATCCGTATTTGATTTTGAGTACTTCGGTGCTTTGGCTTATCAGAGTGCAGAGCCTGACAACAGCGGCAAAAACTGGAAATGGTCCGAGCCTAAAATTCTGGTATACCCGAATGCTCAGGAATACACCCATTACTATCAGGTGCTGACAATGGACCGCAAAGGCAACCTGTATCTGGAATACAGCCAGATGCGCCCCTATGCGCCTTATTACTTTAAATCACCCAGTGGTGAGGCCATCAACACCTCCCCGATGCTGAACTCGGCGTTGTTGAAATCAGAGGACCAGGGCAAAAACTGGTTCCTGGTCAATGACAAGGATTTCAAATAAAAAAAGCTCCCCTTCGGGAGCTTTTTCTTTTTCTAACTATTCAAATCTGAATTACTTAATGGACATCAACAATGCAGATGTTTCTGCGATCCATGGAGTGTAAGCATCCACGCGAGTGAAGATGGACATCATGAAGCAGTCCGGAGTCAAAGGAATTGGCAAAGAGTCCCCACGGCTGGCAACACCCATCAAATACAGACGGCCGTCTTTCTGAACATACGCAGGACCACCGGAATCACCACTGCAAATACCTTTGCGAATGGACTGATCCAGCATGATTTCAGTTGTTCCATACAGGGAACGTTTCACTTTCAATTCCGTTGTGCGCAGAGTCCCTGCACCTTTTTTAACACCCCAAGCCCAGTTCAAACCAAAGCCCGCCACCACAACGTTGGAACCTTTCTGCAACTGGTTGAATTCTGTATACAATGGAGCTGGAGCATAACCCGCAGGCAATGCACCTTCAAATCTGACCAAAGCCACGTCGGCCGTGTCTTCCACGCGCTCAGGATTGTAGTCCTTATGCTGAAGAGCTTTTACCGTCTTACGAACCTTCGCAGGATCAAGACCCTTCATTTCCTGACCGAAGAAAACAATCAGCTTGTCAGAATTTGGATCCACGCAGTGAGCTGCCGTCAGAACCAACTGGGGAGCAATCAAAGTCCCCGAGCACAAAGCACCGGCTTTTTCATCGTAAAGACCCACGGTAGAGCGAGCGATGATATCGTTGGCAGAAACCTTGTCGCCACCAATAACATCCTGGGTACCTTGCGCCTGAATTTGAGCGGCATTTTGATCCGCACAGGCAGCCAACATCGCAGCCGAAACCATCATCAAAGAAATCTTTTTGAGCATTTGAGCACTCCTTTAAAAGCGCTCCCCTTCTATCAAAAAAAGTCCCGCCGCGCCTCCTATTAAAAGTGTTCCCAGATGTTTTTACCCTACCGTCCTGATTTTTGACAATTTTGGGCCCACCGCCACAACCACAACAGCCCAGATCGCAATGGCTCGCCAAGCGCGGTGGTCCCCACTTTGAAGTATTTCAATCCGTTCAAAGATTTACCCTCCAAAGGATAAGAAAATGAAAATGACTAAGATTGCGGTGCTTTGTCTGATGTTCGGCTCTTCCCTGTCCCAGGCGGCGGGCCTTGATGTTTCCCAGATCCAAAACTGTCTGCATCAGGAACAGTCCCTTTACAGCTCCCAGCATCCCCTGAAAGCTCAGTACCTGCTGCAGGAAGTGGAAGGCTCGGTTCGCGATCTTATCCTGACGACAGCGTCACACAAAGAGCACATCGCCGCCGTGCAAGAGATCCTTAAAACCTCCGACTCTTGCGCTGAGGCCCGCACGCGTGCTTTGAGTTTCGCCAAAGCCAAAGACCTGGCGGCGCTGCCGATGCTGCAAGCCCTGGTCGACAGCAAAAAATCGGATATGGAAGAACTGAAGCTTTGGGATGCCGAAGCCAGAAAGGCATTGAAAGAAGCCTCTTACACTCAGGCAGAAAGCACTTTCCAAGCGGACCGCCACCCTTCTCTGGCGCTCTTCATGGCTTCTGGTGAAACGACTTCCATTCTGGAAGGCTCTTTTGAATTTGCCGCTGACAGCACGATGAAGACTTCTTTGGAAACACTGGCTGGGGCCGATGGCAACGCCGATCTTTTGGAGGCCCGCTTGTCAGAAAGAATCCGCGCCGAAGCGGACCAGAAAATGGAAAAAGCCCTGGCGTTAAGCGCGGGTCTGCTTAAATAAGTTTAAGGCGCCGCTAAAAGGCGCCTGTATCAATTTTGGACACCGGCAGAAGCTTCTGTCCCCTATTAATTGCTTCTGAGGCCGTCTCAAATTGGAATCTGCTTTGCAACTAGTGGCTGAGGCCGAAAGGCCCCTAACCATGAGGACGAAAAAATGGTACGTCGGTTTCATACATCCAAGATGCTGATCCCACTTCTGCTGACTTTGCAGAGTCTGAATGCCCATGCTATCACGGACGCCAATCCGCAGATTGCAAACAAGCATCTGATGCCCAATGCTGTGCGCGTGCAAATCACCCCACGCGGGATGAAATACTTCGACAACCGCTTGAGCGAAATCCTGGGTAACGTCGGCGTGAAACTGGATGAGGGCTACTTCCCGGCGATGAGCTACACCGCTGAAAAGCCCATCAATATGGACGACTTCATGGATGCGAATCCTGAAATGGTCAAAATGTACCAGCAGGTGCGCGGTCTATTGACCCGCTGGCTGGTGGGCTTCTCGATGAATGATCACCAACCGACTATTGAAATCGGTGAATCCGGTTACGTGGCGAAGTTCTCGCGTTTTGGTCTGGTGACTGATGAAATTCTGATGGAAGCTCTGGGTAAGCGTGATGGCGCCATCCTGGCGATTGAACTTGAAGTCAAAAAACTGACGATCTCCACCAAATCCGTGGTGGCGTGGGACACTCAAAACGAATTCCTGGGTAAAGCCGGTTTTGAAGACGTGACTTTGCAGGCCGCGGATGAGGAAATGCCTCTGAAAATCCGTCTGCCATTCTATCTGCGCATGAACAACCTGGGCGGACTTGAATTTGAAGCTTTGGAGATTTCCAACAACTTTGATTCCATCCCCCTGGGTTTGAAATACGGCCGTCTGATCGTTCCGCAGTTCGCCGTGGAAGTGAACGGCAAGAAATTCTATGTGAACAACGAGGAACTGGAAAGACTGTTCCAGTCCCAGGCTCCGATGATTCTTGAAAAAGTCCGCGGCAGCATCGGTGACTTCGCCCGCACGCAATTGCCGGCCATGCTGAATCAGAAGGCCAAAGAATTCCTGGGTGGATCTTTAGAACAGGTTCAGGACATGGCAGCCCCAGGTCAGGAACCGACCGACACCCGTCCCGCTTTCAAGTGGGGCTTGCAGTTGCAAAGCCTGAATCTTAAGAAATCCCTGAATGTGGATCTGACCACCTATGTGGAAGATCCGATCAACGCTCAGAGTGCTCCGGTGAAATCGCACGCTTCCCGTGGGGCTCCGTCTTTCACGGCCGTGACCCAGGAAAACTATGACATCGGCCTGAGCGTGGACCGCGCCCTGATCAACCGCGTTCTGCAACTGGCTTTCGAGCGCAAAAACTTCGAACAGATCAAACAAAGTGATGGTTCCGTTTTGAAACTGGTCGCGACGCCACTGATTGACTATGTAAAAACTCCAGCCGGTGTGGCGGTTAAGCCTACGGAAACCTTCGTTAAATTGAGAGTTTCCGTCGAAATCAAGCCCGGAAGCATGTTCTTGAAAAACACCATCGTGGTGGACTTCGATATCATTGCAAAATTGCGCCAATTGAGTGATAAGACCGGCATGCAGTTGCTGATGTACTCCATCGACACTGACAGCATGTACCTGGATGACAAGTACATCTCGACAGCCGGCAAGCTGTTCAAAGGCAAAGTCCGTGAAGGTGTGAAGGACGAGCTGAAAAAACGCAGTGCCAACTGGGCCAAGACGGAAGAAGCCCTTCCAGGCGGCCTGCCACTGCCACCGCAGATTTTGGGAATTAAACTGGATATCAATCGTGTGATGATGGATCCAAATGGTCACCTGATCATGTATCTGGATTACGCGAAAACAGGAGCAAACTAAATGAGATCCCTCAAACTTATTATCATCAATGCTTTGACTCTGATCATCGGTCTGGGCCTTATGAGTGGTTCGGTATCACAAAGAAGTGCAGAAGCTGCACGCTTTGAAACGATCCCGTCCCTTCAGGTCAACAAACTGGGCAACTATCGCGGTCAGTACCTGACGGTTCTTTATGCTGTCGGCTCCCGCCCGTTCATCTCCACCGAGAATTCCTCAATCTCTATTTCTCAGGTGAAAGAGGCGCGCACCGTTTACATTTCTGCTGATTCCATGAGCTTGCCATCCGTACAGGTGGAAAAAGAGGGCTTCCGTCCTTCTTACAACATCGTGGTGTTTGTGGTGTCCCCGCAAGCCAACTACAGCTGGGTGAACGCGGATGGTTCCGTGCCTCAGGGCATGACCGCCACCGGCAACCGTCTGAGCTCTTTGATCAACGCGATCAACAAAACCGATGTTGATGGTTTCATCTCGGCTCAAGGCGAAGCCGGCACTTTGCAAATCAATCTGGTGAAGTAGTTCTGAACTGAAAAATCAGAAAAAGAAAAGGCCCTGACTCAGGGCCTTTTTTTATTTTATCCCAAGGACACAGACGCCGCGGCCCTCTGCCCGGTTTCAATCGCCCCTTGCAGGGTTCCGGCAAAACGCAGGCTGGTGTGTTCGCCCGCAAACAGCAACTGCCCGTTCAATTCCGGATCGGCGGCAGCCCCGCGATACTTCATATACTGGCCTGGTTTAAACACCGCCATGGACCCCAAAGACCACTTGCGCTGCTTCCAGTTCACCATCTGATCGCGGCCGTTGAATTTTGTCGGCACTTCGCCATAGAACAAACCCAGGTCCTTCAATGTTTCTTCGGTGGCAGCGGCCCCGGCCTTCAAGCCGGCACTGCCTCCGCGTTGCCAGGTCAGAAGACCTTGCGTGCCAGCCTGAGAACGCCCGGAGTCCCAGATTTTCTCGGTCAGGAAGTCACCGGTGAAGTTCCCAAGATTCGCTGGCGTTGAGCCACTGCGATTCTTCCAGAAGGGGCTGGCAAACGGGATCAGTCCTTTGGAATGCGTCGCGTACTCTTGAGTGCGCACGGCCTCTTTTTTAAGGTTGGAAATTTCCAGATCCATAAAGCCCTTCACTTCACGCAGTTTTGAGAACGGAATCGTGCAGATCACACTGCGCGTGCGGAAGGTTTCTTTGCCCTGCGGTCCCTGGAAAGTCAGCTCGAAGGTTTCATTCTCAAAGGACATTTCCACCAGGGCCATGTTCATCTTCACGGAATAGTCCGGAATCACACCGGCCACTCGGGAAGCCAAAGTCTGCATCAGATTGGAAAGCCCGCCTTCCATGCGATAGGTCGTGCGCGCACCCAGCAGCGAGCTGCCTTCAGCGTCCACGGTGGAAAGGAAATGCAAAGACGACTGATCTGCCGCATCCACGCCAAAACGACTGACCGCCTGCACTTCGATCAACTGACGCAGCACCGGATCCACTTCCGAGGACCATGACTCCAGAAGGTCTTTCAAAGACAAAGTGTCATAGTAAGCGGCGCGCTCAAACTGAAAGGCGTTTTTGTAACTCAGCACCACGTCCTGGTCGCGATACAGATCCAGGCGCACACGGCGTAAAGGCGCCTGCAGGGTTTTGAGTCGTGGCAGCAGATCCTTCACACGGTACTGTTTGCCATCAAAGGAAAACAGGTGTGCTTCCACATCTGTCGGAGTTTTGATTTCGCGCACGGGCAGATTCAGTTCTTTGGCAAGACTCAGCAACTGCACATGAGAGTTGTCAAAAAACTCGGCCCCCAGTTCGCCCACGGGGCCTGCTTCACCGAACACGGGAACACTTTGCACGCGGCCCCCCACACGTGAGGAGGCCTCAAAGATACGGAAAGGGATTTTCTTCTTTTTCAGTTCAAAAGCTGCAGCCAGGCCGGCCGCTCCGGCCCCCAGAATGACAACTTCACTGCGCAGGTCGCGGGAATCCCCCATGAAGAATCGCTCGGCACTGGCGCAGCCGCCCCATGCCAAAGCCGAAGACCCCAGGGCCGAGATTTTTAAAAACTCGCGACGAGTAAAAGAACTTTTTGCCATCAATCCCTCACCTGCATAGAATGGCAACACTTTGAAGCAGAATCAAATCAATCTCACAAATCTCGATAGAATGTTTGATGACCTCGCGGACCATCACTGGGCCGTCGCCACCGAGGTTTTCTCACAGGATTTTTGTCAGGCGCTCGCCCACGAGTGTCAAAATCTGCACGCTGCCGGCGCTTTGAACAAAGCCTCCATCGGTCACTCTGCCACCAAGACGGTGAACGCGGAAATTCGCGGTGATTTCACTCTGTGGCTGGAGCAGGACACGGGCTCGGATTTGCAAAAGCAGTTCCTGGCTCAGCTTGAAGTTCTGCGCCAAAAACTGAATGAGAATTTTTATTTGGGTCTCCAAAGATTTGAATCTCACTTTGCCCTGTATCCTCCCGGCGGAGGTTATGATAAGCATATCGACAACCACCGCGGTTCCGGCGCAAGACGGATCACTTTCATCCTCTACCTCAATGCCCACTGGCAAAAAGGCGACGGAGGAGAACTGAGTTTGTACAGCCCCGAAGATGAAAACCTTCTGCTGGCGCAAGTGCAACCCCGCCTTGGAACATTGGTCCTTTTCCGCAGCGATCTCTTTCCCCATCAGGTGGAAAAGAGTCATTCACCCCGGCTCAGTCTGACTGGCTGGTTTAGGAACGACGCATCATGAAGTCATTGTTCGCAGAAGTAGTTTTCACTCGCATTCACGCCCGCATCACGGTTCTGATTTGTTCTTTGGTGGCGGCGGTTCTGGGCTTGATGGGTCCTTTCTTTCAGAAGGAATTCATCGACCAGTTGACCGGAGTCGAAAGCAAGCTGCACTTCATCCAGTTTGATCACACCCTGTCTTACATCATTGGCGCTTTCTTCTGTGTTTTGCTGGCCCAGGCTTTCTCGCAACTGACAAACTTCCTGAGTGTTCGCGAGGCCCTGCACATGCAAAAGGTCTTTGCCAAACGTCTTTACAACAAAACCCTGCACTTGCGTGTCGACACCATGAGCGGCCGCCCGGTGGGGGAAATTGTTTCCCTGTACGCCACGGACGTGCAAGGGGCCACGGTGTTTTTGGATCAGACCCTGCCCGCGGGTGCTTCCACGATATTCCCGCTGATTCTGGCGCCATTTGCAATTTCACTGCTGTTTGATATTCCTCTGTGGCCCACGGTGCTGATGATGCTGGGGATTTCCTGCTTAAACACGTTCATGGCATTTCGTCAGTCCAAGTTCTTTTTTAATTTCAAACAACTGGCGGCGGAACGCATTGGCCTGGTGAATGAGTGGATCCAGAACATCCGCACCATCCGCATTCTTAGCTGGACCCATCACTTTGAAAGCAACATCTTCGCCAAACGTGAAATCGAAACCAGCAACCGTGTTTCCATGGTCACCAACGGTCAGATGATGAACTCCATTTCCACCTCCATCACGTTCTTCCTGAATGTGGTGGCCCTGGCAACTTTGGTGTTCTATTCAAAGCACACCCTGACCAGTGGCGAACTTTTGGCACTGCTTTGGATTGTGGCGGTGTTCCTGACCCGCCCTTTCCGTCAAATGCCGTGGTTCTTTACTTTTGCCTTTGATTCCTGGACGTCCCTGCGCCGTCTGGAAGAATTCTTCTCGACACAAAACAATGAAACCGCGGAAAACTCCCAGGAGCGCCGTCAGGCAGAGCTGGCCGACAAGTACGCCCTGCAGGTGCGCGGCTTGAATCTGACTGTGGCCCAAAGAAAGATCCTGCGCAATGTGGATCTGGATATCGCTCACGGGGAATTTGTCGCCGTTGTTGGCGAAGTGGGTGCTGGTAAATCCATGCTGCTGTTGTCGCTGCTAAAAGAAACCGGGGCTCATTTTGACTTCTATCATCTGGGTGGCAAAAACGCCCTGAAGATTTCTGTTGATGATGTTCGTTCGCACTTTGCCTATGTCCCACAGGAAGGCTTTATCATGAACGCCACCTTGCGCGAAAACGTGGCCTTCTTGTACGACATCGAAGCCGAGCGGGATCCGATGGTGGAGGAATCCCTGCGTCTGGCGCAGTTTGACCTGGACACCGAGCGCGTGGAAAAAGGTCTGAACACTGAAATCGGTGAACGCGGTGTGAATCTTTCCGGGGGCCAGAAGCAGCGTGTGGGACTTGCGCGAGTACACTATCACGAAGCCCCGATCATGCTGCTGGATGACTGCCTGAGCGCGGTGGATGTCGATACGGAACATAAATTATTTGAACAACTCTTGCTGGGTGCCTGGGCGGACCGCACCCGTTTGCTGGTGACTCACCGTCTCAGTGCGCTTCACCGCGTGGACCGTATTTTGTTCATGGAAGACGGTCAGATTATTGATTCCGGTAGTTACGAAGAACTGCTGGCGCGCAACGAAAAATTCCGCGAATACACCACCAGTGTCGCCAAAGAAGCCACTGAAAAAGAATCCGCAAAGAAAGCGGAGGTGCCTCATGTCTAGTGCCCCTATCAAAGCCAAATACCTGAGCGACGGTGACACGAAAAAAGACGGCGGATACAACAAGAGCATTTATGAAACCCTGAAATTTGCCTACAGCCCGTTCTTCACGCGCATTGTCCTGTGTCTGATTCTGGGAATCACTGGACGTGGATTGCTGCTGGCAAACACCAACGTGATCGGCTATTGGGTCGATTCCATCGTTGGCAAAGAGAATATCTTGTCGGGCCTCAGCTCTGCCCAGTTGATCGCCCTGCTGGGCGTGATGGCCGTGACAGGTTTTATATTAACGATGACCTTCCGGGTCAGTTTTTCGCGCTTGTCGGCTCAGGCGATTTCCTCATTCTATGATGAAGTGACTTTGCGCACGTCCCGCCTGCCGATGAGTTTCTTTGACAACACTCCGGCCGGACGAATCATCACGCGTTTTTCCAGTGACTATGGCAACGTCTTCCGTCTGTTCGGGGGACCTTTGGCCGAATTTATTTCGATCATCTTTGATCTGACCATGATGATCATTCTGATCACCGTGGCCAATCCGGTGTACCTGATCTTCGTGGTCTTTATCGCCTTGATGAACTATCTGATTTACAAACTGAATCAGGAAAAACTGCGCACGGCCCGTCGCGAACTGTCGGCCAGCCGCTCGCCCAGCATCGCGCACTTTGCAGAAACCACCCAAGGGGCCAGCACCATTCGTTCATTCCGCCGTCAGCAGTCCTTCAGTGAACGTTTTGAACGCCTGGACAGCCACTTCCTGACACAAAAGATGGACACCACAAAAAGCCTGCTGAGCTTTTCCCTGCAGATGAACAGCCTGACCGCCCTGCTGCTTTTGGTGACGGGTGTGTCGGCTTACTTTATGATTGAAAAAGGCTGGGCGACGGTGGGGTCCGTGGGTGTGGCCTTTGCCTTTATCGCGCTTTCCGGAAACACCGTGCAGATGTTCTTTGAATGGTTGACCCAGTTTGAAGAAGCCATGATCGGCGTTGAGCGTCTGGATCAGTACATGCGCATGAACATCGAACAAGGCAGCTTGCTGCCTTCCAGTGCCACGTTTGCGACCGGGCATCCGACCTATTCCCCGAGTGTTGAAAAGTACCTGTCCACCCGCCGCCTCACCGAAGAACGCAATGCCTCAGTGCAAGTGCAGGATGTGTGGTTCCGCTATCGCGAAGACCTTCCTTGGGTCCTGAAAGGTGTCAATTTTGACGTAAAAGCCGGCGAACGCCTGGGCATCGTGGGACGCACCGGGTCCGGCAAATCCAGTCTGATCCAAGCCTTGTTCTATCTGTACCCGATCGACAAAGGACAGATCGCCATCAACACGCATCAGCCTAAACTGACTGCGGCTGCCAACGGCGTCGACCTGAATCTGTATCGTAAATCCATGGCCTTTATTTCCCAGGAACCCATTCTGTTCCAGGGGACTTTGCGCTTTAACCTGGACATCGAAGGCAACCTGACCGAAGAAAAACTTCTTTCTGTTTTGGCACAGGTGGGCTTGCGTGACTGGGTGCTGGCTCAGCCCGGCGGCTTGGACATGCGCATTGAAGAACGAGGCAAGAACCTGTCACTGGGGGAACGTCAGCTTATGTGCATGGCGCGCTGCCTGCTGCAACAGGCCCCGATTGTTATCATGGATGAGGCCACCAGCTCGGTGGATCCGCAGTCTGAAGAAATCATGGTCCGCGCGACCGAAGAGTTCTTCTCGGATCGCACCCAGATCATCATTGCCCACCGTCTGTCGACACTGGCAAAGTGTGATCGAATCTTATGGTTACAGAATGGCGAGATCAAAGCTTTGGGGCCGACATCCGAAGTGCTGCCTCGCTTTAAAAATACAGAACTGGTCTAACAATTAGGGTTGCCCCTGCCGATGATAAGGGGTATTTCATCGGGCAAAGCATAATTCTTAAACTGGTGGGGCGACATGGACAGCAACAACAACCAGAACAACATCGAAGTCCAGGATCAAGACACAGTTCTCAGTCTGTCTGAGAGCTGGTCTGCCCTTAGTCCGGCTGAACGCCGTGAAAAATTCAAAGACCTTCCCCGCACCGAAGCCGAAGAGCTTTTCCTCAGTCTTAAAACCCACGATCAGGCCGAACTGATCGAAGAAGCGACTCATCTTGAAAAAAGATCCTGGATCCGCCTGCTGGCCCCCGATGACGTGGCCGATTTGATCCAGGAAATGGGTGGCGATCACCGCGAGGACATTCTGTCTTTGCTGGACCCTCAGACCAAACGTGAAGTCACGGCTCTGCTGGCTTACGCAGAAGACGCCGCCGGGGGCTTGATGAGTTCCCGTTTCGTGCGTCTGCGCCCTGACATGAGCGTGGATGAAGCCATCAGCTACATCCGCATTCAGGCGAAAACCCACGTTGAAACGATTTATTACGCTTACGTTTTGGACTCGGACCAGAAGCTTCTGGGTGTGGTTTCTTTCCGTGAGTTGTTCCAGTCTTCTCCGGAAAAGAAAATTGCCGAGATCATGCACACGGATGTTCTGAAAGTTCCCGTTGAAATGGACCAGGAACAAATCGGTCGCATTTTCTCGCAACAGGATCTGATGGCCGTCCCGGTTGTTGATGAAAACGGTATCATGAAAGGTATCGTTACGTTCGATGACGTGGCCACGGCCATTCAGGAAGAAGCGACGGAAGATATCCATAAAATCGGGGGTGTTGAATCCCTGGATGCTCCGTACCTGAAGATCTCGATGCTGGAGATGTTAAAAAAGCGCGGTGGCTGGCTGATGATCCTCTTCCTGGGGGAAATGTTCACGGCGACCGCCATGGCGTTCTTCGAGGATGAACTGTCCAAAGCTGTGGTGCTTTCCATGTTCATTCCTTTGATTATCAGCTCGGGGGGTAACTCGGGTTCTCAGGCTTCCACTTTGATTATTCGTGCGATTGCCCTGCGCGAAGTGCGTTTGCGTGACTGGTGGCGTGTTCTGGGTCGGGAGATCATGACCGGGGCCTGCCTGGGTCTGGTGCTGGGAGCAATTGGTTTCATTCGAATCATGCTGTGGCCGAATCGTGAAACCCTGTACACCGCCCACTACATGCAAGTGGGTCTGACGGTTGCAGCCAGCGTCGTGGGCGTCGTGTTGTGGGGAACTATTTCAGGCTCTATGCTTCCCTTCATCCTGAAAAAAGTCGGCTTTGACCCCGCTTCCGCATCCGCCCCGGCCGTTGCCACGCTGGTCGACGTCACAGGTTTGGTGATTTACTTCACCGCCGCCTCCTTCTTCCTGTCAGGCATCCTGCTCTAAAAGGTTCCTGGTTCTTTTTCAGGCCCACAGCGCAGCAAAAATAGCAGCAATAAAAAGGGAGTCTTTCGACTCCCTTTTTATTTCTTATTTTTCACCACTCACTAAGTCTTGATTAAACCGCTGGTCCAATCTCGAATCATAGCCAGAGTTCCGGTTCGGGCATTTTCGAATGCCACCCCGTAGGCTTTGTTTTCTTCGCACCACACGACTTGCCCCTGCACCTCGATGACTTCGTGGCCATCCGGGCTTTGGATACGCATGGTGACGATACCGCCTTTTTCCAGAGCCTGATCCGTATTGAAGGACAGACCACCCTGGGAAATCGTGTTCACAGAACCCACCAGTTCACGGTCACCGACCTGAACGCGGATTTCAGAACTCATCTTGAAGCGCTCGTGTTTGCGGCGCGCTTTCGGATCACGGGCACGCAGAACCTGCCACAAGATCAAAGGCACCATCAACAATCCAAACACCACACCCGCAGCACCGCCGCCGGCACCGCCCTGACCAGAGCCCGGGCCCTGGCTGACAACAGAGCGAACCAGACCACAACCGCCGCCGCCAGCAGCTCCGTCAGAAGCGACACTTCGCTCTGACAGATAAGACGGTTTGTACGAAGGCTGGGAGGCCATTGTCGATGCCATGCTTTGCGCCCCGTTTAGCAGACTTAAAGCATCAATACGCGCACTGGAAGAAACAACTCCGTTCAGGGAATACACCTGATCTGCGGACTGCAACACCAGTTGTTTGATCTGATAACCGGAAAGACTTGTAGCTTCACGCAAAGCCAAAGCCGCCATGCCGGCCACAAACGGAGCAGCCATACTGGTTCCGGACATTTTCATCGTATCGTTCCCTGGAACGGTACTTTCAATGTATTCACCCGGACTGCCAATGTGAACCGTGTAGCTGCCATAGTTCGAGAAGCCCGAGCGGTCATCCCACTTGGAGGTCGAAGCCACCGCGATGTTGCTTGGAACATCGTAGTTGGCCGGATACATCGGAGCTGAGTCATTGTTGCTGCCATAGTTCCCGGCAGCAGAGACCACCAGCACATGATGGTCATACGCATAAGTGATCGCATCGTGCAAAGAGCGGCTGTAACTTGAACCACCCCAGGAGTTGTTGATTACGCGCGCGCCGTTGTTCACAGCATAATAGATCGCTTTGATGGCATTGGCCGTGGAGCCCGAGCCCCCTGCCCCCAGGAATTTCAAAGGCATGATCTGGATTTTGGATTCAGCCAGAGGACGGGCAAAGATGTTCTGCCCGGCTCCAACGACAATCCCCGCCACGTGGGTTCCGTGGTCATCATCGTCATAGAAATTTCCGGTGTTGGAAATAAAGTTCCAGCCGTTGATGTCATCGACATAACCGTTCTGGTCATCATCCACGCCCGGAGTTCCGTTGGCTTCAATCTGATTGATCCACAGGGCTCCGGTACCGCCGGAGCTGTAAGGCTTAAATACGTCATGGGCCTTGTCCAGCCCCGTATCCACCACCGCCACGATCACCTTGCCGTGCGAGGAGTCCAAAGGCGACTGCTGAGCCCAGGAATCCGCAACCCGAGTATCGGCTGTGGACTGGGAATAAACCGAAGGATTGGAAGAAACATAGCCTGAGGCCACGACGTCCTCATAGGACAGACGCTCTACAGGACCGTTGGGTTCGATTTCGTTCTTCTTCAAAACAAAGTTGGGCTCAATATACTCAACGTCCGGATCGTTTTTTAAAGCCTCAAACATGGCCTTTTCGTCCATGTCAGACTTCATGGAAACCTGGAAAACACCCAGGCCCGGGAAGGCGGCCTTAAAGTTGGCTTTCCCCTGCAGCTTGTTCTGCGCCAATCCAGGTCCTCCGGAAGAGGCCTTGAACTTGATCAGATACTCGCCAGGAACCACTTCAGGAGCTGACTGCGCCCCCGCATTCCACCCAATCAGAATCAATGAAATAAAAAGACCTCTTAGAATCGGCGTCACCGGTTCTCCTTTTCCACTCAGTTACTATTCGGCCGGAAGTCGAGGAGGATTTAGACAAATTATTTTTATTCTGTGCCTCACAGTGAGACAGCGTCAGAACTTGAAGACCGCGGGCTTAGCTGATATCTATTTAATGCCGATAGGTCATCAGAGAACAGGACATCTAGCTATGAAACAACTTCAGAAGATCTTCTTGCAGGGCCTCGTTACATTTTTGCCGATCGCACTGACAATCTATATCATTTACGCTGGCGTCGCGATTGTAGACAGTTTCCTGGGGGATGCTCTTCGCCAAATTCTGCCTATCTATATCCCGGGATTGGGCTTCCTGATCACGATTGTTCTGATTCTTCTGCTGGGTCTGATGCTGAACAACCTGCTGGCGGGCGGTATCTTCCAGAAACTCGAACAAAAGCTGACCAAAGTTCCCTTCATCAAAGCCATCTACAGTCCCCTGCGCGACCTAATGAATCTGTTTTCAAAAGGTGGCGGTCCGGGCGGATTGCAAAAAGTTGTCTTGGTCGATATTGGCGAAGGTGAAAACCCGATTCGTGCCATGGGCCTTGTGACCCGTGAAAGCTTCAAAGATGTTCCTGCCATTGAACAAAATGCCGGGGACCGCGTCGCTGTTTATATTCCAATGAGCTATGGTTTGGGTGGATTCACCCTGATGATCCCAAGAAATCGCATCACTCCGCTGGACATGCCGATTGAAAAAGCCATGAGTCTTGCCATCACCGGCTGGGTGAAGGCCGACAAAAACGAAGGCGAGAAAAAGTAATGTCTGATTCTTCTGAAAACACCCTGAGCAAAGCCCGTCGTATCAATCAGGACACCAGTCGTTATGGTGTGTTTGCGGAAATTGGCGCCGGACAAGAGGTGGCCCGTCACTTTTTCCAGGCCGGTAAAGCGTCCCAGACAATTGCGAAAACTATTTCCGCTTATGACATGGTTGTCAGCGATGACATCTATGGCAAAGAGGCCAACGGCCGCTACGTGTGCGAACCGCGTCTGTACAAGATGCTGGATCATGAATACAGTCTTTTGATCGACCGCCTGACTGGCCCGCGTGGCGCCACCTCCCGATTCTTTGCTCTGGCTAACACCGTGGCGACGGCCTCTTCCGGCAGCAACAAACAATCTCATGGCTGGATGGGTGTGCGTTTCCAATCGGAACCCGGCGGGCCGGCCAACGAAATCATTCTGCATGTGCGCATGCTGGATCGCCATCGTCTGCAGCAGCAGGAAGCCCTGGGTATCCTGGGGGTGAACCTTCTGAACTGCGCGTTCTATCATCTGGACAAGTCTGAGGACTTCATTCCCCTGCTGGCGGAAGGCTTGAAAGACGGTCAGATCATCATTGATGTTATCAAGTTCTCGGGTTCTGCCGTGAAGCACTTCGATGTGCGTCTGATGAATCTGGAACTCGTGCGCCGGGGTCTGGCGGAAGCCATCTTGTTCTCGCCGAAAAATGAGATCCTGAATGTGTCTGACGCCATCTATGGCAAGTCGCTATTGATTCAGCGTGGAACCTATCGTCCGGTGACCGTGACTCACATGGATGTGCTGAAAAAAGGGCTTGAGCAGATGAAGGACGACGTCCTGAAAAGCGAGGGTAAGGCCCTGGAGGTTCTGCCGATCATGGAACTGACCATGCACAATCTGATCACGGACGGAAACGTCAATGAAAAGGATTTCCTGGAGCGCGTAGAAACCCTGACCAGTCAGGGAGTGCATGTTATGATTTCCAATTTCTTCCTGTTCTATGGACTAAAGCGCTTTATCCGTCGCTACAACCCGCACTTCATGGCGCTGGTTGTAGGGGCAAGCCACCTGAACAAACTATTTACTGAAGAGCACTACAGCAACCTGCAAGGCGGCCTGCTAGAGGGCCTGGGTAAACTGTTAGAGCAAAAAACCAAACTGTACATTTATCCGCACAAGACACCAAACCTGTGTCTGACGGCGAAAAGCTTCTTCCCGTCCCCGCACCTGCGCCATATCTATGCTCATTTCATTGAAAACAAGCAGATCGTGGACATTTCCGGCTGCGATGAAACTGGCGACTATTTGCACTCTGCAGATGTGATGAAGATGATTGAATCGGGCGATTCCAAATGGGAGCAACTGGTCCCGCCAAGCGCTCGCGATTTGATCAAATCCAAAAAACTATTCGGCCTCAAATAGAGGCCGAAGGTCCTTTCAAATTTTAAGTTTAAATTCCTAGAAAGTCTCGCAGCGGATGGAACCCACACAGTAAGATGGGTGCACCTGATCGCCACATTGTTTACGAGTATTGTATTCAGCCTCTATCAATGATTTCCCCTCCCCTTTGAAAGTTTTTGCGTAACCTGTATCAGTCAACATACAAATAGCGCCTGCAATCGGACGATCCTGACGTGGATCAGAGCACTTCACCGCCCCTTGACAGTAGCTGGAATGAACCGCTTTGCCGCAGGCTTCGCGAGCCGCAGCTTCCGCTTCAAGCTTTATACGCCCCTTACCTAAAAAGACTTTGCTGTATCCGGTGTCGGTCACCATGCAGGCCACCTCCGCAGCCACCGGAGGGTAAGGTTCCGGTCTTTGATTGTACTCCAGATTGGAAACGCGCTGGTTGATCTGGCTGATAATGCCCTCCAATTGATTCACGCGGGTTTCAAGGATGCGGATGCGCTCCAAAGAGCGTTCCTGACCACGTTCCTGCGCGCCTGCGCTGTTAGCAAAAAGGAAACAGGCAGCAGACAGACCCAATACCAAAGAATTTCTAATAAGTGACATCACAAAGACCCCCAGGTGTTTTACCTCTTCGCCCCATCGAAGAAGGTGAAAACAACTAGAGCAAGATCAGGGCCAACGCTTTCGGTGTCAGAGTGCCCCCAAAAACAAAAAGCAGCGGCATTTCTGCACGCTGCTTTTTACATACTTTTTCAAGATAAAATTACTTGGACACGCGAGAGTTCAGGAACTCAATCAGACACTGAACCGGCTGACCACTGCCGCCGCTGGCAAGCAAAGCCCCATGAGCTTTGTCCGTCCACGCATACACATCCAAGTGCGCCCACTTCTTTCCGCGCACGAATTTTTGCAGGAACAAGGCCGCCGTGATAGCCCCACCGAATCCACCACCGGAGTTTTTACAATCCGCAAATGGTGAAGACAGGTCACCCCAGTACTTTTCAAACAAAGGCATGCGCCAGTTCAGGTCCCCGGAACGCTGCCCCGCTTTAGTCAAAGCAGAAGCCAGTTCATCATCGTTCGAGAACAGACCCGCGATTTCGGCCCCTAGGCCCACCTTGATAGCGCCCGTCAGGGTCGCCACGTCAATCACCAGCTCCGCTTCTTCCGCACCTTTTTGGGTGCAGGCCACATCCAAAACATCCGCCAGAACCAAACGGCCTTCGGCATCAGTGTTGTCGATTTCAACTTTCATCCCGCTGCGGGCCGTGATCACATCGCCCGGGCGGAAGGATTTACCATCCACCGCATTTTCAGCCAACGCCAGATAGAAATCCAAAGGCCCCGGATAGTTGCTTTCCGCTGCCCACTGAGCAAGAGCAATCACGCTGGCCGCGCCACCCATGTCTTTTTTCATCAGGCGCATTGCAGAGCTTGGTTTGATATCCAAACCGCCCGTGTCAAAGGTGATCCCTTTACCGACAAAGGCCACCGGCTTCAAAGAAGACTTCTTCGCCGGGCGGTATTTCAAATGAACCATGCAAGGACCGTTTTCCGCGCCCTGCCCCACGGCCACATGCAGACCCATTTTTTCAGAGACCAGTTTTTTGGTGTCCCAAACAGTGACTTTGGTGTTTTTCGGGAAGCCCAGGCGTTTGGTCGCCATTTCCGCGAAAGATTTCGGATTCAGATCGTTCGGTGGCAAGTTCACCATGTGACGGGCCACGTTCACCGCGCGGGCACGCAGCATCGCATCCTTCACCACAGCCTTGTCCCAGGACCCCAGGGATTTTCTCAAAGCCACTTTTGGCAGATCGGTCAGTTGCTTGCCGTCAACAAACTGACGGAAGTTGTAAACTGCCACATCCATCCCCACCAAGGCGCCCAGATCCTGAGCCCCTTCGGTGCCATGGAATTCCATTTGAACACCTTTCAGGTGGTGTGCTTTCAACTGACTTACCAAAGTTCCGAACTGATCGCGGGCCCAGGAATAAGCCGCTTCATCAATCAGACCGTCATGGCCAACACTCGCTTTTTTACGCGGGCGCAGAATCCAAACCGGGCCCTTGCTTCCTGCGAAATAAACGACCTCACGGTCGTTCTGTTTCAGGGACTTTGCCTGCCATTCCAACGCGTGTTCTTCAATCAAAGAAGCAAACTTTGCAGAGTCATCCACTCCCAGGAAATAGACAAAGCCTGTCATTTCATTTTTTACTTTAAGTTCTTTTCCGAAGTCGAAAGTTTCAATCCAGGAATGGAATTGAAGCTTCCCCGCCGCCTTTGCTGCTGGAGTCGCTTTTTTAGCCACTTTAAATCCTCACTTTTAGTTTGTGATTAGGGTGATATTCCGTAGAATCATAATATGACGTGGACAGAGACCACAAACCTAAAATTTTGCTTACTCAATGCAGAGAACCTGTTTTTGATGTTTGATGGAATCCCCTCCAAGGATGCTCTGAACCTGAAAGAAGCTCACTGGCAGCGTCTGTCCACCTCGGTTTATGAAAACAAACCCCTGAAAAAGACTCAGGATATCGCCAAAGCCCTGAAAGAGATCAATGCCGACATCATCATGCTGTGCGAAGTGGGCGGTTTGGAGTCACTGAATAACTTCAACCTTCTCTTTATGGATGAGGCCTATTCCCCTTGTCTGATTGAAGGAAACTCGGAACGCAATATCGACGTGGGTTTTTTGATCCGCAAAGGACTGCCGTTCTATTTTGACCTTCAATCCAACAAGCACCGCCTGATCAATTACCTGTACCCGCACGAACGCGAAAGCCTGACCCACGGCTATCCGGTCAAGGGCGGCAAGATCACCACCAGCCACAAGTTTTCCCGGGATGTCGTAGAGCTGAAGCTTTTCAAAACTGACCGAGACAAACCCTTCATGATCATCCTGCTGACGCACCTAAAATCCCGCCTGGATCCAGAACGCATCGATCCGAACGGTTTTGAGCGCCGTCAGGCCGAGCTGCGCACTTTGATCGAAATCTATCAGGAACTGGAAAAGACCCATCCGCAAGTGCCCGTCATGGTCGCCGGGGACTTTAACGGAAACGCCAGCATCACCGGAACGGATGAGGAGTTTAAAGACCTTTACACCCTCACCTCACTGCGCGACGTGTTGGAAGTGGCGCAACTGGAAGCCGAGCAGCGAGCGACCTTCTATCAAGTCCGAAACTCCTCGCGGGCCGACGGACGACAAATTGATTTTGTTTTTATCCCACCTCTGTTGCACCCCTATCTGAAGCCGGCGTCAGCTTATGTGCATCGGTACAAAGATGAGTTCGGCATGGCTCACGACATTCCCCGCAATATGGATGCCAAATTAAGTCTCCCCTCGGATCATTATCCGCTGGTGTTCGAAATTGAGAAGCTTCCTTTGAAATAAGAAGCCAACATATTGACGTTTTTCACGGTCAAATTTATCCTGAATGTCACTATGGCAATGCAAAAAACTTCGATCCCGGATTTCCAAATCACTGCGAAAGTGGTCTATGTACCAACAGAGTCGCGCCCGTCTGAAGGCTACCATTTCTTTGCCTATAAAATTGCCATCACCAACACCGGCACCACTCCTGCCCAGCTGATGAGCCGTCACTGGATCATTACCGATGCTTTGGGCAAAAAAGAAGAAGTTCGTGGCCCCGGTGTTGTCGGATTACAGCCCAAAATTCAACCGGGTCAGACCTTTGAATACGACAGCGCCTGCCCGCTGACGACGTCCACCGGCAGCATGGTGGGCCGTTATTTCTTCGTCGGCGAAAGCGGCGAAAGCTTCTCGGTGGAAGTGCCAGAGTTCTATTTGATCGCTCCTTTGGCGCTGCATTAATTCCCTGCTGTTCCTAATTCGTTTTTGAACATTACCTGGTCCAGTTTTCAGTTTTTGGCTGGAAATTGCGAAGAAAGCCGTGCTAAACCCTCTGGCAATTCGTTGGGGGCGTTTTATGACGTGGTTTAAGAATCTCAAAGAACTCCTGGGCCTCGAAAAACCTGATATGTGCCTGTGCATGGTCGTGTCTGAACAAGAAGGTGCCGAGATCTGGGTTGAAGGCCAAAGAACCAACTATTTCACCCCAAAACTGGTCGCAATCAAAAAGGACCATCCGGTCAAAATCACCGTAAAAATGATTGGCCACGAACCTCACACCGCCGTGGTGAAAAGCTCGCACAATCTGACCTATTACTATTGCAACCTGGAGCGCATCCCGCTTAGACTCGTCAGCAATGAAGTCTATAGATCTGCCCATCGTTAAAAAAACATCCCGCCTGATCCTGCGCCCCCTGGAAGCCACTGATTATGAAAACTGGGTGCAGGCCTATTCCAGTATGCGTCCTCCGCAAAATGAATGGGATGAAACGAACTGGGACGAGAGTGAACTGACCCTTAAAAAATTCAAAGAGCTTCTGAAGTCTGAAAAAGACCAGCGCGCACGTGATCACTTTTATTCTTTCGGTGTGTTTTTGAAAGACGACGGCACGCTGATTGGTCTTGTCACCCTGATGGATATTTCCCGCGCGATTTTCCAGAACGCCTATATCGGCTATCGTATTTTCAACAACTATTGGGGCTATGGCTTTGCCCAAGAGGCCACCCGCGGTTGCATCGACATCGCTTTTAAAAAATTGAAACTTCACCGGGTGGAAGCCGGCATCGCGCCGACGAACAAAAAATCCATCAAGGTCGCCAAGGCTTTGAAAATGCGCAAAGAAGGCTTAAGCAAACGCCGCCTGCTGGTTCATAAAAAGTGGCAGGACATGGAGATCTGGGCCCTGACCTGCGAGGATCTGCGCTCTTCCAAGAAGTAATTGCCGGAAGTTCAACTGTTCTTGGCTGCTGTTTTCGCCAGGGCTTCTTCGATGATTTTGCTGTTGCGAGGGCCGGGAACTGTTTCTCCATTCAGAGAACGCGACACCACACTGACAGAAACACCCAAAGACTTTGCAAACGAGCGCAAAGAATAGCGCGGGTTTTTTGCGCGGCGGCGCGCAAATTCTCGTTTCAGTTGCAACACAATCTGATCATCCATGGGCTCAATCGTGCCAAAACAACAGAGAGTTGTTCACTTTTTAACGGCTTTCCCTTATATTTTCGATCCTTAGCAGAACCTTGGGAGCATGTTTGGACACTCTGGAATATTTGGACAAAGTTCGGCTTGAACTCAAAACCCGGCGCATTTCTCAAAGAGGCCTGGCCCTGCGTGCGAAGATCCCCCCGGGCCGAGTTTCTGAAATTCTTCAGGGGCGCAGACCTCTGACGGTCTATTACGCCAACAAGATTGCTCTGGCCCTGAACATCACTCCCCCAGAATCTCTTATGAAGGCTGGCACCGCCAACCCCACTCGCCCCGACCGGGTTCTTAGCGAAGACGAACTTCAAGTCATCCAGAACTGGTACCACTTGGCTATTTTAAATCTGATCAAAACAGATGGCGGCCACCGCAACCCCGCTTGGTTTGCTCAACGACTGGGAATTACCGAAAAGGACGTGTATCAGGCCCTGCGCCGCATGCTTCGACTGCGCCTCATAGTACAGGAAGAGTCCGGCTATCGCCGCACCAGCGGATTTGTCACCACATCTGCTCAGATTCCCAGTGCCACATTAAGAAACATGCATCATCAAATGATGGAGCAAAGCCAAAAGGCCTTGCAAAAAGTGCCGGTCGAATTTCGCGATATTTCCCACATGGTCATGGCCATCAATCCGGACAAACTTCCCGAAGCCAAAGAAGAGATCCGTCTGTTCAGACGGAAGATGGCAGCACTGCTGGAAGAGACCGCCCCCGCCACGGAAGTTTATCTTCTGGGCCTGCAACTTGTTCCACTTAGCAAAATAACGGAGGCTTCCAAATGAAAATTCTAACACCTGTCATCGGCCTGCTTGTGGCACTTTCTTTTGCTTCCCTATCCCAAGCTGGCGACGAGCTTTGTAACGGCGGAGACGTCATCCTTTGCCCCGACAAGGCACCTCAGGTGCTGGACATCCTTGAAAGAAACGTACTGTACGGATTTGACATTCACCCTGAAGAAAACAGACTGCGAATTTCTCACGGATACCGAATTGAATACGCGGTGGAAGATCTGCTGCGCCCCCTCCGTAAAAAAACTCCCGAACTCCACCAGTGCCTGATGAGCTACGTCAACGACCCTCGTTTCTGGAGTGAGTTCCAGTATGTAAAAAACCATGAGTTCCGGGAAGTCGATGATGAAACTTCTTTCGTGGTACCCAAGAACTGCCAGAAAAAACAGGTGGCCATTCAGCTTAAAACCCGCTTCAGCACGAATCAGCCCCGTTACATCATCAATCTGGATTTGTGGAAAAAAATGGACGCCTTTCAACAGGCGACCTTGGTGTTGCATGAAATCCTGCTGCGCAATCAGATTCTCAATCCCCATTGGAGTAACAACACCGTGCAGGTCCGCTATTTGACGGCCCTACTGGCCTCTGCAAAACCCGTCCAGTCAAAATCCCTGGAGCTGCAATCCCATTTGAATGAAGTAGGACTGGCTTGTCGCCCCTATACCCCCTAGCGCAAGAGAAGACGCCTCAAAACAAGGCAAGTTCATGACAAATATATAAGAATATAATTCGGAATCTGTTGCACACTTGCTTTAGAGAAGAACTCAGAAGCCGAAAGGTTCTCTATGAGAACGTTTTGGAAAATCATCATCAACTGTCTTCTTCTGTTAACCACATCTTGTGGCCTTGTGAATGCCGAACTTTTTCGCCGAGTTCAACAAGCGGACATCGGCAGTGAGGATCCAGGTCCGACCCCTCCGGCTCCAATCATCAGTGACAAGATTGATCGTTGGGGCTACGGTCGCACTCAATATGATGTTCTTATATCGGGAAGTTACATTATATCCGGGGGGCGAAAAGGATTGACCATCCTGGATGCGACGGACCCCTACACGCCGGTTGAGGTCAACTCTTTCAAAACCTATACAGTGAGCAAACTTACGAAGGTCGATGATCTGGCCTTTGTCAGTTACAACAACGGAATTCTGGAGGTTTTTGACATTTCAAATCCCGCAGGTCCGGTCGCCAGATCTTCCGTGACTTTAACAGCTCCAAAAAGAGTAGCTGTCAAAAACAGTCTTGCCTATGTTCCGGACGGCGCCAGCGGCTTGCGCGTGATTGATTTTTCCGATCCGGGCAATATCACTTTGGTTACAACTATCGACACAACGGGCGTGGCTCTTTCTGCGAGCATTGATGGCAATTATCTATATCTTGCCGACCAGTGGGATGGAGTAAAGATATTTGATATTTCAACCCCGTCCACCCCCACGCAAATTGGCAGTTACAATGTGGGTGGTGATGCCATGGATGTGAAAGTCAAAGGCAGCCATGCCTTTGTAACCGTGGATTGGGACAATATCACCATTCTGGATATCACCAACAAGACTGCCCCTGCACTGGTGACCAACTTTTATGATCAGTACAATTACTACAATGCCTTTACTCAGATCGAAATCAAAAACAACTATCTTTTTGCCATGGACTTCTACGACGGCATAACAGTCTATGATATCTCGACTCCGGCGACTCCAGTTTTTAAAGGGGTTGCGACCCCTTACACCACCCGCTGGTGGGGCGAGCCCTATGGATTTGCCAGCAATGACACCCACATCTTCATGGCAGTTGAAACATATGGCATTACTGCGGTCGATGTTTCAAACCCGGCGCAGCCTCACGTTCCCTATGCCTATCGACCCCAAAGATCCTGGGTCAACTCCGTCTCTGTTGTTGGAACCATTGCCGCCGTTTGCGAAAACGACTGGGGCCGCCTTTTGATGGTGGATATCAGCAATCCTGCCAAACCAACTCTGCTCAGCACCACCGAATCCGGATGCAGCCGGGAGCTGATCTATGACGGTACTTACGTTTATGCCGCTATGAACAACTCTGGTTTGAAGATATTGAATGTCAGCAACCCGGCCAGCCCGGCTGATATCGGCAACATCGACAACGGAAGCTCAGCCAGACAAATTGCGAAGTCCGGAAACTTTGTGTACCTAGCATATTCAGGGGCCCTTTACATTTACAACGTCAGCAACCCTGCGGCACCGGCCGTTGCTGGGACCTATGCTTACACCGCCAACGATATCATAGTGGAAGGCAACTATGCCTATCTGGCCGGAGCAACCACATTAAGAATTATAGACATTTCAAATCCGGCCAGTATCACTGTGGTCGGCTCGTACACTTATCCCAGCGGCACGGCGACTTCTTACAGCCTGATTAAGTCGGGATCTCTGATCTACGTCGGTGGCAGCGAAAGCCTTGGTGTCCTCGACATCAGTAATCCCGCGGCGCCAACTCTTATCAGCAAGGACACCAAAACAGACACCCCGGAAAGTATGACGATCCTGGGAAACAAGCTTTATTCATGCAACTATGACGTGGGTGTGCACGAATGGGATCTTGCAACCCCGACAAGTCCCGTACGGATCGACTCGTTCCTTCTGGGAGGGTGTTTGGGAATCACTTCCCTGAGCGGCACCGTATATATCGCTGACGAAGAAACCGGTCTGAGAATACTGAATTCCAGTTCTCGAAAGTATCTGAGAATGGAAAACCCCCTTTCATTGATGAGTGTGAACTCAATAACTGTTGGCGCAAGTCACATCTATCTGCCGGACTCTTTCATGGGTATCGTCACTTTGAACAATTCCAATCCCTTGCGACCCGAGTTCACAAGTCGCATCAACTCGATGTCTGTCGTTGCAGCCCCTATTGAAGAAAACAACATCCTTTACGTCGCCGACCAGTATTTCATTCGCACAATCGACATCACAGATGCTGCAAACCCTGTTTCTTTAGGAAGCAGCGCCCGATTCAGTGCCACCGGAGGCTATATCAACGCTCTCGCCAAGAAGGGTTCTTTACTTTACACCATCGAAGGATCTTTTCTGGGCATCTATAACGTTGCAGATCCGGCCAATATCTTGCAGGTGGCATCTCCGTCTTATGCAAGCATGATGGAATTGACAGTCAGCGGAAACATGCTTTTGGCTGCCAGCGGTTCAACCGGTCTAAGAGTTTTTGACATCAGCACCCCGACATCCCCCAGCCTCAGTGGAACCTACAATTCTCCAGGATCTGCCCGACATGCGATCTTGGATGGCACCTATGCCTACCTGGCCGACGGGACCGCCGGACTGCAGGTGGTTGACGTATCCAACCCGGCAAGCCCGACAGCCGTTGCCACCTACGACACTGCGGGGACCGCGATCTCACTTGCCAAGAAAGGTAATTACGTCTTTGTTGCCGACTCCGGCCACGTGGAAGTCATTGATGTCACTGATCCTTTGAATCCAACTCTGAAAACCACAATGAACAAAACCCTGTTCGGCGGGGCGAATTCCAAGGCTGTTGTCATTAAAGGAAACTATCTCTACGTCCTGCTGTATGATGGCATAGAGGTGTTTGATATCTCGGACATCGACAACATCCATCAATAGATCGTTGAAAATTTAAGGCCCTCCTCAGAGGGCCCCGTTGAGTTTTTCTTCAATGGCGCTTAAGCGCTTTTTTAATTCTTCATTTTCTTTTTGAAGGACAGTTACTTTATCCTGCAAATCGCGGATCTGCGCCACGTTCATCTCGCACTTTCCGTTGATTTCTTTGGTTGCTTCAATCAAGGGCGGCACCAGCTTGCTGTAAGCCACAGCTTTATAACCTTTTTCGTCAGTGCGAACCGCTTCAGGAAAAACTTTTTCCACTTCCTGAGCAAGGACCCCCACATCGTGTCGCTGTTCAAAATTCCATTCAGGGTATTCATCCTGGCGCCAGTCAAAGTACACACCATTCAGACGAAGGATTTTTTCCAAAGCTCCAGGTATCACAGAAATATTCTTCTTAAGTCTTTCATCGGAAGTATTCACATAAGCCGCGGTGCCGGCAACAGTCCCATTAACATGCATCTTATAGGATGGACTTGTCTGCCCCACACCGACATTTCCCGAACTTGCCACAACCATTTGTTCAGCCCCGCCGACAATCACACGGAATCTGTTGTTATAGTTATCCAATGACACATCTGCCGTCGCCCCGGCATTTCCCGCAGCTTGCAGATAGATTTCCCCACCTTCGACTGTCGCTGCTTGTGGATAAATTTCCAATCGATTCTGCGTGCCCCCAATCAGCACCATGTTTTTAAGGGGATCAGAGCCACCAATTGTAAGACCCTTGGTATTTTTAAACATCACCCCGTCAGGCCCAACAGAGACATGCGAAGCTGAAGTGTGGGTGGCCTGCCAATCACTTCCGTTCCAATAAGACCCTGACGAAATAATCAGGTTGGCCCCGTAGGCTGAATACCCAAGGGATGCAAAAGAATTGGCATCATAGCCATCCCCGATTCGAATATGCCCCCCCGCTCCAAATGCTCTTTTGATTTCCAAATCTGCAGCGGGTGTTGTGGTTCCTATGCCTACATTTCCATTCAACACCGTTCTGCCAGTACCACTGGGGGTTAATACGATGTTCTGATTCGTCCCTCCTGCAGCAAAAGTCAGTGCTCCAGAACCAGTAATTGATCCAGTTGTCGAACCGGTTCCGCCCCGTGCAATCGGTAAAGTTCCCGTCGTCAATTTGGAGGTGTCCAGTGCTGGAATATCCGCAGCCACAAGGGCCGCGCCGGCCGTCACACGGCCTTTGGTATCCACCGTCACTTTCGGATAGGTCCCAGCCGTCACTCCCGAGGCGGCCAGTGTCAATGCGGTGGCCCCTGCCACTGATGTTGCGTCCCCGGTAAATGCCGGCATCCTTGCTGCCGTGAAGGTTCCTGTCGTAATTTTTGAAGCATCCAGTGCAGGAATATCCGCAGCCGCAAGCGTAGCTCCAGCCGTCACCCGTCCCTTGGAATCAACGGTGACTTTCGGATAGGTCCCGGCCGCAACCCCCGTCGCAGTCAGAGCTGGATTCGGGTAGGCGCCAGTCAAATCTCCACCCGCGGCTCCACCCGGGCTCACTCCGGAAATCGTGACGTTGGAAGCCGCCGTCAATCGGCCTTGAGCATCCACAGTGAATGTCGGCACTTGCGTCGTGGAACCATAGGCTCCCGCGGTCACCGCGGTGTTCGCCAATGAGATGGTTCCCGTCGTGGAAATCGGTCCACCAGTTAAACCTGTGCCTGTGGCCACGCTGGTGACCGTGCCGCCAGAACCAGTTGCAGAGGCAATAAGATCCCACACGCTTCCCGTGTCGCGATAGATTCGTTTCGTATCACTGGCCACGTACAAGCGTCCGGCAGTACCAACCGCGGGTTTACTTGCATCCAAACCTGTTTGCACACTGGGAGTTCCGGCGACATTGGTCACAGCATCAGTAATGCCATAACCACTCAAAGTTGTCGGATTCGTCCCCGCGATCACGCGCCCTTTGGTATCCACAGTGACAGATTTATAAGTCCCTGCCGAAACACCCGAAGCCGCCAGTGTCAACGCCGTGGCTCCCGCCACGGAAGTTGCATCTCCCGTGAACGCCGGCATTCTTGCGGCGGCAAAGGTGCCGGTCGTAATTTTTGAAGCATCCAGTGCAGGAATATCCGCAGCCGCAAGGGCCGCGCCAGCCGTCACCCGTCCCTTGGCATCAACGGTGACTTTCGGATAGGTCCCGGCCGCAACCCCCGTCGCAGTCAGAACTGGATTCGGGTAGGTACCAGTCAGATCTCCACCTGCGACCCCACCAGGGCTCACTCCGGAAATCGTGACGTTGGAAGCCGCCGTCAATCGGCCTTGAGCATCCACCGTATATGTCGGCACCTGCGTTGCAGAACCATACGAGCCCGCCGTCACTGCGGTGTTCGCCAACGAGATGGTTCCTGTCGTGGAAATCGGTCCACCAGTTAAACCCGTGCCTGTGGCCACGCTGGTGACAGTGCCACCGGCGCCCGCCGCAGAGGCTATAAGATCCCACACACTTCCCGTGTCGCGATAGATTCGTTTGGTATCACTGGCCACGTACAAACGACCGGCAGTACCAACCGCGGGTTTACTTGCATCCAAACCTGTTTGCAGACTGGGCGTTCCTGCGACATTGGTCACTGCATTGGTGATACCATAGCCCGCCAATGTGGTGGGAAGATCCGAAGCGATCTTCGTCCAACTCAGTGCCGGAATGTCAGCACTGACCAGTGAACTTTGCCCCGCAGTCACGCGCCCCTGTGCATCCGTCGTCACTTTAAAATAAGTTCCGCTGGTACCGACACTGGTCAAAGACAATGTTGGCGTTGTGCTGCCGTTACTAACCACAATTTGCCCCGCGGTTCCCGACACTGTGGTCACACCCACGTTGATTGTCTGACATTGAAAATTAGAGGATACAGAATTCCAATAAGCCGCCTGATTCGCACCACAACTGGCAGAACTGACCGCCGCATTAAATGCGGACTGAGTCAGATATGTGCTCAGTGCCGCAGACAGCCCATTAACATCACTGGTATTGATTCCAGCCGGTGCCCACTGAGCACCATTGTACTTGAGGTAATTTCCAGAAGCCGGTGCCGAGTTCGACACCGCAACTCCCTGCAAGGCCACCACGGAAGGCGCCGGATAGGTGCCTGAAAGATCTCCTCCAGCCGCCCCTTTCGGAGTGCGCGCATCCGTGAGCCTTGCATCATCACCGGCCGCAACGGTCCCACTGACCGTCCCCACCTTCAACGTCAAAAGTGGTGTTGAAGTTCCATTGGCCACCGTCAAATAAGAGTTGGCGGAAGACACTTGGGTCACAGTACCGCCACTGGCACCACTGACACCTTCACACACAAGATCACTTCCGTTCCAGGAAAGGAAAGATCCAGAACCACACACAGGCAAAACATTCTTCAATAAAAAATCAGAAGCTGAATAGGCCCCCAGCTTCGCTGCGGAAGACGCATAAGCGGCATAAGGAACTGTGCGAATCACGGAATCAGGCGTGATTGTCTTCCATCCAGTTCCATCGTGAAATTTCACCCGCAAACGACGCCCGTCATTGAAGGCTGGCGAATAAAGGCTGCCGCCATCACAAACAAAAGGAGTCGCATTATTAAAGGTATCGAGCAAATTAAATCCCGCATCCGCCGGATACTGCCGGGCCCCTGAACCAATCGCGACATCGAAAACTCCTCCGGAGTTCACCATGTTGATGCCATTAACCTGCTCACGGTAAATCACACAAAGCCCGTCCGGATTTGTGATTTCAAAACTAAAACTGACATTTTCATATTCAAGAGGATAACCGTTGTTCTTAAGCACCCGCCCCTGATAAGTCAGAAATTGCGGAGCCGCAGACAACGTCAACGGTCCAAAAAAGAGACACAAAATCATGAACGTTCCGAAGTGTCGCACCATAGTGCTAACTCTTTCGGCAGCCTCATCACATGCCAAAAGGGTCAAAACATGAAATCAATGTCACATTCAATTTTCTGAAATCCTATCCGCTGGTTAATTGCCGCTCGTGCGAAAAAGCGATCCTTACTCAAATACACGCACTCCCTTACTTAGGGACCTAGCTACTCATTGCTATATTTTTCGGGTTGATTCCTGGGCGAAAAAAATATTCGGAAGCACCATGATGCTCATCATGAAAGAAAGAATACAGCTTTGACCAACTCAAAAAACAAGAGCGAAATCCCCCCTATGAAAGAGGTGTTCTATGAAAAGAAATCTAAAACTTATTGCGACTGTAATCCTGCTTAATGGCGCCCTGGCGGCCAATGCCGCCACTCACGAAATCAAAATGCTCAACAACGGCAAAGAGGGCATCATGGTCTTCGAACCGGCTTACCTGAAGGCCGCCAAAGGCGACACCATCAAGTTCGTCCCCACCGACCCTGCCCATGACGTGTCTTCTGTGGTGATCCCAAAAAGCGCCAAAGCCTTCAGCGCCCCATCAAACAAACCCCTGACAATCAAAGTCAGCGAAGAGGGTGTCTATGTCTACGAATGCAAAGCCCACCTGCCCATGGCCATGGTCGGCGTCATCCAAGTAGGCAACCCAACCAACCTCAAAGAGGCGCAAGACAGAGCCAAAGAACTGGCCAAAACCTTCGCCATGAACAAAGACCGCCTGGACAAATATTTAATGCAAGTAAAGTAATCAACTGCCCGCCCCACGGACATTTGACACAAAGCTAAGTAAAAAATCACCAGGCACCTTTTTGGGGGCGTCGACAAAGTACAAGGTCTGACGCCCTTCTTTTAAATAGAAAGCCCCTACCTGTCCCATCGGCAAGTTCCGCAGCAGCTCATCCCAACGGGATGGCGTCCGCGAGGACTGTTCGCAGCCGAGGGGGCAGGTAGGGGCTTTCTATTTAAAAGAAGGAGCTAAGGGCTTCGCAAGAATGTCTTCCAGCCGCCATCTGAGGTGCGCTGGTAGATGTAACGTTCGTGCAGACGGCCATTCAGGCCGAACCAGAATTCGATTTCGGTTGGGATGACTCTCCATCCGCCCCAGTGTGGCGGGCGCGGTACAACCTGGCCTTCGAATTGTTTTTCGTATTCTTGAACCCGACGGGACAACCACTCAATGTCCGGGATTTCTTCACTTTGATGACTTGCCCAGGCGCCGATTTGGCTCAGGCGGGCGCGTGTCGCGAAGTAAGCGTCACTTTCTGCCGCCGAGATTTTTTCAGCTTTACCAGTAATGCGGATTTGTTGCCAGATCGCGGGCCAGTGGAAATTCAGACAGACAATGGGATTTGTCTCGATGTCTTTGCCTTTATGAGAATTGTAGTTCCCATAAAAAACAAAGCCCCCCTTGCTCACCTCTTTAAGATAGACGATGCGCACGGAGGGCACACCCTTTTCATCCACGGTCGCCACCGACATGGCGTTGGCTTCCGGGATCTGCTTTGCGACCGCCTCTTTCATCAGGCGGTCAAAATGCTCAAAAGGGTCTTTGTTAATGTCGAACATTAATTACTTTTTCTTTTTAGTGTCTTGTTTAACGATGTCGATCAACTCAACGTCGAAAACAAGTACAGAGTTTGGCGGAATGCCAGGACGACCGGATGGACCGTAAGCCAGCTCAGGTGGAATGAAAAGCTTGGCTTTGCCGCCAACTTTCATCAACTGAAGAGCTTCTGTCCAACCTGGGATCACGCCACCAACTGGGAATTCAGCAGGTTGACCACGATCGTAGGAAGAGTCGAACTGTTCACCGTTAGTCAAAGTCCCTTTGTAGTGAACTTTTACTACGTCTTCTTTTTTAGGAGAAGCGCCAGTGCCTTCTTTTTCAACGATGTACTGCAAACCGGAAGCAGTTGTTTTCACGCCCGCTGCAGATTTGTTTTTCTCCAGGAAGTCTTTACCAGCTTTAGCATTGCCTTCAGCTTGTTCCTGTTGTTTTTTCATCGCCATTTCTTGAAGTTTCATCATAGCAGCTTGCATGTCTTCTTTAGACATTTCGTTTTTACCTGCTGCTGCGTCTTTCAAAGCCATCGCCAATGCATCTGCATCGAAGTCGATGTTTTGTTGTTTCAAGTTACCACCGATTTGTTGACCGATAGCATAGCTCGCTTTTTTCATATCAGTGTCGAGCTTAACTTTCTTTTGGCAAGCTGTTGTGAAGGCCATCGCCGCAACAACCAGACCACCAAGGACCAATTTATTCATGCTGTCTCCTCTTAAGGGGTTTTGTTTTAAATACTAAAGGTTTTATCTTGCGCTCGTTTCTATTATTTTCAAATAGATAACGCGCAGAGAAATGAGGCTAAGTTCAGACCTGACTTAGCAGAAACTTTTCCGCCTCAGCGCGGGTTCCCTTGAACAGGACCGTCACATGGCGCCGATCCAAAGATCCCAGATACATTGGATCGTAGTAATATTGCAGCAACTTTTCTATCCACACTTTATTGCCGGATAGCTCCGCATGATTCAGGTATTCCATCTCGGCCTTTTCAAGATCGGCCATCACTTCCTGGGTTCGTAGACCTCCCAGCTTCCGGTGAATGGCCGTCAAAGACTGGCGATAGCGGGCAAAAAGATCCAGGGCTTGGCGACGAAGGATGTCGCTTTCTTCCGCACAACGGGGCGCCGCCTCCAGGCTTTTGCCGATCGAGGAATTCAAAATGTAATCGTCAAAAACATTCTCCACCCGGACATTCAGCGGCTCATCAATCCAGATCACCGGCGAAGACCGCAGACGAATAAAGAACGTGGCTGGCTGCGAGATGCGCCCGATCAAACGGCTTTCATCCTCCACCACAGGTTTGATTTTTCCTTGAATTTTGTCCTCAAGAAGCAGGATTTCCCGGGCCAGACTGTTTTCATAGTCCACTTGGGTGGGCTGTGGAACCTCCCAGTTGCCAAAGGCCGAACCCCGATGACGAGCCAGAGCCTCAAGATCAATGACCGGATAGTCTTTCAGACTGCGCAGAAAATGCGTTTTCCCACTGCCCGTCGGCCCCGACACCGCAATCAGCGGCTGCCGGACAGAAAATTCTTCGATCTGCTTGATCAGATAGTTGCGGGCAGCTTTGTACCCACCGACCAGCAGGGGGCGCTCAATTCCGGCCGCTTTCAGCCAGGACTGAGATATGCGCGAACGCTGACCGCCACGAAAACAGTAAAAGACGGCTTCGGGGTTTGCCTGGACAAAACTTTTCCAGGCGTTCACCCGCTGCTCTTTGACGGGACCGGAAACCAGTTCATGCCCCAGTTTCACTGCGGCCTCGTTGCCCTGGTTTTTATAAACCGTCCCAACTTGCGCGCGCTCCTCATCATTCATTATGGGCAGATTCACGGCCCCAGGAATAGAGCCTTGTTGAAACTCCACCGGAGCACGAACATCCATCAACGGAATGTTCTGCTGGAACAGTCGTTTTAACTCATCGGGTTTGATATTTTTAAGGCTCAAAGATCACCGCTTTATCCTGGCGAGGCAAAACCTCTCCAATGATTTCAGCAGATTTGAATTTTGCGCGCAAGGCTTGAACCATGTCGGCACTGACCTCGCGGGACACCGACAACAGCAGCCCACCACTGGTCTGCGGATCATGCAGCAAGTGCTGCTGCAACGACTCAAGACCGGTCACAGAAATGGATTCTTTCGTGTATTCGGCATTCGAACGGTGCGCCTTGGTCAGGAAACCTTTTTCCAGGAACGACAATGCCTTGGCAAAACGCGGGATTTGACTGAATGAAATCCGCAGACTGACCTGACTTGCGTTGGCCAGTTGCATTCCGTGACCGGACAAACCAAAGCCGGTGATATCAGTCGCCGCATGCACTTCGGACTTCAAAACCGGAGTCATGTAATCCACGGCATTGTTCACGGTGGCCATGCTCTGCAAAGCCTCCATGATGTCCGCCTCCTGCACTTCCTGACGCTTCAATCCTGCCGTCAACGTGCCCGTACCCAAAGGTTTGGTCAGAATCAGATGATCCCCGACTTTCGCACCCGCATTGGTCCAGACCTGTTGCGGGTTCACAAATCCTGTCACGGAAAGGCCGAACTTCAAAGTGTCATCATCAATGGAATGTCCGCCCACGAAGTTGGCGTCAGCTTCCGCGATCTTGTCACTGGCCCCTTGCATGACATCGACGATCACTTCCTTAGGCAAAGTCGCCAGAGGAAACGCCAAAATACCCATCGCGGTTTTGGGTTTTCCACCCATGGCATAAACGTCGCTCAGCGCATTGGCTGCGGCGATTTCTCCGAACAGTTTGGGGGTGTCGACAATGGGAGTGAAAAAATCAAGGGTTTGCACCAGGGCGATTTCATCGTTAATACGATAAATCGCCGCATCGTCAAACAGGCCGCCATCCACCATCAAGGCCGGATGAGCCGCCGGAAATTTCACCTGCTTCAGGATCTCACGCAATTCGGAAGCCGCCACTTTCGCAGCACAGCCCCCTTTTTGCACCGTCTGGGTCAGGGAAATTTTTGGGGAAGTCATGAGTTGTGAGTTTCTTTTTTCTCTTCAGTCTGATGCTGCTCATTCACCGGTCTTTGCGGATTCTGAGTGATCTGCTGTTTCGCTTCCTTTTCGTCGGAAGAAGGATCTTCATTCAAGCCCTTCTTGAAACCACGGATGGATTCACCCAAAGAACGTCCCAAATTGGGAAGCTTGCTTGGTCCAAAAAGAAGCAAAGCGATACCACCGATAAGCAGGATTTCTGTCCAACCCAAATTCATAAGGTCTCCTCGTTAGAACACCGAAACCCTAGCATAAGGCCTATTGCGCGGCAACAAAAGGAGGTGCATTATATTGAGAAAGGGGAAATACGATGCTGAGTTTCATCATGATGCTGGCTCTGGCCGGTAATGCACAGGCCCAGAACCCACCTAAAGCCAAGAAAATGAACACTTCCATCTATGAGCAGGAAGCGGAAGAGGAGAAAACAGAGAGTTTTTCCGCCAAAGTCCGCGTTGTTCGCGAGATTTCCGATGAAGTGGAGGTCTTCTTTGAGGGCGAAAAAGCCAAGGGTGCCTACACCCTGCCCCGCTCCCTGCCGCAATATGGCGCACTGCTGAAGATCCTTGAGAAGTCCCGCAAGCCGGGGGGCCCTCCGGTGCAGGTCTCGGCCGATGGTGAAAAACGCATCAAATCCGTGGAGGCTTCCGCCGCCCCGAAATCCACAGTGATTGTGCCTGACGACCCAAACAAGAAATGGGATTTCGGTAAAATTCCAGATTGATCCTAAGCCCGGGAAGTGAGATTTTCACTTCCTCAATGAAAAACACTCGGGCACTTTGGTTCAATCAATCCTGGCTATATCTCAAGCGCATTCTGATCGTGAATGTCGCTTTCCTGATTATCGGTTCCATCTGGCGCTGGGCATTTATGGCCACTTTTGGCGATGCCCGCGAACTTTCGCAACTGACCCCGCATGTGATTCAGGCCTTCATTCTGGGCTTCCGCTTTGACAGCACGGTGCTGTTTTACGTGAATGCCGTTCCCCTGCTGATTCTGCTGTTCTTAAGCCTCTTCACATTTTGGAAGGGTTTTGAAGCGGGCTTGACCCGCATCTATTCCCGCTTCACCGCTTTCCTGGTGCCGTACTACACCGTGATGTTGTTCATCGTGATGTTTATCACGGCGGTGGACTTTGGTTTTTACAGCTTCTATCAGGACCGCATCAACGTTTTGATCTTTGGATATTTCGAAGACGACACCGTCGCCATCACCAAAACCATCTGGCGCAACTATCCGGCAGTGTGGATATTCCTGGGCCTGGGACTTTTCACTTATCTTTTGTGGAAAGGTCTAAAAATCAATTTCACTCAAGGGCGTGAATGGCTTCCTTGGCGAGTGCAAAAAATCTCTTACCCGGTGTTTGTGCTTTTCTTCTTTGCACTGTTTGTTTTGAACGGCATCGGAGCCCGGGGTTCTTTGGCCCTGTTTCCATTAAGTGAAATGGACACCGGGATTTCCAAGAGCATTTTTGTGAATCACCTCAGCTTCAATGGCGTGCGCGCCTTTGGCCGCGCGGTGGAACTGAAAGCCCAGCAGATTTCCCAGTGGGACAGCAATCTGCGCCATTATGGATACGGCGGCAATTACCGTCAGGCCTTTGCCGATTTCTATCAGATCCCTGTGGATCAGGTTCCGGCCGACCCCCTGGATCTGATGAAGCGTCAGACACCCAAAAACGCCTGGGCTGAAAAGAACCGTCCGCATGTATTGTTACTGGTGATGGAGTCCATGGGGGCTTACTGGTTTAATTATAACAACCCGGAATTCAATCTGCTGGGTGATTTCCAAAAGCACCTGAACGAAGACACCTACCTCACGAATTTCCTTTCCAGCACCAATGCCACGATTGGCAGCCTGAGCTGTCTGATGATTGGCTCCCCACAAAGACCCATCGGCGAATTTTTGACGGAAAGTGATTACCTGCAGGTGCCGTTCCGTTCCAGCACTGCAAGAGTGTTTAAGAGTGCTGGCTACAAAGCGCGCTTCCTTTACGGTGGCAATCCGGGCTGGCGTGAAGTGAACAAGTTTGCGATAAAGCAGGGCTTTGACACCGTCGAAGGTGAAAGCGAAATGGCCGAAGCTCTTGGCGGACTTAAAGAGCGCCATGACTGGGGCGTTTATGATGAAGAGCTGTTCGACTACGTTTATAAGACTTTGAACGAAAGCACGGAACCACAGTTCCTGCTGACCATGACCACAACCAATCACCCGCCTTATCAGCTTCCGAACTCTTACAAGTTGCCGGATCTTAAAACGCCGGATGAGTTGAAGTCCCGTCTGATTGGCGATGCGACCTTGGCGGAAAAACGCTTTAAGACTTATCGTTATTCCTCTGACCAGTTGGCAAAGTTCATGACGAAGCTTAAGAACTCGCCTTTAAAAGACAAGGTCATTGTCGCCATCACCGGCGATCATACGTTCTGGATTGTGAATTTCACTGAACAGGAGCTTTTGCAAAAAGGCTCGGTGCCGTTCTATCTTTATTTGCCACAGCCCATTCGCAAGAAACTGGATCCGGAAACTTTTGGCTCGCAGGCTGACATTGCCCCGACGCTTTACAATCTGGCTCTGTCGGAAGTTCCGTATTCAGCTTTGGGTCGCGACCTGTTTGATAAAAACGGTGACTTTGCGGTGAATGCATTCAACCTGATTGCCGATCGCACCGGCGGGGTTTTGACAGCCAGCAAACCAGAAAACGACATTCCTTTGGACTGGGAAGGCCGCTATGAGCGCCTGGTCCGTGGGGAAAACACCGATCATAAAAAACAACTCGCCGTGAAATACAAATCCCTGATGAGTGTCCTGGATTATTATTTCATGAAAGAAAAGCAAGATCAGAAAGGGCCCGTGGATCATGCGGATTCTAGTCGTTGAAGATCAGATAAAAATGGCGAACTTTTTGAAAAAGGGCCTCAATGAGGTCGGCTATGCCGTGGACCTGGCTGAAAGCGGCTCTGCCGCGGAATCTTACATGGCTCAAGGCGATTATGATCTGGTGATTCTGGACGTGATGCTGCCGGATCAAAGTGGTATCGACACCGCCCGCCACATCCGCCGTGACGGCTATGAAGGCCCCATCCTGATGCTGACGGCACTGTCCACCACGAAGGACAAGGTTCACGGACTGGATGCCGGTGCGGATGACTATCTGACCAAACCTTATTCTTTTGACGAACTTCACGCCCGCGTGCGCGCCCTGCTTCGCCGTAAAGCCCCTATCAACGGCACCACCACCAATGTTCTGAAGTATGCGGATCTGGAACTGGATCTGATCCAGCGCAAAGCCCGCAGAAATTCCCAGGAGATCTCTTTGACCTCCAAAGAATTTGCCCTGCTGGAATACTTTATGCGAAATCCAGAGCGTCCTTTGGGGCGGGTCTCTATCGCTGAACACGTCTGGGACATTCACTTTGATTCTGAAAGCAACGTGATTGACGTCTATATCAATCTGTTGCGCAAAAAAATCGATGTCCCGTTCCCGAAACGTCTGATTCATACGGTGGTGGGCACAGGGTATGTTCTTAAAGAAAATCTATAACTTCTTTCAAAGCTTCAGCATCCGTCTGCGCCTGTCACTGATCTTCGTGCTGATCTTCGGCGCGACCACGGTCTTTTTTAACATGTTCCTGTTCCAGATGATGATCGACACTCTTCAACAGGATTTCGATGATGCGCTTTTCAACTATTGCGTCGACGTTTCTGACGGGATCGAAATCGGCATCAAGGGCGATTTAAGCTTTCCGCCTTTAAGACTGGATCACGGTAAAATCCTTCCCTTCCCTCTGGGAACCGCGTTGATTCAGGTGCGCCACAGCTCCGGGGCCGTACTGGCGCGAGTCGGGAATTTCGGTGAATTCAATCCGCCCTACAAGAAGGATTTTGAACGCATCTGGAAAGGTGAAGAAGCCACCTATCGAACCATTGAACACATCCGCAACATCCCTTCGGCCGAGGCCGATTCCTACCGGCTGATTTCCTTCCCGCTGGATAACGCCGCCAAACCCCAGTTGATGCTGCAAATTGCGGTGCCGATGACCCTGATGGAAACCCAGATTCAAAAACGTCTGACGCTGCTGCAATTGGGTATTCCGTTTGTGCTTTTCGTGGCCACCCTGGGCGGAATGTTCCTGTCGGCCCGCGCGCTGAACCCGGTGAACAACATCATTAACATTGCCAAGGAAATCAAAGTCACCGAGCTTTCCAAAAGAGTCCCCGTCCCCAATGCCAACGACGAAATCAAACAACTGTCCTTGACGCTCAATGAAATGCTGGACCGTATCCAGCAGGCCTTTCAGTCACAGGAGCGTTTCGTCGCGGATGCTTCACACCAGTTGCTGACCCCGCTGACGATCATGCGTGGTGAAATGGAACTGCTGCAAAAAACGGAAAAGCGTGATGTGGATCAATTCATTAAAAGTGCATTGCAGGAAGTGGACAATCTTTCCAGCATCGTGCAGGAGATGCTGCTGCTAGCCCGTGTGGACGCGGGTATTGGCGCCCTGAATCTGGAAGACCTGGACTTTGATGAACTGGTTTTCGAAGCGCTGACTCGTTGTGAGAAACTGGCCAAGTCCAAAGACATCAAACTGAAAGTCACAATTAACAATGAAACCGGAGAAGAGCACAAACACATTCGTGGCGACAATGATCTGCTGACGAATCTCATTGTGAACATCGTGGAAAATGCCATCAAGTATTCACCGAATCAGGAAGTGGTCTCTGTCACGGTTAATCACGGCCGTGAAACAACGGAACTGCTGGTGGAAGACAATGGCCCTGGCATCCCGGAAGAACAGCTGCCGTTCATCTTTGAGCGCTTCTCGCGCGGCTCCAATATGGAGACTCGTGTTAAAGGCTTTGGTCTAGGTTTAGCCATCGCGCAAAAAATCGCCATCCTTCATAATGCCAAGCTAAGTGCTCAGAATCATTCAGGGACCGGTGCGAAGTTCGGCTTTGAAATTAAAAACATTTAATCGATTTAACCCCGTTTGTTAGCCTTTCCTAGTTCGCAATTGAAGCTAACAAAGAACCATTAGGAGGTTACTATGAAATTCGCTTCTATCTTGATGACTATCGCTTTCGCAGGTGTTGTTGCTCACGCTAACGAAACTGCTCCAGCTGCTACTACAACTACTGCTCCAGCTGCTCCTGCTGCTGAAGTTAAAGCTGAGAAAAAAGCTGCTAAGAAAAAACACGCTAAAGAAGCTGCTCCTGCAGCGGCTGCAGCTCCAGCTGCTCCTGCTACTACAGCTCCTGCTGGTCACTAGTCTTTCGCGAAAGCAAAGATGTGATAAAGGGAACCTCCGGGTTCCCTTTTTTTATTCCTGAAAATGTTGTTGAATTATTTCACCCAGAGTTCCACACGCGGAACACCAATCGTCCCCGCCCCCGTAACCGTATCACAAGCCGGAATCCCCACTGGAGTCCCATACCCCGCCGGAGCCATCATCCCCACCGCATAAAACCAGTTCGAGTGATTGGCCGAACCGTCGGCCAAAGCTGTGTTGCTGGCACCATTGTATTCAAGACCACCCCAATAGTTCGAGGTGGATTCAATCGCCACCGCCACATATCCGGCCACCGGTTGTGAAGTGAAGTTGCTGGTCTGAGTCCACCAGTTGCGGATGGCACTGCCCGAGCCCGGCCAGTTGATTTTCAACTCCAGCTTGCCAGAGCGATAGAATCCAGCCACTCGGCCCATGATCGAGTAGCGGCCCGCAAGCGGCGCCCCCGAGTTGTAGCTTAACGTCTCTGCGACGTTGGCAAACACTCCGTCGGAATAATTGTGGTTCAGAATTCGAGTCCAGCCGCCACCATCGGTGGTCATGTCACAGTAAACCGGAATCGCGCCGCCACCACCGGGATTGATCGTATAAAGTCCCGAGCCAATGGACGCTCCCGCATCCAGGATCGCTTTACAGGAGTTGTAGGTGGTGTATGTGTCGTCCTCTTTGATCCACAGATTCACCTCCGCCACGCCGGCCCCGGTTCCGATCATGGAACTGGCGGCGGGAATTCCCGCAGGTGTTCCATAAGCCACCGTCGATCCGATCGCATACCACCAGTCGGAAATCTGCACTGAACCATCCAGCAAAGCCTGATTGTTGTTGATAGGGCCGTGGGTTCCGTTCCCCAGTTCCAGACCGCCCCATTTATCGGTGATCGCTGTTGCCATGATGGGCGTCCACCCGCTCACAACCACGTCACTAAGCGGGTTTGTGCTCTGAAGCCAGATATTTTTATTGGAATACCCGGGCCACGTCTGACGGAAGCGATACTTGCCGTTAGTTGCAAAGTCTGGAATTTTGGTCAGTTGCGAATACAGATTCCCCGTCGGAGCACCGGTGTTTTTAGACTGCGCATCGGCCGTGCTCGCAAAATAGCCGCCCGCCGTGTTGTGACGGAAGATGCGTGTCCAGCCGCCGCCGTCGGTCGTCATGTCACAATACGCGGAATACTGCGCATTCGCTCCGGTCCCATCCGAATCAATCGTATAGGTGCCATCGGTCGGGCTTCCCATCAGATCTTTGATCTCTTTACAGGATTTCGGATAGCACTGAGTCGCCACAATGAATGCCGGCTTCGATGCACCGATAAACGCAGTCCATTCGGTCGAAGTTTTGGTAGGCACGAACAGATCACTGCTGGCGTGATTGTTGGTCACAATATAGCAGGACCCTTGAGAGCTTACGTAAGGGACGTACACACGTGTGGAACCGCCCACCGGAATACGATAGCCTTCGCTCAGGGTGTTGATCCCCAAAACAAATGGCGCCATCATAATCATCAATGCAATTCGCAGTTTCATATTCGTTCACGTCCCGTCTTAGCGAAGATAGAATTTAAAGTTACAGGCGTTTCCTTTGCCACTGTAGCAGACCTCCGTCGCTTTGTACGTCGGCACGATCCCCTCATTCCCGGAATTAAATGCTATGTTAAACGCATCGGAAGAATTGTAATTGTCATTGGCATTTTGCCCGGCGCACCCGGCAGTTCGGCTGGTGTGGCGCAAATTCCCGGTACACTTGGTATTGTTATAGTTCCAGTTGCCGCCAGCCAGATCAATGATTGGAGCTCCACTGTTGTAAGACGGGGAAACAAACATGGCATCCGTCGTGTTCACTGCAATGGAAAACGCTTCAGGATTCACGGAAGCCTGCTGCGTCGGCATTATGTGTTTACCCGCCGCCGCCAGATTGTAGGTATTCACAAAGAAATCATTCGGTGTTGTGCCCGTGACCGTGCCGTTGGAGTATGCCACCAGTGTCCAGCCCCCGCCGGAGGTGGTCATGTCGCAGAAGACCTCATAAGGCGCTGTGGCTCCGGCTCCGTCAATATCGATCGTATAGATTCCGTCACCTTTGGAGGCCCCGGCATCCAGGATCGCTTTACAGGAATTATAGACCGTGTGAGTGTCATCTTCTTTCATCCACAGATTCACTTCCTGCACCCCATGGCTTGCACCAAGCACATCAGAAGCCGGAATCCCCGGTGGAGTTGTGCCCCAAACCACATAGGCACCAACGGAATAAAACCAGTTCACGTGATTCACTGAACCTTCCAGATACGACGATGTTTGCGCAGGGCCATGAGCGCCGTTCCCCAATTCAAGTCCACCCCAATAGTTGGTATAACCCTGAACAAAGACAGTCTTATAGCCGGCCACATTCACGTCGGCCGTGGGGTTAGTGGTTTGAAACCAGATGTTTTTTAAGTTTTCTCCAGGCCAGGTCAGTCGGAACTGATACTTGTTGCCGGGAGTTTTAAAGTGATCGATTTTATTAAGAATGGAATACAGATCCGCTGTCGGAGTGGTCGTGTTTTTACTGCTGGCATCCGTCGCATCAGTAAAATACCCGCCGGAGATATTGTGTTTGAAAATCCGGGTCCATCCCCCACCATCGGTGGTCATGTCACAGTAAACGGGATACGGAGAACTGCCCGTGGGATCGATGTAATAGATCCCATCCCCTTCAGAACCGTTGTTGTTCAAAATATCCAGACAGGAACCACACTTGGTCAAAGAGACACTGGTGATCGTAGCGGCCCGAAACGCCGTCCACTCTGCCGCCGTTTTGGTCGGAACAAAGAAATCTTTGTCGGCCGTGGCATTGACCACTTTCTTGCAGACGTTATGGGCATGGATGGCTTTGGTGGTGCCACGATTCACCCTGTGACCTGTGTCCTGGGTGTTCAGTGCCACCAGCAAAGGTGACACGGCTAGAATGAAGGCGATCTTTCCGATGATCTTCACAGTCTTATTTTCCGTTCAACAAAGCTTTTTCCAGACGCTCCAGACGTGCTTTCAGATCCTGATTTTCCTGTTCCAGTTTTTTCAAACGGCTGTCGGAAGATTCATTCACGCTGGCCAGACCGCGGGACACCTGGGCAATCTGCCCTTGGCAAAGCTCTTTGTCCTGCAGACGTTCTGCGTGTTCCTGTTTCAGGGCTTCTACCAGAACTGCCACGATATTTCCGTATTGAACGGCTTTATATCCGGACTGTTTGTCGGTGCGAACCAGTTCAGGATAAACTGCTTCCACTTCCTGCGCGATGAAACCCATGGTCTTTTCGCCGTTGTTCTTCCAGACGAAATTCACCCCACGAAGTTTCAGCACGTTTTCCAGTGCCATCGGCAAAGTCACAACGTCTTTTTTCAGGCGCGCATCGGAAGTGTAAAGATAGGAAGCAGCTTTCACGTCGCCGTTTACTTCCAGGGCCACACTTGGTGTCGTCGTATTGATACCGAAGTAACCCGAGCTAAGAATGGTCATCTTCGCGGTGTTACTGATACCCATTTGCAAAGAACCAAGCACGCTGTTGGTTATACTGTTACCGATAGTCACCGAGTTGGATGAAGTCACATTATTGCTGCGCCCGATCACCACGGAATTCCCCGAGTTGGCATTCACGGTATTGCTGCGACCAAACACATCCAGACTGTAGCTGAAGTTCAGTAAATTTGTGATGATAGCATTGCTAGAGCCCACAATATTCATCGAAGAAGCATTACCCCCACCCGAGTTCGTGATCGAATTGGAAGAGCCAAACACCCAGTTGGAGGCATTGGTGAAAGTCGTATTTCCGGTTCCGATGATGGCCGCACCATTGACATGCAGTGGAGTAATTGGCGAAGCGGTTCCGACACCCACATTGCCTGCAATGTCCACCGTCATTTTCACTGTACCGGCGGTTTCAAACTGCAGACTCTGAGCATCGTTTGTTCCCACTATCGCCGCAGCACCGAAGCTGTTGCCGCCATTGACAAAGACATCCGTCAAACCATACCCGCTGGCCGTCGTTGGATTTGTTCCTGCGGTCACACGGCCATAGGCGTCTGTCGTCACAGAACGATAGGTTCCTGCTGTACCCACAGTCGGAAGATCCGCAGCCGCAATGGCGCGGAATGCTGGCGCCCCTGCACCACCTGTAGAAGGACCCGCGAAGAATGAGTTCTGCGCCTGATTGGCAAAGTTAGCCGCCGTCACCGAAATCGACTGACACAGGAACGTGTCGGTCGCTGCATTGTAATACATAGTCTGAGAAGTCGTACAAGCCGTGCTTGCAAACACCCCACCAAACGGAGTGATCGTCGAGCGCAAATCACCCAGTTGCAAGAAGGCCGGTGCATATTGAGTTGTCCCGTTATAACGAAGAACCTGACCCGCCGCCGTTGGCGCCGTGCTGCTAACCGCCGTGCTTTGAACCTTGGTCACGGTAAAGGCACCCGCGTTCGTCATACTCACATCGCCCGATGGAGCCACCGCCGTCGCCACACTGGAACCGTTACCCACAAGAATATTGGCCGGAGCCAAAGAAGTGGATTGTTTTGAATTAAATGCTGTCCAGTCTGCCGCCGACAGATAACCGGCTTGAGAACCGTTGGCCTGTTGAATACCGATATTCGGAGCCGCCGCCGTGCCCGAGTTCACAATCGGAGAAGTCACCGCCACACCTGAAGTCACGGCCGGAGTCGTCCAGGAAAGATTTCCCGAAGCATCCGTCGTCAATACCTGGTTGGCTGAGCCCACCGCCGCCGGGAATCTCAACACATAAGAAGTCGTCACAGTGTTTGGAGCCTGCAAAGTCACCGTGTTGGAGCCCGTGTCACGCAGAACCACAGAGCCCGCGCTGATCGCTCCGGCTGCAAAATTACCGGACCCATCGCGTTTAACAATCGTACTTGCAGTATTCAAGTTTGTCGCAGCATTGGCCGCCACAGTTGCGGTATTGATATTTGCCGCTGAAGAGCCGCCAACAGAGTTTACTGTCGCGCTGACTGTGCCATTACCAGAAGCCGTCACATCACCTGTAAGGGCCGTGATGGTACCACCCGCACCTGCGGAAGAAGCAATCGCCACCCAAGAACCGGCATTATACTGATAAATTACTTTCGTATCAGAAGCGAAATAAATCGCGCCAGCCGCCGGACTGGCAGGTTTTGCAGCATCGGTACCGGACTGAATGCTTGGTGAACCACCGGCATTTGAAACCAATGAATCGGTGATGCCATAACCTGACAATGTTGTCGGCTTGCCGGAGGTGATCTTAGACCAATCCAGATTCGGGATGTCGCCCGCCGCAAGGCCAGCGGATGAGGTCACGCGCCCTTTAGCATCATAAGTGATTTTCGTTCCGGTACCAGCCGTCACCACATTCGCCAGCGTCGGATTCGGATAAGTGCCGGTCAGATCTCCGCCCGCTGCACCCGATGGAGCACGAGAGTTCGTCAGGCGCGAATCATTCCCCAGCACCACTTGAGCCGCTGTCGCGTCCCCGGCCGCCGGAGCATCTTTCACGGCCGCAGTTCCCAAACCCAGATTGGTACGGGCTGTCGTAGCTGTTGCCGTCAGCTCGCTCAAATTATTTGCTGGATTCAGCGGTGTGAAGCCCAGCGCATTTTGTTTTCCATTAAAGGTGTTCCAGTCCGCTGAAGACAAGTAACCGTTTGTCGTTGTGTTCGCTTGAGAAATCGAGATCACCGGGGTCGTCGTGCCTGTCGCCACAGAAATCGGCGCAGTGCCTGTCACATTCGTGACCGTACCGCCGGCATTGCTGTCTGCGGCCGCATACCAACTGGTGCCGTTGAATTTCAGAACCTGATTGTTGGTTGGAGCTACCGTGAAATCCAGAGGGTAACCTTTAATCTGACCAACCACCGTCGCACCCTGAGTGCCCGTCACATCCCCGGCAAGACTTCCCAGGAAGTTCGTCGCTTGAGTTGCCGATCCCACAGCCAGCGAAGTTTGATTTGTGCACTGCCAGCCCAAAGCCACAGACCAGGTCAGCAACTGATTGGCACCACAAGACAGCGGAGCCAGCGTCGCGCCCGTCGAAGAATCCGTCATCACCAGACGGCTGATGCCCGGATTGGCAAAAAGCTTTTCGGTGGAAACCGCGCCTGCGGCAATTTTAGGAGTCGTCACCGCATTGTCAGCAAGACCCGGATTAGGATAAGTGCCCGTCAAAGCACCCCCCGCAGCACCCGTCGGAGTACGCGCATCACTAAAGCGCGCATCATTACCCGCCGCCACGGTGCCAGCCACAGTGCCCACGTTCAACGTGATCACCGGATTCACCGTATCTGCTGAAACTGTCAGATAAGGATTGCTGCCAGCAGATGCCCCCACGGACTGAACCGTTCCGCCGCTGGCACCAGACACACCCGCACAACCAAATTCTTTGGTCGCCGCATTCCAAGTCAGGAAGCTGCCGGCACCGCAATCAGCACCAGCGTTAACTTCCGTTTTCATCACAAAGTCAGTTGCCACATGCGAACCCAAAGTCGCAGCGGAAGAAGCAAAACCTGCAAAAGGAACCGTGCGGATTTCATTGTCCGGAGAAATCGTCTGCCACTGAGCCCCATCGTGGAATTTCACACGCAGGAAACGCCCATCAGTCAGTCCCGGGTTGTAAGGAGAACCGCCGTCACACGTGAAAGGATTGCCGTTGTTAAAAGCATCCAGAATTGTGAATGTCGGCGCTGCCGGATAACTGTGCGAAGCCCCGATCTTAACGTCGAAGACCCCGCCTGAATTCGTCATGTCGATGTGATTAAGTTGCTCGCGGTAAAGAACGCAGACTTTATTCGGCGCCAGAATTTCAAACTGGAAGGCGACCGCATTGTATTCCAGCGGTGCCCCACTGCTTTTAACGATGCGTCCCTGATAAGTCAGCGCCGCCGGACTGGCATGAGCCACCGTTGTTAAGAGGCTAACAAAGAAAAGTGCCGTTAACGTTCCGTAGTTTTTCATACGTAATATATCGGCATTTATAATCTGACTCTGAATTACATTCGCAAAATCCTTGGAGTATCTCGCTATTTACGAACCTTTGTTACATATTTCAGCAGGGTTTTGTCTCAGAATCAGACACAAACCCCGACCTAAATTGGGAATCGACCTAGTCCATCGACGGGGCTTCCACATGAATCGTGAAAGGTTTTTCAACCGCCGGACGGCGAAGTGCCTGTCGCAAAGTGGGATGCAAAGTCTTGCTAAGTGCCGTCAAGGTTACCGGCTTTCGCAATTTCACTGACTTCATGATGGCTTCAATCACCATCAAGTCCAGCACCCCTTCTGTGGCGTTCGGCTCGGGGTGTTTTTTATTGATAAGGCAGTCCGAGAAATACACGATCTCCGGCCCGAACTGATCACTTTTTTTAAACTTGTACTTGCGAGGCGCCGCATTCACCCGACTGAAATGCAGGGTCATGTCATCAAAATATTCATAGGCATTTTCCAGGCGCAGACACCCGGTGGTTCCCACCACATCAAAAGCCGCCTGATGGTGACCGCTGAAACTGCAGATAAAGGTCGCCATACGCCCGCCGGAAAACTTCATCACCACCGAAAGCATTTCATCCACCTCTGTGGAACGCTGATCAAATCCCTGATGGGCAAAGGCAAAAACCTCTTCCGGCAATTCACCAAAAAAGCCTCTAACCGCGTTGATGCAATAGATGCCGATATCATAAAGCGGACCTCCGCCTTTGGTGCGACTGGTGCGCACATTCCCTTCTTTCACCCGCATGCTGAAGACGGAATTAAAGAATCTCACGTCACCCACCTGGCCTGACCTGGCAATTTCGATGGCTTTTAAATTGGCGCGCTGAAAGTGCAGGCGGTAGGCCGTCATCAGGCGACTGCCGGTTTTTTCACTGACTTGAGCCATGACCTTGGCGTCTTCAACCGACATGGCCAAAGGTTTTTCACACAGGACGTGAACTCCGGCCTGCATCGCTTCCACCGCAAAGCGCGCATGCATGTCGTTGGGAAGAGAAATATAAACGGCATCAATCAGCCCCGAATAAAGCATCTTGCGGTAATCGGAATAATCGAAGGTGTAGTCCACATTATATTCTTTGGAAAGTTTCTGAAGCTTGACTTCGTCCCCGGACACCAGCGCCACCAGTTCCGAGTTGGCCTTGGACTGGGTAAATCCCGGCAGGACCGCGTTCTGGGCAATATGCCCAAGCCCGACAACAGCATAACGAATTTTATCAATTTGTTTTACGGCCACTGAAACCTCCTTCAAGGATCACATCCCAGAATAATAAAAGGCTTTTTCGGCCATAAAAACAACAAGGCCCCCGGGTTTGCCAAGAAACCAGAGGGCCTTTTGTTTATCTGCAAAAGTCTGAAATTACACCAGACTTTCTTCGATCTCTTCCTTTGAAAATTCTGTCGGCCGACGAATGGATTTCACCTCGCCTGCTGAAATTTCCACGATCTGATCACAGTCGGCGATCGTTCCCAGACGGTGGGCGATGATCAACATCGTCACCCCGGCAAAGGAGGTGCGAATGACTTTCTGTAAAAGAGCATCCGTCTGCACATCCACGCTGGCGGTGGCTTCATCCATCACGATCACCCGCGCCTTGGTCAGCAGAGCCCTTGCCAGACACAGCAACTGACGCTGTCCCTGACTTAAGTTCAAACCACCTTCGGCCACGGCCGAGTTCATGCCTTGCGGCAGACTTTGCACATAGTCCCACATGGAAGCATGTGTCAGTGCGCCCATCACCTCGTCATCTGAATACTCGTTGTAACGATCCAGATTATTGCGAATCGTCCCCATAAACAGAGTCGGATCCTGCGGAATGATCGCAAGACTGCGACGCAGTTTTTCCAGAGGCACACTGGCGGTGTTCACACCGTCAATGCTGATGCTGCCCTCTTCCGCCTCAATAAAGCGGAACAGTGACTGGAAGAACGTGCTTTTACCAGAACCTGTCCGTCCGATAATGCCCACGCGACTTCCCGCCTCAACTTTGAAAGTGATTCCTTTCAAAACCAACGGCAGATGACTTGCATAGCGCACTTTCAGGCCTTCGACAGAGATTTCACCGAACTCCGGCCACGTCGGGCGCAGCGGTTCAGGCATCGGTTTCAGAACGGACACTTCCCCCGGCAGGTTCGAGAAGAACTTCAAACGTTCAATCGATGTCATGCGCGATTCAATATCCGCAAAGATACGAACACCCCAGTTCAGGAACCCCCAGAAGGACAGCGAGTACAACGTCACAAGGCCGGCAGTTCCGGCATCCATCACTCCATAATAGGCCGACAAGCTGACCCCCACGGCAGTCGCCATGGAAATCAGGCCACCCACCAGCGGAATGCGCGAAGAGAACCAGCGGTTGATCATGTAGTGTGAATAGAACATGCGATTGCTGTGCGAAAGTTTTGCATAGAAATTCTGCATGAACCATGGCGCCTTGTTAAAGCTGCGAATGACCACCAGCCCCTGAAGGCTCTCCTTGAAGTGGGCATAACGAGGCGATCTGGCAACACTGTCAAAACGCTTCACTTCACGGGCTGGACGGCGATAGTCCCGTTGCAGCACATAATAAAGCGCCATCACCGGAGCAATCACAAACACCATCAAAGGCATCAGACCCAAAATCAAAACAATCGATACAATCACCTGCAGCGCACAGTGAACCGCCGAATCAAAGCTCCATTGCAGGTACACGTCCACCGATTCCACATCACGCGAGAAGCGCTGAATAATACGTCCCACCGGAGTCGAATCAAAGAAGCGTACCGGGGAACTCAAAACACTTTTCAGCATTTTGTCGTGCATGTTTTTACCGGCGCGAATACCACGATCCAGCCAGAACAGGTGATTCAGCAATGAACCTACCAGCACCAGCACGCCAATCAGTCCGTAAATCCCGATGGCCGTCAACGCCACCCACTCGGCCTGATGACCGGAATAATAAGAAAGCCAGGCTTTCTGCGCCAAAGGCAGAAGTGTTGCCGCCGTTGCTCCCAGAAGCAGCGTCGCCAAAATCAATGGCTTGGTGAATTTACCGTCACCCCCCAAAGAACTGATATAATCCCAATACACCGAACCCTTCACCGCACCGACTTCGCGATCCTCGTCTTCGGTCACACGGGTCGTTTTGGCTTCAAGCTCGGTGTTGATGGACGCGGCTTCCTGAGCGGCTTCGGCCGGGCGCACTTCGTGCCCTTCACCTTGAGTTTTGCCGTGCTCTTTATAGAACTCTGCAAATGGTGCACACGTCTTCACCAGCTCACTGAAAGTGCCCTGCCCCTGCACTCGTCCGTGCTGGATATAGATCACCTGATCAAACTGCGCCAAATGCTCCAGTCGGTGCGTGACCACAATGCGGGTCACGTCTTTCCAGGCGCCAAAAATCAGACGCTCACAAAGCAGGTTTTCCGTATCCGCATCCACTGCAGACAACGGATCATCCAAAAGCACGATCTGCGGTTTGCGCAAGAACGCGCGGGCCAGGGCCACACGCTGTTTCTGACCGCCGGACAGGTTCACGCCTTTTTCACCGATCTCAGTGCGAAGTCCCCCGGACCATTCTTTCAGGTCGCGGCTCAGGCAGCTGTTATGCAAAGCGCGACGCAGCTCTTCTTTGGAAACCTCTTCACCGAACTGCAGGTTTTCCAGCAGTGAAGTATTTACGATGTATGCTTCCTGCGGCACATAGGCCATGCGCGGACGTCCCGGCATTTCCGGCACAAAGCGCAACGAACCCTCACGCGGAGACACCTCGCCCAGTAACGACATCAAAAGCGAGCTTTTCCCCGCCCCGACAGGTCCGACGATGGCCAGTGAACTTCCCGCCGGCACATGAACGTTCACATCGTGAAGCACATCAGAAACAGCCCCGTCATGACGAAGGCTCAGGTGCTGCATCTGCAGACCCACGGCCGCGCCATCGGTGCGCTCTTCAGTCGAGATTTCAACTTCGTCCTCGTTCAGATAGTCCAAAATACGACGAGCACCGACTTTGGCATTCGTTGCACGGGAGATCAGTCGGGACAAATCACCAAATGGACCTTCCAAAAGACCGAACAAAGAAATACAGGTGAAGATCACCGCCGCATCCAGCTTTTCCCCGCGCCAGGCATGCACCGCCAAGGCCACAAACAAGACCAGCGTGGACACCGCCAGGTAACCCAGACTTGAAACCACTTCGGCTTTGGCCAAACGACGACGGCTGGTCAGTTCCTTTTCACGGACTTCGGTGACTTCCTTGGCAACGCTCTTTTCCCAGGCAAAGTACTTCACCACGCGGATCGCATTCATCGCCTGAGTCATCAGGGTCACCCGGCGGTCCCGGTGTTCCATCATCTCTTCATCCAGATGCGTGAATTTTTTCGCCACGTAATTGGTTAATGGCGCCAGGATGAACAGCACAGCCAATGCCGCCAGTGCCGACCAGCCAATATAATAGAACAGCATCGCCACGACCCCGATGATCAGGAAACTTGCGGAAATCAAGTCACCAAACACCATCGGGAAGTCAGACACATTGTCACTGTCCGAACTCATGTGATTGACGATATCACCGACCTGATTTTTCTGACGCGACTTTTGACTGAGCTTCAAACTGTGCTTGAACAGACGCTCATTCAAAATATTGGTCGTAACCTGGTAGGCCTTCAAAGAATTGAAGAAATAGTGCTGCATGCACAGGCCCGACAAAAAGCCGCAAAGACCCAGCGCCACACCATAAATCAATGCCGTCGGCAAAGTCTCTGCTGTCACACCGGCGGAAATAGTCCCGATAAAACGATTCACGAACACCGGTGACAGCAGCGCCAAAACGGAGCTGGCCAGATACCAGATATAAGCAGGTCGGGTGAAATCACGCAAAGCGGGGATCAAAGAAAACAGCAGAGCCCGTGGGGACTTCCAGCTGATTTCCTGCATATCTACCTTAATATGCTGAGGATTCAGTTCCTGCGGCAGTGCCAGCAGATCACTTTCCTCGATATTTTTCGTTTTCGCCAACTTCACCAATGGCATGACATCAGTGAACAACAAACGTCTGAAAAAATTCATAACGAATCCATAACTGCCCCAAACGGGCGAAAAAAACAGTCAAATATTTAATTGTGCAGAAGAATAAGATCAGTTCTTAAATGAACAAATGACCTTAGAACTGTGACAGAAGAAGGCCCATCAGTGAGCTGATATTCATCATAATCATGTGGTCCTCCTCTCTTGTGTGAGATGTTTAAAGCCTATCCAAAGAAAAAGGGCTTGTCTAGCCCCCTCCTAAAATAAAAACCAAAGACTCTTATTTTGATCCCAGAGGTAGCGTAAAGTAGAAAACCGACCCATGGCCGATTTCACTGGTAACACCAATAGTTCCGCCCATTTTCTCGACCAGCTGCTTGCTGATACTCAAGCCCAGGCCCGTGCCACCGAAGCGGCGCGTGATCGAGGAATCCCCTTGTGAAAAACGTGTAAAGAGCCCCTGCATTTGCTCTGGTGCCATGCCAATGCCCGTGTCCTTAACCCCAACCCACAACTGATGGCCGTTCACCTTCAATTGCACCCGCACCTCGCCGTGAGTGGTGAATTTCAGGCCGTTGCCAATCAGATTGATCAGCACCTGCTGAAAGCGCGTGGCATCGCCAAGAATCTTTTCGGGCACCTGAGGATCGATTTCCAGCTTCAGATCCAGCTTCTTTTCCACGGCACGGATCATCAAAAGCTCCAAAGCCCGGCGCACGGATTCCCGCACGCTGAACGGAACTTTTTCAATCACCATCAAACCCGACTCAATCTTGGACAGATCCAGAATATCGTTAATCAGGTTCAAAAGACTTGAAGAGGCCCGGGTCAGAATTGTCACAAACTGGCGCTGATCAGGACTGAGCTCCGTGTCCAGCAAAAGCTCCGACATACCCATGATCGAGTTCATCGGCGTGCGAATTTCGTGACTCATGTTGGCCAGGAACTCCGACTTGGCACGAGTGCCGGCTTCGGCCGCCTCTTTGGCACGCTCCAACTCCTGCTGGTAGCGGTGCAGCTCGGTGATATCGGTGGAAACCCCGGCGATCGCAATTAGATGACCATCTTCGTCCCGCAACGGAAACTTTTCTGACAGATAATATTTTTGTGAGCCATCATGGAAGGTCAGCTTTTCTTCGTAGCTGCGCGGCTGCTGCTCTTGAATCAACTGGTTGTCTGAATCGGAAAACCTGCGTGCGTCCTCGACACCGAAGATCTGCGCATCTGTTTTGCCAACCAGCTCAACACTTCTCTTGCCGACCAGATTTTCAAAAGTTGGACTGACCAACAGGTAACGTCCCTGCAAATCCTTGACGTAAACAATGGCCGGAGACGACTGCAAAAACATCCTCAGCAAAAACTGCTGATAGCGCAGCTCTTTTTCAACATGCCGCCGTTGGGCGACGTCGTACATCAGACCATAGATCTGCACGATGCGCCCCTCTTGCCGCAGCGCTGTCCCCATCACACGGGCCGGGAACACCCGCCCCTTGCCGGAACAAACCGTCACTTCCACGTCATAGTCCGTCCCCTGCTCCATCAGACGGCGATGAGTTTCCATCATCAGGGAGCGGTCTTTTTCGGCGATCATTTCAAATCCACGCAGACGGTCCAGATCATAGGTGTCCGGATCCACCTCGAAAATATCATACAGAGCACGGGACCAGAAATGTTTGCCTGTAGTCAGATCTATGCTCCAGGTCCCGATCGGCGCCTCGGCGTTGGCCTGACCCGAAATCTCAGTGAAGATTTTCTGCGGAGTCGTATCCTTGACAACACACAGAGCCTCGTTGGTGACCGGATCAAACTGATAGTTCCAGGACAGGAATTTATAGTGACCATCCTTGCAGCGATAGCGCAGCAGGAAGTTGCGGAGCACATCCCCTTTTCTGATTTTTTCATAACGACTGACAATGTTTTTGACGTCTTCGGGATGAATCAACTCATTGAAAGGAATTTGCATCAACTCTTCATGGGACCATCCCAAAACTTCCGACCAAACATTATTCAGTTTTGTCGGACGCCAGTCTTCGCCAAAGACACCAATCATGTCATTGGACAATTCAAAGAGGGCTTCGTAACGAGATTCCATTGAGAAATCTTAACAGGGTAAAAATCAAAAAAGCCACCTGATAATCAGATGGCTTCCAAGTTAGGACCTCAGTTTACAAATGTCTTACAACAGCCATAAACAAACAACGGCCACAGTTGTGGGCACCAAAGCAGCAACAAGAAGATTCAAAGGCTTGATCCCACCCGGGAATTTGTGGCTTAGAATAGAATAACCGGCCGCATTCGGCGCGTTGGCTATGATCGTCAATCCCCCCCCGGCGATTGCCCCGGCCACCAGCGCGTATTTGCTGGAATCACTCAATCCTTCCACCTGGGACCCGAGATAAGTCAAAGCCGCGTTGTCGGTGATCGCTGTCAATCCCACAGCACCTTTAAACAACAAAAGATCACTCATGCTGCCCAGCAAGGGCGCCAGCCACCACTTCTGGAAAGCGCCAAACTGAATGATACCGCCCAGGAACATGGCCACCAGCAGACTTTCTTTCAAACGCAAAGAATCCTGATAGCGCTGGGTCACCGCAGCCACCCCCAGGAACAAAAGGAAGATCCCCATAAAGGCATTCTGATAGTGCGCAGTCACCACAATCCCTGTCAGGAACAACAAGTGCACCAAGGTCACCGGCACAGGAATCGCCGCCTGCGAACCCGCCAGACGAGTTTCCACCTCACGCAAAGTGATACACCCCTCGCTCAACTGCTTGCGGAAGACCGCAATCAAAAGAGCGGTGTTGATCACAACCGCGATCGCACTCTTCCAGCCAAAGTTACTCATGACAAAGGTAAAGTCCCAGTTCCATTTCCCCGCCACCATCAGAATCGGAGGCGCGGCAAACGGAGTCAGCGCCCCGCCGATGGAAATATTCACGAACAAGACGGCAATCAGGCCATAAATCAACTTGCTGCTTTCTTTCTGCAGCATCGAATTCAGCATAAACGCCGTCACTGTCATTGCCGCAGGCTCAGTGATAAAACTGCCACTGAGCGGCCCCAGAATCAGCACGACAAATATATCTGTCAAAACCGCCGGTGTGCGGAAGACTTTTTGAATCAGGGAAGAAATGAACAAAATCCCCTTGCGTCCCGCCGCCAGCACCGGGCGCGTCGAGCACACCACCATGATGGCAAAAATAAAGAACGGTTCAATAAAGTTCAGATTGCTCTGATAATCCATAGCCGATGTCCAGCCCTCCAGGCTGATAAAGATGGCCATGAACAAGGCGGCCCAGATGGCAAAAACCGCCTCAATCTCCCCCAGCAGGTGCAGGAAGTTGCTCCATAGTGAATCTTTGGGGAAGTGATGAGACCAGGCTAAAATTCGCCCCACCATAAAGGTGTGAATGACTGCCAAACCAAATAGAATTGTTCCGATGAGTTCAATCGTTGTGTATGTCATTCGGACATATTACACAGAGACAAAAACCCCTGCCAAACAGAACCGGAAAAACCCGTGCGATTTTGCCCCGAGTCCAAGTCTGCTACTTCTTGACACAAGCGCCTTGGCGGCAGGCTTGATCGGGCGCGCAGAGGATTTCTTTTTCCATGATTTCCCCCTGCTGACAGGCAAACTCCAAAAGCTTTTGCGAATCCAGACAGCGGTCAAACTCTTTCACCACCTGACGATAGCAGCTGTCCCCCAGGCAATTCTCATCACCCAAAGAATAAATGACTTTGCCCGCGGCCTCCGGGATCAACCCCTGATCGGAGTCCTTGCAGACGCCGGCGTGAACCACGGATGTCGACATCACCAACACAATCAAAAGGGTTCTCATTGTGCCACCTCACAGCTGAATGTTTTGGTCAACTTGGCTTGAGTCTGCCACTCGCGGTCTTTTTTCGGAGAACCGCACTGCACAGCCAGCTCCAGATCCACAGCACACTCGCCTTTGCCAGCGCTGCGGGTTTTCAGACGAATGACGGATGAATACGAGCACGGCGACTTGCATTTTGAGTCCTCAAGGAATGAGCCCAGTTCATTTTCACCCATCAGGGTTTCTTGCGCGTAGGTCGTGGCCGCTTCCTGGCATTTTTTTGAATCCGCACGCAGGCGGAATGATTTTTTGAAATAGTCGCCGCTTTGGCCGATGGCAAAGCGCTGTTGTTCCTGGGAGCTGAGTTTCAGCGCCGTGTATTGATCCGGGCAGGAAGCGTGTTTAACCACGGCAGTGGGTTGCGTGGATATCTCAACCACCGGAGCATTGATGCGCGAACAGCCCCCGGGACACCCTCCGGCTTCCGCCAGAAAGGCTTTTTGCATGCCTTCCATTTTCTCAAACAGAGACTTCATTTTTCCGGAGGCACTTAAAAGCCCATAAGTGATTGTCGGCACCGACTCGGTTTTCGCCGGCGCATTGACTTTACAGTGGGTCTGATTGGATTTATTAAGCTCATCGCAAAGACTTTGCAGATCCTTGACAGTGCTTTTGGAGTTGGGACAGGTTTCCTGTGCTCCCGCCCCGAGGGCTCCGAATAGGCCGAATAAGAAAAGAACTGTTTTCATGAGGCTCTTATCGGCACCCGGAGCGGGGATTTGAGGGGGATCAGGAGAAAATCCGCTCCTTATTTGTTTCTTAATCTTTCCATATTCTCAGAGTGAACCTATTCGCACAGAGCCATATTCTCATTCATAAAACGGCGCTGATTCTGCAAGTCCCCTTCGCTATAGACAAAATCATTCAAGTCACAGCGGTTTTCACTGGCCAGTCGCAAAACCGTGTCCTTTTCCGGCGGTGTCAGCCCCAGCGACCAGATCATTTTCACCTTCAACCACTGCACCAGATACTGACAACGATAGCCCGGATTCGGCGGCATGTATCCTTCCGGAGTTTTGTCACTCTTGGAAGCGTTCTCTTTTCCGAAAACAGACAGAAGATGGAATTCATTCCCCAGATAATTGGAGTAAAGACAGCGTTTGGTGCGGCTCCACTTGTGAGCGCCGCTGATATAGGCATTTTTCAACGGCACAAAGTGATCAATCTGAATATCGCTGGCGCGGGAATACTGGCGATCACCATACGGATCCTGCCACTGCCCCGTGGAAACTGTGCAGCCGTTGGAGGCAAAGCCCACAGGCACCTCTGAATCACGCATCAGAACTTTGGCGCGCGTATTGTAGCAGTCTTCATCACGGTGATCATTCAACCAGCCACCAAAATGTTTGGCGCGGTTGTATCGCTCCCCGACATTTCCGTATCCGTCGGTGTGATGATCAAAGCGCACCAGAGAATAAAAACGAGTGCGAAGCTCGGTGAAAAATTCTTCATTTTGCTGCAGCAGGTTTTGAACCGCGTCCCAAGGACCGGTGAAGTTTTCGGCAGGAGAGGAAATGGATTCCCTGACTGTGTAATAGTCATCGAAACGGGGGTTGGCGAGATTTTCTTCTGCCAGGGCCTTTGAAGTTCCCGAGGTGGCCACCAACATCATCACAAGAAGCGTTTTCTTCATGAAGTCTCCAAATCCTTTTAGAGCATCGTTGTTTCCTTATTAGAAAAGGATATTAGGGCCTTGGCAAAGAGTTTATTTGTTAGACTTCTGTTAACGGCTCCGCTACAAATCCGATTATGTTACGCGTCGGCCGATTCCGTCATCGTCTTCTGGAGGACGAATTCCTGAAAAACACAAGCCCGCTGGCCCACAAGTGCCTGCAGGTTTTTATGCGTCTGTGGCAGAGCAAATCCTTGTCTGATGCGGAAATCGCGGCAATTTACATTTTGGTGTTCAGCTTTTTACGCCGCCCCAAAGACTTTCTTGGAGGCCCGCACAACAAACCCCTGGCCCACCTTCCGGCACATTCGCGAATGAGCTGCCAGAGCTTTTACGAATTGTTGCAAAAAGACCTCCCTGAAGACCTGCGTCAGGCAAAGTCCCTGCTCCGCTTTCAGCGCCCCGATGATCTTTTAACCTATTTCTGCTCCCACAGCTGGCGCTCTATTCCGCTGTCCGTGGCTCAATCCCTGATGGCCTGGGAAAGCGGGCTTTATCCCTTGCGCCTGCTGTCTTATGTGCCCACACCCAAAGAGGTATTGAGCATGCAGACCGAAGGCCAACGCTGTGTTTCGATGCTGCAGGACCTGACGGAAATGCAGGAATTTGTTGAGGAAGGGCGCGATGTCCTGGGTTTTATCGTGCATGACTTGATTCACGCGGACCATTTCTTCGCCGACCCGGCCAAAGCCCGTGCGCAAATTGAATTCAGCCGTCATTTGCTGGTGGTCTTTGGCTTCAGAGAAATTCAGACCATGTTGCAGACAGATCCGGTTTTCAAAAAAGAATTTGAATATCTGATGTCCGATATGAACTCTTTCCCACTGCATCTGCTGAAAACCTTCAAGGCCGTCCTTTTGGGTTACTTCAAACGGCGGGAGGGCCTGGCCATGACTGCAGCCCTGCCTGAAGCCTCAGAGGCCGAATTCCAGCGTTTGTTTGAGTCCAGCTTAAAAACCTGGAAACTGCCGGACGAAGCTCACCATGCGGCCCTGCGCCTGAATACGCCCCTATTCCAAGGTCTCGACGACAGTCTTTTGTTGCACTCAGCCTTACTGCAGTATCAATAAACTTTCATGACGAAAATGGGTTTTTCTGATAGACTGCCTCTATGTCGATCAAAAAAGAATGCGGCCCTCAACCCAACCTTGAATCCTGCAAAACCTGTGGCAACCGCTTGGACAGCATTTTGTGCTCCAATCCGGATGTACTGCTGATGGTTGAAAAAGCCCGTGTTTCCTGCCGCTTCAAAGCCGGCCAGATCATTTTTTATTCCGGCAATGATCCTTTGGGTATTTTCACCATCCAGTCTGGTCTGGTTAAATTGGAAGTGACCTCAGCATCCGGCGCGGCTCACACCCTGCGTCTGGTCGGACCGGGCGGCACCCTGGGCTATCGCTCTATGTTTGCCAATGAGCCTTACCACGCTTCGGCTGTGGCGGTGGAAGACTGCGAACTGTGCTTCGTTCCCAAAGCCGAAATCATGAACATCTTCAAAAGTTATCCTGAACTGGCCATGAAGCTTCTGTCTCATATTTCCAAGGACCTGCGAATGGCCGAGGAAAAATGGATGGACCAAATGGATAAGGGCGCTTCCGAGCGCATCGCCGAAGCCCTGATCTTCCTGCAAGATCACTTCGCACATCAGAACTGGACACGCCGGGAAATCGCCCAGTGGGCCGGCACAACTCCAGAAACCGTGATTCGCACCTTGTCTCAGTTTGAAAAAGACGGCCTGATTGACCAGACAGATGGGCGCAGCATTCGCATTCTTTCCCGCGACCGTCTGAAAGACCGCGCGGAGATTCGCTAAGGCGGCCTTTATGGAAAAACGCTTCATCGACAACTGCCCGATCTGCTCCACCCAGGAAGAAGACGTCACTGAACAGATTCTTTCCGTCATTCAGAAAAAAACCTATCCTAAGAACGCCCTGCTGTTTGAACAGGAGGACGAATCCAAAGGTTTGTTCCTGATCACCAAGGGCACTGTGAAAATCTCAAAGATCTCTCCGAATGGGAAAGAGATCGTGCTGGGTCTTCTGGGCGCCGGAAAAACTTTTGGTGAAGGCAGTCTATTGGGACAGGATCGCCAGGCTGACACCGCAGCGACCACCGAACCCACCGAAGTGTTCTATCTGCCAAAAAAAGAACTGCAAAACATTCTGCAGAAAAACCCTCTGCTCTATCAATCTGTGGTGGCCTCTTTGGTGCGCTGGATGGCAAACCTCAACAACGTCATTGAAAACATCAACACACCTTCTGCAAAAGAGCGTGTGTGGTCCTATCTGTGCCGCCTGCAAAGCGAGCAAAACAAACCACTGCTGCAGCTGAGTGGAAAAAAACACGAAGTCGCGCTGATGCTGGGTCTCAGACCCGAAACCTTTTCGCGCGCACTGGCTGAACTCGAAAACGAAGGCCAGATCAAAATGAATCACAAACAAATTCAGATTCTGCAAAGTCCCAAATAATCCCCGTTGATTCTCTGGACCCTACAATTCAGCTCTCTTCTTTTGATTTTTTTTTAAAAATCTTTTGTGATGTGATCTCGATCATGCTTTCGCCACTATAGGGGTGTCACCGGGTTTTGCGCCGCTATCCTATATCTAGTGGTGGAGACCAGCATGAACATCTATAAGCACGACATCGTCTTCCAGGAAGTCCCAAATCATATCTCATTGGCGTTTTATGTTTGTGGCTGCCCGTTGAAATGTCCGGGGTGTCATTCTCCGGAACTTTGGACCGAAAAGACCGGCACTCCCCTGACGCCGATCATGTTTCTTGAACTGGTGCGACGCTACCGCCAGCGAATCTCCTGCGTCCTCTTCCTGGGTGGAGAATGGCGCCAGGACGAACTCCTTGAATTTTTAAAACTCGCGCATCAGGAAGATCTCCTCACCGCTCTTTATACGGGGCTGGATCACATCCCGCATGAACTGCAACAACACCTCGACTTTTTAAAAACCGGCCCGTGGATCACTGCCCGCGGAGGCCTGTGGTCGCCCACCACCAATCAGATCTTCAGGGATCTGCGTAGCGGTGAAACTTTAAATCATCTTTTTCAACACAACACAAAGGAGCCCTCCCTATGATCCGTCTCACAGAAGAGCAGATACAGAAAAAAATCGAATTTGTTCAGCAATACAAAGCCGCCAGCAATGCCGCTGAAGGCTCCAAGCTGGATGCCAACGCCAACGTCACTCTGAAAAACATCGCCACACTGGAGGCCGAGATCAACAAGGACATCAACATCCAGATCAACCGCAGTCTGGTCGCCGGAAAGATCGCCGATCTCTTTGGTCCGGATCTGGCAAAAGAATATGTGCGCCAAATTGAAAGTCATGAAATTTATGTGCATGATGAAACATCTTTAAAGCCCTACTGCGCTTCGATCTCCATGTACCCCCTGCTGTTGCAGGGACTTAAAGATCTGGGTGGCGAATCCAAAGCTCCGCAGCACCTGGAAAGTTTCTGCGGCTGTTTTGTGAATCTGGTTTTTGCCGTGTCAGCGCAGTTTGCCGGCGCCGTGGCCACCGTCGAATGGCTGATGTATTTTGACCACTTTGCACGTCTGGATTATGGCGACGATTACCTGAAAACGCATCGACGCATTATCAACAATCACCTGCAGCACGTGGTTTATGCCCTCAATCAGCCCGCCGCGGCCAGAGGCTATCAGTCAGTGTTCTGGAACATCTCGGCCTATGATGAATACTATTTCAAATCCCTGTTCGGCGATTTTGTTTTCCCGGACGGCGATCTTCCCCGCTGGGACAGCGTCAAGAAACTGCAATCTCATTTCATGAGCTGGTTCAATGACGAACGCAAGAAGGCGATTCTGACTTTCCCGGTGGTCACAGCCGCCATGCTTGTTGATGACAAGGGCCCGCGGGACCTGGATTTTGCCACGATGTGCGCCGACGAACTGAGCCGCGGCAACAGCTTCTTTATGTACATGAGCGATTCCGCCGACAGTCTGGCCAGCTGCTGCCGTCTGCGCAATGAAATCTCGGACAATACGTTCAGCTATTCTCTGGGGGCCGGGGGCGTCGCGACGGGATCCATTAATGTGATCACCATCAACATGAACCGCCTGGTGCAAAAAAATCTGGATCTGGCCGAGATGGTGGACAAAGTGCAAAAGTATCAGGTCGCTTATCGCCAGCTGATGCAGGAATATTTCGAGGCCGGCTTGTTAAGTGCCTATTCCGCAGGCTTTATCACCCTGACAAAACAGTTCCTGACCATCGGGATCAACGGCATGGTGGAAGCGGCCGAGTTTTCCGGCCTAAGCGTGGAAAACAGCGCAGCCTACAAGGACTTCGTGCGGGAAAAACTGAAAGTCATCTATGATGCCAACCGCAAAGCGCGGGAAAAATACGGTTTCATGTTCAACACCGAATTTGTTCCGGCGGAAAATCTTGGGGTGAAAAATGCCCAGTGGGATCGCAAAGACGGATTGTTCGTACCAAGGGACTGCTACAATTCCTATTTCTATGTGGTGGAAAACGACGGCGTCAATCCGCTGGACAAAATGGATCTGCACGGCAAGGAAATGATGCAATATCTGGATGGCGGCTCCGCCCTGCACTTGAATCTGGAGGAAAGACTGACTTCCGACGGATTCCTGAAACTGATCCGTGCGGCGGCTTTGTCAGGCTGTAATTACTGGTGTGTGAACATCAAGATCACGATCTGCAACGTTTGTGAACACATCGACAAAAGAACTCTGTACAAATGCAGCGAGTGCGGCAGTCAGGACATTGACCACGCCACCCGGGTCATAGGCTATCTGAAGCGGGTCTCAGCCTTCAGTAAGTCCCGCCAGATCGAAGCGGCGAAAAGGTTCTATCACCCTACGCCTTCACCCGTATCATCTTTGGCAGGAACAACCAGCCCCAGACGATCAAACCCAGAATCCAGGTATACGCCGCATAGACCAGATGGGACTGATAGATGTGCGGAGCAAATCCCGCTGACAACCTAGTCAGTCCGGCAAATCCCATCAGAAGGGCTCCAAGGAACAACCCCTTGGAGTTCTTCTCCCAGATCATGTCATGCTTTCCGTGGGACAAAGTCACACGCGTCGCAATCATGAAAGTCATCAACCCCAATCCCGAGACCAGAATCACATGCAGCAGATGCACGCGAAAATCCAAAAAGGCCACAGTGCCCCACTGTCCCAGCAGCAGCATCCACGCTGAACCCCACAGCCACCAGCTTTGGAAGGCACGACGCTGCGGCAGGTGGTGCAGCTTCCAGAATTTAAACACGATAAAGCTCATCACCAGGGCGCGCAGAATCTGACCGGACAGCGGCTGCACCAGGACTTCAAGCACAAAACTTCCCAGGAAAGCCACGGCCAGAGCCGAATACAATTTGATCTGCGGAGTGTACTTGGAAGACTCGGTTGGCAGCGGAGCCCAGCCCAGCAGGGCCGGAATCAAACGGCTTCCCACACCCATTACCAGACACAGTACATACGCCTGCAGGAAGAACGTGCGCGCCAGTTGATACAACTCACTGGGCACATTCACAAACTGCCCCAGCAGCAAAGTAAGGCTGCCCACCAACCCGGCTCCAAGGCCGACACCGACAAACAGAAATGAATCCGGCGGATTGTTTTTACGATTCAAAAACCGACGGGCCATATAAGTAATCAGGAAAACAAATAACGCTGTGACGGTGAAATAAAAGAAAGTTTTGCTGCCTGGAATCAGGCTTGCGAACAATAGACCAATCAACACCAGCGACGCCCGCTGCTCATTTTTAGTGGGACCAAAGCTTGCGGTGAATTTCGGGGCCGCGGTCATTAAAAAGCCCGCGACAAAACACAGAAAGAAGCCACCCGACATGATTTCAGGATGATGCAGTCCCGGATAGGTCACCAGATTCCACGGAAACAGAATCCACAGCAACACACCCCACACAGCCATCACCCAGCCCGCTGGGAAGAAGTATCGGTATGCATCCATTGAAGTCGTATTCATATTAGCCTCGCTCCACCCTCTTGAGGGGTTGATTCGACACTAACACTCTTTCCCGGCTCGAAACATGATCGGGATCAATAATGCACTAGCCCCCGGCCAGCCATAAGCCTATCAGGGAGGCGCCACAGATCACCATGGAACCACCCACGATGCCCACGCTGGCACCGACAACCATTAAGCTTCCAACAACACCGCCCACGAAAATATTCTTTGCCAATTCCATTTTTTATTCTCCGATGAATAATCCGAGAATAATGGCGGCCAGCGTGGCAAAAACATGACCGAAATCAAGAGCCGCCGGTTTCACCCGGGAAATCAGCAGCCCTGCTGATGGGGATCATGCCCCCAGAACCATCGTGTTAAGATCCACGGTCAGCTGCTGGGTTACGCCGGCAAGCCCCCCGATCTCTCCACTGCTGGCGGCGACTTCTTCCGCGGACGCGGCATTGGACTGCGATGCCTGATCCAGCTGATTCATGGCTTTGCCAATCTGTGCGATCCCGGCACTTTGTTCGACAGAGGCCGCGGCAATTTCATTGTTCAAATCCGCGACCTTCTTGACTGATTCAACGATGTTTTTCAAAACCACACCGCTGTTGTCAGCAACAACACTGCCTTGTTCAACCTGTTCCACCGAGGCTTTGATCAGCACGGTGATGTCCTTGGCGGCCACCGCACTTCTCTGCGCCAGCGAGCGCACGGCCTCTGCCACCACGGCAAAACCCTTGCCCTGCTCCCCGGCGCGCGCAGCCTCCACGGCAGCGTTCAAGGCCAGCAAGTTTGTCTGAAAGGCGATGTCATCAATGACCGAAATGATCTCTTCAATCTTCTTGGATGACTTGCTGATTTCACTCATGGATTCAATCAGGCCCCGGATCTCGCGCTCCCCGGCCTCGGCGGATTCACGCGAGCTTGCCGACATGGCCGCGGCCTGTCTTGCATTGTCAGCATTGACCTGCACCATGGACGTCAACTCCTCCAACGAAGCCACCGTCTCCTCCAAAGAGGCAGCCGCTTCCGTCGAGGACTGCGACAGCGTGATGCCCGCTTCACTGAGCTGGGACACAGAGGAAGTCACATCCCCGCTGGCTGAAGACAGACGGTCGGCAATCAAAGAAATGCCCCTGGCAATACGGTTTGAAATCAAAAGAATAATTGAGATGATCACGATGCTTGCCGTGGTGTTGATGATCCCGGTCCACAGGTACACGGATTTCTGCAGGCTCTCGGACTCAAGCCCCTCCTGACGCGCCCGTTCCTCATAGGTCCTGGCAATGGTCTGGTTGTTTTTACCAATCAAAGTGCCCAGCTGCCAAACCTCACCCAAAAGAAGGGCGCGCGCCTCGGTCAGTTCCTCGGGTTTGCCACTTTCCACCAACGCGATGGCTTTTTCAAGAAGCCCCAGATAGTGATCTTTGTTCTGTTCAATAAACTGACGACTCTCTTTTTCCTGTTCAGAATGAATCGGATTCTTTTGGTAAATTTCAAAGTTCGTGCGCCAGTCACGGATCGCTTCCCGGGCAATTTCCAAGCGCTCTTTCTTCAGTTCGGGATTGTCGGTGGAACTCAATGCCACAAAGATGCTGTAGCCGTATCTGTTCCGGGCAATTATCAGACGATCCAAGGCCGTGGTGCTGGGAATGATCTGATCATGGGCCGAATCAAGCAGACTTCCGACGCGACTGATGCCATCAAAGGACACCCACGAAGCGACTGAAAAACCCACAACCGGCAAAAGCGCCACCGCCAACAACCTGCCCCGAATACCCTTGAACCACGCCTTCATCTCTTCCTCCGTTTTTAGTGCGTGCAATAAGTCGGTCCGATTTATGGGTAGCTTTACGTTTTTCTGATCTACCCCGGGGGATGAAAAAAACAACTCGACCACACGGATGTTACAGCACCATGGGGCAGGTTAACTGCGAATCTTCAGAAGGAACTGGATCAAACTCTCGGGTAACCGGGAAGGATCCGGTAATATTTCAAAGGAATAAAACATCTGGGGGAAGTAGTGCTTGGCGGCCTTTTCAATCGCAAAGGCCCGCGTGCTGATTTGTGCGCTTTCCGCCTCCATGCACGCCTTGCGCATATCTTCGATGCCGTAGCGGCCTTCATAGCCATCATAGTCTGTAGGTTTGCCATCGGTCAGAATAATGAGCACTTTTTGCCGTGCCGAGCATTCCCTCAGGATCCGTGTGGCGTGACGGAGGGCCGGGCCCAAACGTGTATAACCCCGGGGCACAATCTGCTGCGCCCGGGAAAAATACGCGCTCCAGTCCTCGCCCTGATCCTTTAAAATCTCAAAGGCGCATTTGTGTCGGGTTTCGGAAAATGCCCCCGCCACCAAGGTGTTGTCCGGGCCTGAGGGCTGCAACAGACCCCACAGGCCGACCGCCTCCAGCTCAGTATCGAGCACGCGCCGGTCACTGACATAAGAATCCGTGGAAAGGCTCAGATCCAAAACTATCACGATCTGCAGATCACGTTCGCGCTTCACCTGAGTCTGGTACAACCGGCCGGGGGAAGGGATTTTATTCTGCACATCTCCCACATGCCGAACCAATGCATCCAGATCCAGCTCCGGTCCATCCAGCTGACCTTTGCGCCATCTGCGCTGGTTGCGAACGGCCGCAAGCTGCTGCTGGCAACGACTGATCAGACCACTGTGCTGTTCTTTCAACTGCCCGGCCAAATCTCCTCCCACAGTCACTTCGGGATGACTGACCAGAAGTTTACAATAGTCCTTCAGATACTGCTTCTTTTTAAAATGCCATTCCGGGTAATGGACTTCTTCGGTGGATGTGATCACCTCGCTCAGGTCCTCACGCACAGAACCTCCGGCGAAATCCGATTTGAAAAACGAAGCCGCCGATTCTCCAGAGCGGGTCACCTTGCGCGGCATGATCTCTTGCAGAGCTTCAGCGTGTTCCTGTAGCTGATCGGAACCGTCAGCCACCCGGCTCCCGCCCTGATAGTCATCCACCGTTTCCATCTTTTCAAAGGAATGTGTCACCGGATTGTGCTCTTCCTTGTCCAGATCCACTTCTTCTTTTTCAAAGTGGGTCTGCATCACAAGTTCAGATTCTTTCTGCGATGTTCGTGGCTGGAGGGAGCTTTCCCCCTCCCGTGAAAAGTGGCTCGGCCCCCGGCTGGCCAGCCCACCCCACAACAGCCAAACGTCGTCAGGAAACGGTTCATTGCGCTTGATTTTTTGAACATCCAACGAAGGTTTCAAACCCTGCGGATGCAGCGGGTTCAGCAAAACCAATGCCTCGGTTCCGGCCCGCGTGACCGGGGTGTTTTTTAAATGAAAAAAGAAATCCTTCGTCAGTTCCCGGTGAAATTCGGCAAAAGCCGGATAGATCTTTTCAATAATTTGCGACAACGGCTGGCGCATTTTGGAAAAATGCACCGCGCGGGCATAACCATTCATGTCGGCGTCAGGCCAGCACAAACCAAGTCTTTGCGCCGCAGCCAGATGCAGCGCCTGATGAATGTATAAATCACGATTGCGTTTTTTTTCCGGAAAAAATCCGATGGACTCGGGAAGATACAAGACCCGATCGCTCACCCCGCTTTGGCGTGAGGCATGGATCTCGAAACTTTCCTCAAAGAATGGCTGCACCACCAGGGCCAGGGCCTTGTCGCAGTCCTGCAGCCCATAGCGACTGGATTGCGAAGCCCTTGTCTGTCTTCGCCGATTCCAGCGCACCGCCATTTCAAAAAGCTTCTCGGTTAAATCCATATCACATGCTCAAATGAATTAGATCCTTCAGGCCTTCCAGCACCTGAACGTCATCAGACAGGCACTGACCAACACCAAACAAGCAAGCCTGGCGCAGAGACATCCCGGACTTGAACAGACGGGCCGCATGCACCAGCAGGCGCGTGGACACGGTCTCTTTCAACTCAAGGTGTCTCTGCCCGCGGATCTTATTCCCCAATTCAACCAGACGCTGACAGGTTTTCAGATCAACCTCGGTCACCCGATGCAGAATTTCAGTTTCCAATTCCGGCATTGGGTAAGACAGACTTAAAGTGACAAATCTTTGACGAGTGGACGGTTTTAATTCCTTAAAGCCCCGCTGGTAGCCGGGATTGAAACTGGCCACACACATGAATCCGGCAGGCGCCACCAGTTCTTCGTTGGTGCGATCCACATACAGTTCGCGACGGTGATCCGTCAGCGGATGCAAAGCCACAATCACGTCTTCCCGGGCTTCGGCGACTTCATCCAGATATAAAATCGCCCCTTCACGCACGGCGCGTGTGACCGGCCCATCCTGCCACACAGTTTCATTGCCTTTGATCAGAAAGCGCCCCAGCAAGTCAGCACTGCTGGTGTCTTCATTGCAGGCCACTTTCACCAAAGGACGTTTCAGTTTTTCGGCCATGTGGGCGACCAGCTGACTTTTTCCACAACCGGTGGGTCCCTTGATCAACAGCGGCAGCTGCTGCTCATAACAGCGTGTGAACAGATCCACTTCGTTGGCGACTTCCCGGTAATAGACACTCATTTGACTTCACCTGCAGGTTTCCCGAAGCGGATGAAGTTCCAGACATAGGCAACAATCCCCACTGAAAACAGCGATGCGGCCAGCACCAGTCCCAGGAAGTGAACTTCGACCTCTTTTTGCACGGTCAAAAAATCCATGCCCAATTTTCTTTCCAGGTACACCTGCGCGATCCCCGCCACTCCAAAAGCCAGCGTCATCGCAATCATGCCGATGTTGGAGGTCCAGAAAGCGAACACATTCATACGGGAATCCTGCAAGTTCCGACCGGTCAGTTTTGGCATCGCATAGGCGATCAGCGCCAGCACCAGACAGGCATACGCTCCCCAAAATGCCAGATGTCCGTGCATCGCTGTCACCAGAGTTCCATGCGTGTACAGGTTCACCTGCGGCAGAGTGTGGGCAAAGCCCAGGAAGCCCGCACCGACAAAGGAAAGAATCGCGGTTGCCATTGTCCAGGCCATCGCCATTTTGTTGTCAGGATTTTTCCCGCCTTTGCGGGCCATGGCCACGGCATAGATAGCAAAACCCAAAAATGCCAGCGGCTCCAAAGCCCCGAACAAACCACCCACCAGCAGCCAGTATCTGGGTGTACCGATGTAATAGTAATGGTGCCCGGTTCCCAGAATCCCGGACAGGAAGGTGAAACCGACAATGATATAAAGCCATTTCTCGATAACTTCCCGGTCCACGCCGGTCATTTTGATCAGCAGGAAGGACATGATCGCCCCCATGATCAGCTCCCACACACCTTCCACCCACAGATGCACCACCCACCAGCGCCAGTAAGAATCCAGCGTCTGGTGATCCGTGTTGATCATGCCCGGCAGATACAGCAGTGCCGCCATCAACAGGCCCAGGAACAAAACCATGCTTGTTGTGGTGTAGCGTTTGCCCTTCCAGATCGTGCCACCGATCAGATAAATAAACAGCAGCACATCGGCCACCACCAGATAGTCCAAAGGACGTGGGATTTCCAGGAACTTACGTCCCTCCCACCAGTTCATGTGAAAACCGATAATGGCAACCACACCCACGGCCACCAAAGCCCCCAGCTGCACATACGCCAGCTTCGGGTGAATCAGTTCGCGGTCCGCCTCTTCAGGAATGATGTAGTAGGCCGCCCCCATAAAGCCCGTCAACAGCCACACCACCAGCAAATTCGTGTGCGTGGCGCGCGCGGCATTGAAAGGAATGATGTTATGCAAACCATCGAAACCCATATGGGCAAAGCCCATGATGAATCCATAAACCAGCTGCAGCGAAAACAGCAGCATGCAGGTGGCGAAAAACCAGTACGCTATTTTTTGTGTTTGATACTTCATGATGTCCTCATTTTATCTGTGACAGGTAAGTCACAAGTTCCTGGATCTGCTCGTCTGTCAGGGGCAGTTTTGGCATCTTGGAATCCGCCTTCACCGCCGCAGGATCTTTCAGCCAGTGAGTCAGGTATTCACCGTCACGACGACTGCCGATCCCATCCAGCGTTGGTCCGGTGTTGCCGCCAGTGCCATTCATCGTGTGGCAGGCTACGCAAACCTGACCGTAAATCTGCGGCTGGGCCACAGTCGCCTGCACGGCAGCGGCACTGACCGGCTGAGCCAGATCGGGTTTCGGAGGGAAGCCATTCAAATCCATCGTGCCGATCCATTTCAAGAAGGCCGTCAGATCATTGATCTCTTCTTCGGTGAAGTGATAGTTGGTCATCTTGCGGTCATTGGGATACATGGCCTGCGGGTCGCGCAGCATGGATTTGATAAAGATCTCTCCGCGCCGTTCCCACACTTTGGTCAACTCCGGCGCGTAATACGCGCCCTCTCCCAGGATGGTGTGACACCCCATGCAGTTGTTGCGATCGAAAAGATGTTTACCGCGCACAACTGCGTCGGTCATTTCGATCTGATTGGTCTGTTTGGGAATCCGGCGGAAGGTGTCTATGGTCAGCAACACGAAGGCCGCTGAGCAAAGAACCGTTCCCACTACAAAAAACTTCTTTGCCTGTGATTTGGTTAACATGTTGCTCCTGTGCTGTGGGCATTTTTCAGAAGAAATAACACTGCACCCGCCCGCCAATCTTTGATCCAGATCAAGAATGATCACTAAATGATAAAAATCCCAGAGTTGATCCGGATCATGTTTTGGCCCTTAAAGTCTTGGCATTCTGTGCAAGAGGACCTTATGTCAGACAAGATCAGCGTACTTAAAAAACAGGATTTTCTTCGCCAGTTCACCGAAAAGGAATTGCGCGAGATCGCACCCTATTTCGAGCTTATACACTGCACTCAGCGGGACACGTTGTTTGAAAAAGGCCAGCCGATCGAACACATCTATCTGGTGCTGTACGGGTCTTTTAAGATTCAGGAGTCCATTGACCGGGATGCAGTGAAAATATTCAACTTCCTCAGTCAGGGTGAGTTCCTGGGCGTAGCCATGGCCGGACTTCCGAACCCCCGCTATCCGACTTCCGCCGTCTGTAACGAGGACAGCACTTTACTGAAAATACCGGTGGGGTTGTTCTTTGATCATCTGATGCAGATCCCGGAACTGCGCCGGCGTGTGAACCGCCAGATCTCCGAGCGTTTTCTGGAGTTCCAGAACGACATCTGCAAGTCCCATAAACTGGCGCCCCACCGGGTGGCGGACTTTCTGCTGCGCCTGCTGGCTCGGCAGGGATCACAAAGCGGTTATATCAACATCCCGCTGACCCGAAATGATATTGCCGAACGGATCGGCAGCCAGAGTGAAACCGTGATTCGTATCCTGAGCCAGTGGACCAAGAACGGCTGGATTCAAACAACCGACAGGCATATTGAAATTTTAAACCGACAGGCGTTGATGGAGGTGGAAAGTGAACGACCTTCTAAGAAAGCTTCGCGAGGAGCATCAGACCATCTTGAAAATGTTTGAGCAAAAAGCACCGATCCTGGAGATCCTGCATTTTGTGGAGGCGGTTCATCACCCCTTGGAGGAACAGGAGCTGTTTCCGAAAATCGCAGCGCACCCCCTGCTCAGCCAGGGCGGACCGCTGTGCACCTACTTCCGGGGCATGGAGCTGGATCTGGCCCCGCAAAGCGAACCTCGTCGACGCCTGAAGCTGCTGCATGAACAGGGCCTGCCCCAGGCCTCAGCCTATCCGTCGTTCGAATGGCTGAACGCGCAGAACCCGCTCAGCCTGCCCATGGATGAACATGAACTGGGTCATCACCTGGCCGAGGCCATTAAAATTTTATTAAAACCCGAAATGCGGGAAAAATATCCCGGGGCTTTGGAAGCTTTAAAGTCCGACTATGAACAGCTGTTGCGCCGGCATATTGCGAAAGAGGATGGATGTCTGTTCGTGTTATGTGAGAAACTGCTGGCGTAAGCCCTGTCGCAGATTTTCCGCAACAGGGGCTTGCTATTGGGGCTACTCGCAGAATCCGCAGCAGCCTTCTTTTTTCTTTTTGGTCAGGCGCAGTTTCCAAACGTTCGGACCTTTTTCCAGATACTCGTCGACAAACTGGTTGGGGCGGGATTCCCCGAACTGGCGAAGCAGTGGCAGTGGATCATGGTTGTTCACGATCACCAGGCTGTCACCGCCCTCCAGATTATCAAAGCTTTCAAAAATATAGGAATGTCTGTGCATAGGCTCGATCTTTTGTGCCTCGATTACGAACTCTTTCATACTAGTTCCTCCTTGTTGGTAAGACCACTTTAAGCCGTCTCACCCCCATTGGCCTTGATTCAAATCAAGGGATGAACTTTATCAGGTCTTTTGGGTTTCCTGCCGCGCCGACTTGGCGGCCGCGTGGTACACCTTCAGCATCCAGCACAGTAATAATAAAGGAGTGGTCATAGTCACCGCCTTCGACTTTGCTGTATTTGATGCCCAGAACGCTGGCGATTTCGCGGGGTTCTTTGTCAGACTTGGATGTCAGCAGATTCCACTGTGTGCTCAGTTTCTTTTTCTTCGCATAGTCCTTCAGAACCTTCGGAGTGTCCTTGGCCGGATCAAAGCTGACCAGCACAAAGCGCACATCTTTCTTACCCTGTTCGGCCAGGGCTTTTTCCAGTTGCTGCATTTGCGCCAGGATCAGTGGGCAAGTATAAACACAGCTGGTGTAAGCCATGGAGATGACCACAGGCTTGCCACGGTACTTTTCCAGTTGAAAGACTTTTCCGTCTTCGTCCAGCAAAGAGGAATTCAGATTGTAAATGGATTCATCATGCAGCGGTTTTGATTTTTCCGCTGCGGGTGCGGCTTGATGATGGTGATGATCATGATCCCCTGCCTGAACCGGGCCCGCCATCAAAAAAGCTATCGCCACAAAGTGAACTTTTGAAAGTTTCATAACGTCTCCTCGTTATTTAGCGCAGCGAAAGCCCAGGTTTTGCACTGTGTACCGGGCTTGCAAACTGCTGCGAAAAGCAAATCTCATAAATGCGGCATAATCGCCGGGATCCGCAGCGCCGGAAGCCCCCGCGCCACAAAACAGGTTTTTATCCAGTCCACCATCGGCCCGGGATTCCCCGGTGACCAGCGCGGTGTTAAAGTCCTCGACCCACTCCCAGATCAGGCCGTGCATATCATGCACGCCAAACCGGTTGGCACTGCCCTTTTCGACGGAAGCCAACGGCCATTCTGCGCCGCGACCATACCATTCCAATATCAATTCACGGATTTCGGTGCGATTTTTATAGGGGGATTGTGCAACGTATTCCCATTCGTTGGTGAAAGGAAGTCTGCGCCCTTTCCAGGCGCAGTATTCCCGGGCGGCAAACCAGCTCACCCGCACCACCGGCGAATTCGCCATTGATTTATCACCGAACTCCAGATCCGCCGGCCAATAGCTCAGATAGCTGCTGTCGGCAAAGATCTTTTTCACCCCGGCTTTGCGCCACTGGGGATTCTGGCGCACAAATTCCAGGTACTCGGCATTAGTGACCGGACGCATGTCGATCTTAAATTCCGCCACCTTGATGCTTTTCTGATTCAGCTTGGCTGGCATTTTGTATTCACCAGCCGGGATCAGCACCTCGGGGGCGGCTTGTCCAGCACAGGAAAGAAGGACGGCTGTCAGCATTATCCAATTTTTAAGACCGTCCATTCTGAACCTCCGTAGTTACTTTTTACCCGCAGCCCGAACTGCTTTGACATCAGCCGGAGTCACAACTTTTTTGGAGTTGCCCCACATGCTGTAGATGTAAGTCAGTACGTTCGCAGCATCTTCATCCGACAGAATCTGCGCCGGCATCACTGAGTTGTACTCTTTGCCGTTGACCTTGATCGGGCCCTCAAGACCGTGAATCACCGCAGAAATCGCCTTATCCTTGTTTTTCAGGAAGTCCGACTTCGCCAGTGGAGGGAACGCACCCGGCAGCCCCTGACCATTGCTCTGGTGACAGGCAAAGCAAGAGGATTCATAGATACGTTTACCGCCAGACAGTCGTTCTTCCAGAGTTTTGGCTGGGATCTGTTTCGGAGCTTCCGCACCAATTTCCTGGATCACACCACCCTCAGGCAGATAGATACCGTCTTTGGTTTTTCCGGAATAGACTTCATGGTCTTCTTTGCCTTCCACTTTCAGCATCCCGATGGCGCCTTTATTGAAGGCACGGAAGATCGAGTGATCCACCAGAATGAAAGTGCCTGTAGTATCCAGTTTGAATTCCACAATGGCAGATCCACCCGCCGGAATCAAAGTAGTCTGGACGTTTTCATTCACCAGCTTGCCACCTTCAACATAGACCTTGTCAAAGATCTCACCAATCACGTGGAAAGAGGACACCAGATTCGGCCCCCCGTTACCCACAAACAAGCGGACCTTTTCACCAGTTTTGGCTTTCATGGCGTTATCGCCCACCAAAGACCCGACGCTACCGTTAAAGACCACATAGTCGGCTTTTTCCTCGACCGCTTTAGTCATGCTGAACGGCTGCAAACCCGGAGCTCCATATTTACCCTTAGTATAGAACTCACTCTGCAACACATAGAATTCACGGTCCACTTTAGGCAGACCTTCTTTGGGTTCAACCAGAATCAGACCATACATCCCGTTGGCGATATGCATGCCCACCGGCGCAGTTGCACAGTGATACACATACAGCCCCGGATTCAGTGCCTTGAAACTGAAAGTGGAGCTGTGACCGGGAGCAGTGAAGGATCCCTCCGCACCACCACCCTGTCCAGTCACAGCGTGCAAGTCGATATTATGAGGCAGCTTGCTGGAAGGGTGATTGTGCAGATGGAACTCCACCTGATCCCCTTCACGGATACGGATGAATTTACCGGGAACCTTGCCCCCGAAAGTCCAGAAAGTATAGTCCACCCCATCGGCCAGGCGGAGCTTCACTTCCTTGGTTTCAAGGTTTACGATGACCTTGGTTGCATGTTTGCGAGTGATTGGCGGTGGCACTTCAGGTGCATCAGTCAGCACCGCCACCTCTTCACCCTTGATATTGTCAGCCAGGACCGGCATGGGAGCCAGGCAGGCGATCGCTCCAGTTAGCAGTAGTCTTTTGTAGTTCCAGTCTTTCATCTTTTTTCTCCTTGATGAATACAGTCATTCTCGGAGAAATTCCGGGTGAAGTACATGACGGCCGTCAACCATTGCCCAATCTTGACCGATTTTTTTCAGAAAATTCACCCGCCGCTGGACCACCGCAGAATAAAACAACCAAAAATTGACAAGGATCAAGGTGACCCGGACCAATTTCTAATATAGTGAGAAGTTTCAGGTTTCATTAGGAATCGAAAAATCAAGACAATGCAACGATTTACAGCACCTGTTCCGCTTGCGGAAAACAGATTCCCCGACTATTTTCTGGAACATGATCCCGATCATATCGGGGTGGGCATGCTGATGGCACACTTGAGACATCCTGGAGACACCATGAACACAGCAAATCTACACGAATGCGCCTACTGCAGAGCCGGAACCACCGAGCCCGTGTACTGCTGTTCGGCGTGCGAGACTCTGGATCTGCATGTGCGACAAATTCCGGTGCTTTCCGAACAACAGAATCCTTATGCTTATCTGGATCAGCCCGAGTTCCGTCGCCTTTACAGCCACGACAAACAGGATTTCAACTTCCTGTTCTTTGCCGAAGGACTGCACTGCTCCTCGTGCGTGCATCTGCTGGAGAAACTACCCGAATTTTATGATCGCATTGCCATGGCCCGAGTGAACTTCGGTCAAAGCACTGTTGCGGTGAAACTGGCCGAAGGCGGTTCTTTGGCGCAAGTGGCCCATGTCATTGCGGAACTGGGATACAAACCTTCACCGCTGGCCGCCCAGGACAATCTGGCCGCCCGCTATCAATCCGAAAACCGCAGCTTTTTAAAAAGAATCGCGGTGGCGGGCTTCTGTGCCGGGAACACCATGCTGTTTGTGATTCCGGTGTACTCAGGGCTTGCTGGCACCTGGGCGACAGTATTTAACTGGCTCAGCTTTGCCCTGTTCCTGCCGATCCTGCTTTACTCTGCCCAGCCCTTTTACAAAGGCGCCTGGAATTCCCTGAAATACAAAGTCATCAATGTCGATCTGCCGATCGCAATTGCGATGCTGTCCGGCTTTGCCCTTTCCACCGCCAACCTGGTTCGTGGTGACGGCGACATCTATTTCGACAGCACCGCCAGCTTCATGTTCTTTATCCTTTCAGCGCGTTATCTGCTCAAACGCGTGCAGCAGAACTATCTTTCCCCGTCCCGCATGAAGTCCTTTTTCCAGATGGAAAAATACGAGCGCATCAGCGGTGATACCTCCGCTGTGATCCCGTGGTCCTCTGTGAAGGCCGGCGACGTCCTGAAACTAAAACAGGGCCAGAGCCTGCCCTCGGATGCCACGTTGCTGTCTTCCCACGCCACGCTGGACATGTCCTTATTTAACGGCGAGTCCCTGCCCAAGGTGTTTTCTTCCGGGATGACATTGTTCGCCGGAACCAAAATTCTGGATGACGGAGTTCTGGTGCGCATGAACCTGCAGTTTTCTGAATCCAAACTGGGTCAGCTGCTGCAGCAGCTGGATCACGGGGCCTTGAAAAAAAGCCGCTTTATCGCCCTCACCGACCGTCTGGCCCAGTGGTTGATAATCACGGTGTTTTCTATCGCGGTGCTGTTCTTTATTGCTTACGCCAGCATCGATATATCCGAGGCCTTCAACCGCTCTTTGGCTCTGATCGTCCTGGCCTGCCCTTGTGCACTGGCTTTTGGTTCGCCACTGACTTTCGGACTGGCCCTGAAAAAATCCCAGCGTCTGGGGATTTTATTGAAAGATGCCACCAGTCTGGAACGCATGCTCGAAGTAAAAAACATCTTCTTTGACAAAACCGGCACTTTGACTGAAGGCCACCTGTCTTTGTCTCACTCCGAGCCGGCGATAATCTCTCCGCGCCTGCAGGCCAATATTCTGGCGCTGGAAGCCACCTCTTACCACCCACTGGCCTTTGCCCTGCGCCAGGCATGGCCGCATCCTGAATTTATGCCCGCGGTGCAAAATGCCCAGGAGATCCTGGGTAAAGGGGTCAAGGGACTGATCGACGGAAAACTTTACGAGATCCGCCATCTTTCAGAAAGCACTCACGAGGACGAAACCGCCATCGAGGTTCTGTGTGACGGCCAAAGCCTGTGCCGCCTTTATTTCCTGGATGAGCTTCGCCAGGACTCTGCCCAGGCGGTGCAAGAGCTGAATAAACGCGGCATGAACTGCTTCCTTCTTTCCGGCGACAAAAAAAGTCGCGTGTACCAGGCCGCAAACCAGTGTGGTATTGCCCGTGAGAACGCCCACGGCGAACTATTCCCGGAAGATAAAAAAGACATTCTCATTCGCCACAAAAACACCTGCATGATCGGCGATGGCGCCAACGATTCACTCAGCCTGCAGGCGGCGGACGTCGGTATCGCCGTGAAAGGCAGCGTGGACTTGAGCCTGAACAGTGCGGATGTGTACTTCACTCGCGGGGGACTTTCCCCGTTCTTTGATCTTTTGAAAATCTCGGAACAAACCCAGAACGTTTTGAAACGCAATCTGGGAATTTCACTGACTTACAACACCATCGGTGGAATCCTGGCCCTGGCCGGATTCATCGATCCGCTGATGGCGGCGATTCTGATGCCCATCAGTTCCGTGGTCATCATTCTTTCATCCTTGTGGGGGTTCCGATGAACATCATCATGATCATGATCCCCATGGCGTTAATTCTGGGAATTGGCTTTGTCTCCGCCTTTCTCTGGGCCACCTCCAAAGGTCAGTTTGATGACCTCGAGACACCAGCACACCGTATTTTAGATGACGAAAACGAAAGGAAAAAATCGTGAACACATCGGGAAATCTCATCGAGAAAATTTATTACGATGACGATATTGTCAAAAAGTTCGTCCTGGCGACCATGATCTGGGCCGGGGCTGCGTTTCTTTTTGGCTTGATCGCAGCATTGCAGCTGGCCTACTGGCCAATGAACGCCAATCTGGAATGGATCACATTCGGGCGCCTGAGACCGCTGCACACCAATGCGGCGATCTTCGCTTTTGCCGGGAATGCGATCTTTGCCGGGATCTATCATTCCAGCCAAAGACTGCTGAAAACCCGCATGTTCTCAAATCTGCTTTCCAAGATGCACTTCTGGGGCTGGCAGCTGATCATTCTTTCTGCCGCCATCACTTTGCCTCTGGGGTACTCCCAGTCCAAGGAATATGCAGAGCTTGAATGGCCGATCGACATCGCCATCACTGTGGTGTGGGTGATCTTCGCCATCAACTTCTTCATGACCATCCGTCAACGCCGTGAAAAACACATGTATGTGGCGATCTGGTTCTATATTTCCACAATCATCACTGTGGCAGTCCTGCATATCGTGAACTCCATCGAGATTCCGGTGACATTCCTGCAGTCCTATCCGGTCTATGCCGGGATTCAGGACGCCCTGGTGCAATGGTGGTACGGACACAACGCGGTGGCCTTCTTCCTGACCACGCCGTTCCTGGGTCTGATGTACTACTACGTGCCGAAAGCGGCGAACCGTCCGGTGTACTCTTACCGCCTCAGTATCATTCACTTCTGGGCTTTGGTATTCATCTATATCTGGGCCGGTCCACATCACCTGCTTTACACATCCCTTCCTGAATGGGCACAGACTTTGGGAATGATCTTCTCCATCATGCTGTGGGCGCCTTCTTGGGGTGGCATGATCAATGGTCTTTTGACTTTGAAAGGCTCCTGGCACCTGCTGAAAACCGAACCACTGATCAAGTTCTTTGTTGCGGCTTTGACTTTCTATGGGATGTCGACTTTCGAAGGACCGCTGCTGTCCATCAAATCCATCTCTGCAGTCGGTCACTACACTGACTGGATCGTGGGTCACGTTCACTCCGGTGCCCTGGGCTGGAACGGGTTCCTGACTTTCGGTATGATTTATTATCTGGTTCCACGCTTGTGGAGAACTGAACTGTATTCCAAAAAACTTCTGGAAAACCATTTCTGGATCGGCCTGACCGGCGTGCTTCTGTACTACACTTCCATGGTTGTGGCCGGCATCACTCAAGGTTTGATGTGGCTGGCTGTCGGTGAAGACGGTACCTTGGTGTATCCGGACTTTATCGAAACTGTGGTTCGTATCGTTCCACTTTACTGGGTGCGCGCACTGGGTGGATTCCTGTTCATCGTGGGCTTCGTGATGATGTGTTACAACATCTATAAAACCATCAAGCTGGCTCCCAAAGAACAACATGATGCTTACATCGAAGTGTCCCGTTCCGGTTATGACGAGCTGACCAAGGGTCACCGCAAACTGGAAGGCATGGGTGCGGTGTTCTCTGTCCTGGCGTTCCTGGCCATTGCCGTGGGTTCCGTGATCGAGATTTATCCGACTCTGTCCCTGCATCGCTATGTGAATCCGAACAATATCGTGGATCCGTATTCTCCGCTGGAGCTTGCCGGTCGTGATATCTATATCAAAGAAGGCTGTTACGTCTGCCACTCCCAGCAGATCCGTCCGATCGCTTCTGAAGTGATGCGCTATGGAGCCGCTTCCACGGTGGAAGAATCCATGTACGATCGTCCGTTCCAATGGGGCTCTAAACGCACCGGTCCGGATCTTTCCCGTCTGGGCAAGAAGTATCCGAACCTGTGGCATTACAGCCATATGCTGGATCCGCGTGCAGTGACCCCGAAAAGTATCATGCCGAACTATCCTTGGCTGGCAGAAAAAAAGACCGACTTCCTGGTCCTGCGTAAAAAACTGTCCGTCATGAAACAGCTGGATGTTCCTTATGCAGACGATGTTGTGGCCAACGCCGACATCTATGCTCAGAAACAGGCCAAAGAGATCGCTGCGGATCTGGAATCCAACGGTGCTCCAAAAGGTCTTGAAGACAAGGAAATCGTGGCCCTGATTGCTTACCTGCAGTCCCTGGGGCAGAAAGGAAAAGTACAATGAAATCGGAAGGACTGAAATATTTCACTGACACGCACCTGACTGCGATGGGCCTTTTGATCTTCTTCCTCTTCTTTGTAGGAGTGATGATCTGGGTATACCGCAAAAACAGCACCGAGATTTATGCCCACATGGAACAGATTCCTTTGAAAGACGGAGAATAAAATGAGTGAAGATAACAAGGAAAAATTCCACGAATACGACGGGATTATCGAACACGATAACCCCCTGCCAACCTGGTGGCTGTGGACCTTCTTCCTCACCATCATTTTCGCCTTCATCTATTACATCCACTATGAGTTGGGCGGTGGCCCGACTTTGCAGGATGAATTGAAGGTGGCGATGACTGAAATCGAACAGGTTCAAGCCAAGGCCGCAACCGCGTCACCGATGGAAACTGAAGAATCCCTGCAAGCCGCATTTGAAAAAGACGGTGTGCTGGCTTTAGGAGCCGCCCAGTTTGCCTCCAAGTGTGCTTCCTGCCATGGCCAGGAGCTGCAAGGTTTGATCGGACCGAATCTGACTGATAAGTTCTGGATGCATGGCAAAGCCACTCGCTTGGATGTGGTGAAGGTTGTTCGCGACGGTGTTCCCGAAAAAGGCATGCCTCCATGGGGCCCCGTCATGAAAAAAGATGAAATCTATGCGGTGTCGGCGTTTATCCTGTCCAAAAAAGGCAGCAACCCGGCTGGCGCAAAAGAGCCTCAGGGCGAGGCTGTGGAGTAAGTTATGTCGGGGTTGGATTCAGGCAAGCTAACAAGTGTTGATGAGCATGGTGACCGGTTGAACATTATCCCTGCCGAAGTGCGGGGGCGCTTCCGACGTCATCGCGACTGGACTCAGATCATTTTGTTGATTGTGTTCCTGATCCTGCCCTGGACGACTTTCAATGGTCATCAGACCATTCTGCTGGACATCCCCAAACGTGAATTCGCTCTGTTTGGGGTTTTGTTCAAAGCCCACGACGCCCCGATGTTGTTTTATATCGTCGGCACACTGACGCTGGGCTTGGCTTTTGTGACTTCCATCTGGGGCCGTGTCTGGTGCGGCTGGGCGTGCCCGCAGACGGTGTTCATTGATGCCGTTTACCGCCGCATTGAAAAATGGGTGGAGGGCACTTACATTCAGCGCCGTCAGTTGCGTGACGGGCCGATGACTTTGACCAAGATCCGCAAAGTTTCTTTGAAATGGTTCCTGTTTTTTGCCGTGTCTTCTGTGATTGCCCACAGCTTTATCGCCTACTTCGTGGGCGCAAGTGAACTGCTGGCAATGACCCAAGGCTCACCGGCCCAGAACATGACTTATTTCCTGCTGGTGCTGTTCTTCACGGCCATCATTCTATTCGATTTCGGCTGGTTCCGCGAACAGTTCTGCGTGATCATGTGCCCGTACGGGCGCATTCAGTCCGTGCTGCTGGATCAAAAATCCCTGGCCGTCGTTTACGATGTCAACCGTGGCGAACCCCGCAAAGGCACCACTCAACCCAACCAAAAAGCCGGCGACTGCGTGTCTTGCAATCGCTGCGTACAAGTCTGCCCGACTGGCATCGACATCCGCAATGGCCTGCAAATGGAATGCATCACCTGCACCGCGTGTATTGATGCCTGTGATGAAATCATGGAAAAAGTGAAAAAACCCAAAGGGCTGATTCGCTATGACACTCTGGATGGCAGCAAGATCTCTTTGGCCAAACCACGTTCAATCATTTACATCCTAGCGATTATGGGTTTGATTGGCGGGCTGGCTTACGCGGTCAGCACGCGCGAACCGGTGCATATCGCCGTCCTTCGCGGGGCCGGTCTGCCGTACTCTTACGTCAAAAACAGTGATGGTCAGGAAGTTCTTTTAAATCAGTTCCGCCTGCACATCCAAAATCAGGGCGCCTTGCGGGCCCGCTACAATCTGACCTTGCCTCAACAACTTCTGGATCAGGGAATCCAGGTTCAGGTGGCGGAAAATCCGATTCATCTGGCTCCGGGTGAATCACGTGAATGGTATTTCTTTGTCAGAATCCCGACATCTGTGATCCCGGCCAATGGACAGCTGAAAACAGAAGTGAATGTTCAGGATGAACTGGCTCCGGAAGGCTTCAAAACCCATCGCGAACTGATTCTTGTGGGACCGAGGTCACAATGATGTCATCAGCACTTCTGGCACTGGGAATATTGTCCTCCAGCTTCTTCGGCAGCTGGCATTGTGCCGGAATGTGCGGACCTGTAGCCACCCTGATGAGCGCACGCAATAGTTTATTTAGCTATCATCTGGGTCGCTTGTGCTCTTATGTTTTGCTGGGCGTTTTGGCGGGATCGTTGGGGCAGTTTTTCCTGAACAGTCAGTTTGTGACCCTGCGCTGGATTTCAGCGATACTTTTGGCGCTGGTGCTTGTGGGCTCTGGAGCTCGTCTGATTCTGCCCGTTTCGTGGCAACAGCGTTTGTCTGCGAATAAGATTTCTCATTCCATTTTAAGTGTGATCAAAAGACTGCAGGCCTTCCATGTTGGAAAGTCCGGCTTTGTTGTCGGATTGCTAACAGCCCTTCTTCCCTGCGGCTGGCTTTACACTTACGTCACCGCGGCCATTGCCACACAAAGCCCGTGGGCCGGTGGTCTGACGCTGGGTCTTTTCTGGCTGGGTGGTTTACCTGCATTAAGTGCTGTGCCCATGATGGTTCGTCAGGGCATTCAACACGCCGGACTTCGCCAGCAACGCATTGCTGGTGGTGTGCTGATCGTGGCCGGTTTGTATTCTTTGGGCAGCTTCATGCTGATGCATTAGTTTTTAGTTATTTCCGCTTCGCAACAAACCCGACCTTTCTTTGGACGAGCCCCGTTGTTAGATCGCAACGATTCGACCGTCCAAGGTTGTTTTCCTTGTGCGCCTTCCTTCCGCGGGCTTAGCGTTAAATCAAGAGTTTAACACGTTCGTTCACGTCTACGAAGGAGGCGTTCTATGGTTTCCCGGACTCATAAGGTACTAGCATCTGTGGCTGTTGCCGGATTTATCGCAGGTTGCGCGAGCAAACCACCCAATGTGCAGCCGATTTCTTCCAGTGCCAATCCGACGGCCGAGATTGAAAAAACCGAAGCCATGATCAACGAGGCACGATCCAAACAAATTGACGTGCTGTCGCCGGAAAACTTCACGGACGCCACCAAAGCTTTGGAAAAAGCCAAGCAGAAAAAAGAAAAAGACAAACCCAATGCTGACATTCTGGAACAGGTTGCTTATTCCCGCGCGTGGTTGAATGAAGCCAACACCCGCGCAGAAATCGCACGAACGTCGATGCGACAAATCACCGATGCACGCGAAGGCGCAATGAAAGCCGGAGCCCCCAAACTTTACCCTAAAGAATGGGACAAGGCTGGAAAGGATCTGGAAAAGATCACCGTGGCGATTGAAAAAGGGAACTTGAGTCCGGCGGACAAACGCGGCGATGAAATCATCAGCCGTTACCGGGACCTTGAAATCATGTCCGTCACCAAAGCCTATCTGGGAACAGCCAAAGACAATCTGGACACCGCAAAAAAAGCCGGTGCTGACAAAAATGCACCCAAGTCCTTTGGCATGGCAGCGATGAAATATGAAAATGCCGAGAAGCTGATCAAGGCTGATCCGCGCAATCCGGCCGTCATCGCCCGCGCCTCCCAGGATGCCACCCGTGAATCCCAGCACTTGATGGAAGTCACCCGCAAAGTCAATGCAGGCAATTCTGAAGACCTGGTTTTGATGGCAGAACGCCAGCAGCGCACCATCTCCACTTTGCGTAATGAGTACTCCAGTGCGGAACAAGAACTGCAAACAGTTCAAAGCGAAGCTGAACGTCAGCGCATGCAGCTGGAACGGCAGCAGGCTTTGCTGAGTCGCGCTCAAGCCCTGCGCAGTCAACTGAAGCCCAACGAGGCGGAAGTCTTCACCGAAAACGGCAAGCTGATGGTGCGCCTGAAAGGTCTGCAATTCCCCACTGCGCAGTCCAATCTGGGACCAAAAAACCAGGCCCTGCTGAAAAAAGTTGAAGGCGCATTGGCCGGAGTCACCCCTTCCAAAGTGATCGTCGAAGGTCACACGGACAACGTGGGAAGCGCAGAAGCCAACCGCGTGTTGTCAGAAAAACGCGCTCAATCCGTTCAGAACTTCCTGGTATCCCAGGGAACTCTGCCAGCGGATAAAGTCGAGTCCGTGGGAATGGGTTATGACAATCCAATTGGTAACAACAACACGGCTGCAGGACGAGCACAAAATCGTCGTATTGATCTTGTGATCGAAACTGAGTAAGGAGGTGCCTATGGCATCACAAATTCCTGGTCAAGGCTGGCAGGAACTGAAACGGGAGCTCATGCAGAAATGGCGTGAGCTTTCGGACAATGACCTTGAAAGCACCAAAGGCAATGCCCAGTCCATCGTCGATCTGCTGGAACGCAAAGTGGGAATGGCCATCGACGAAGCCAGTGAAAAGTTCGCCGAGATAGCATCACACTATCATCTTTATGATGAACCCGAGGAAAAGCCGGTCAAGGCTGACGAGGAAAAGAAAGAACGTGTGATGGAGCTGAAACCCAAAGCTCCGGCGAATCGTGACCGAAAACCAAAAGATGATTACCTGGGATGAGACCCTGCTCACCCACCGGAGGCTTGATTCAAGGATTTGTTTCTTTCGAATCAGGCCCCGCTTTTTCCCGCACCACACTAACAAAAGAGCAAGGCACTGACGTCACCACATGGGGTTCAGAATTCACTTTATGAATCAGCTCCAGCATATCCGGCGATCCATGCGCCTTTCGCACAAACACCATCCAACCGGACTCCTTTAACTGCGCAAAAACCTTTTGTGGAAACTCGGAAGAGCCGGCCGTGAATATCACCCGGTCATAGGGTCCATTGGCCGCATCCCCTTCAAAACCGTCCCCGGCTTTGACAATGACCTGGGAAAGATGGCGCTCCGCCAGGATTTTCTGGGCTCTGCCGGCAAGCTCACTGATCACTTCCACAGAGACCACCTTGCCGCTTTTACCAACAATATCAGCCATCATGGCGGTGTTCCAGCCACTGCCCGAGCCCAGCTCAAAAACCTTTTGTCCGGGCTCGAGTTTGAGCAAATCCAGAATGCGCAGAACAAAACTGGGTTGAGAAATAGTAGAGACAAAAGGAGGACTGTTGAACAACACCAGAGGATGATCTTCGTAGGCCTCTTCGACCGTGTATTCCGGCACGAAGATGTGCCGGGGCTGACTATAAAAAGCTTCCACCACTTTTTCAGACAGTGGCAATGCGCGCTTCAAGACACTTTGTTGATAGTGTTCCAGTGACAGGCCCATGATTAAGCTTGCAAGGTTTTTTCCCGAACGGCAAGCTTGTATCATGACACTGACTCAACTCGAATATATTCTTGCCGTCGCCGACACAGGCAGTTTCAGCCACGCTGCCCGCCAATGCCATGTCACCCAACCCACGCTGAGTATGCAAATTCAAAAGCTGGAAGAAGAACTGGGCGTGATTCTTTTTGATCGCACCAAACAACCCATCCGCGCCACCTCCGTCGGCGAAGAGGTCCTGCAGCAGGCCCGTCTAGTGGTCAAAGGCTCTCAGCACCTGAAAGAAATCGTCGACGATGCTAAAGGATCTCTGCGCGGCGAACTGCGCATCGGAATCATTCCCACGCTGGCCCCGTATCTGCTGCCGCTGTTCCTGAAAAAAATCAAGGACGCCCACAGCAGTTTGCATCTGACTTTTGAAGAACTGCAAACCGAGGTGATGATTGAAAAGATCCGCAATCATAGCCTGGATCTGGGCATCATCGTCACGCCGATTGATGATCTGAATATCGCCAATCACGTTTTGTTCTATGAGCCGTTCAATGTTTATCTGTCCAAGGGGCATCCCCTTCTAAGCCAGAAATCGCTGGATGAAAAAGACCTGTCATCAGAAGACGTCCTGCTGCTGAACGAAGGCCACTGCTTCCGCGAGCAAAGCCTTTCCCTTTGCCGCAACAAAAAAAGTCCGGCGGTGATGGATCGCAGTTTCACCTTTGAAAGTGGCAGTCTTGAGACCCTGAAAAAACTGGTGGATCAGGGGGAAAGCTTTACACTGCTCCCTTATCTGGCCGCGCTCGACGTGCAGGACAAAAAGCGACTGCGACCTTTCTCGGATCCGGTCCCAACCCGGGAAGTGAGCCTGGTTCATGGACCTCATTTCCAAAGGAAGGCCCTTTTAAAGGCTCTTATTGAAACCATAAAGAAAAACCTGCCCGAAGGACTGTCTGCCACCCGAGGTAAAAACCAACTGAAAATCGACAACCCTTTAGGTTATCTCAAATAGTTTTCATCTATGCCTATAGACAGTATATAGACAAAATCTATATGTCCCATAGAAAAAGAGAACTGTTCACCTCCCCTCACCGGGCTTATCCTGTTTACAGGCAAGAGCGGGGTTCCTGTAAGGCACCCCTCTGACAGTGACAAGGAGGAATTTATGAGATCACAAAACGCCCATTCACTGAATGAAAACAAATCCGTCAGCAATATAAAATCGGTCGAAACCGGCACCAGTGCTGTTGTTGAAACGCTGAAAAAATCTTTGGCTGAGGAATATCTGCTGCAACTTAAAACCCAAAACTTCCACTGGAACGTGGAAGGTCCAATGTTCTTCTCTTTGCACAAACTGTTTGAAGAACAATACGGCCAGTTGGCTGAATTCGTCGATCGCACGGCGGAAGTGATCCGCGCTTTGAAAGTCAAAGCTCCGGGCAGCTTCAAAGAGTTCAGAGAACTGTCCTCCATTCAGGAGGCTTCTGACAAACTGACCGCCAGCCAAATGATCGAAATGCTCAGCCAGGACCACACAAATCTGGCCATCGCTTTGAAATCCCGACTGGAAACCGCAGAGGATGCGGAAGAAACCAGTGCTGTGACTTTGTACGAGGACCTGATCGGCTTCCATGAAAAAGCCGCTTGGATGATCCGCAGTCACAGATCCTGATCCCGATTTGAATTATCGAGAAAGGATGTAGAACATGGGCAGCGCACTGATGGGATTATTGGCAGGAGGGATCACCGGGCTTTCAACAATGCTCGGTGCCCTTCCCATTCTTAAAAACAAAACCACCGGCTGGAATCCCTGGCGCAGTCTGAATCTGGACTTTGCCATCGGGATGATGCTGGCGGCGGCGGCCTTTAATCTGATCGGCCCTGCTTACTCAAGCACACACAGCTCCTTCGGGGTGTCTCTTGCCCTGGCGCTCGGTGTGGCTTCCATCTATGGACTGAGTCATCTGATCCATAGCGTGTCGCCCTCCGAATGGTCTGTTCACCGAAGAGCCTGGCTTTTCGTGACGGCTATGATGCTGCACAACCTCCCCGAAGGTTTGGCTTCGGGAGCTGCGCTGAGCGCTGATTCCATTTCCACCGCCAACGGCTGGACAGTCGTGGGCGCCATCGTGTTTCAGAACTTCCCGGAAGGACTTGCCACTGCCGCAGCTTTCCTTTCAATTGGCATGTCCCGCAAAGTGGCCTTCTTTGGTGCCGCATTAACCGGTGTCATGGAAATTCTGGGCGGTGCTTTGGGCGGCATTTTCACCAGCATCACATCGGCATCCCTTCCTTTCATCCTGGCTTTCGCGGGTGGGGCGATGATCAGTGTGACCCTGGAGGAAATCTTCGCCAAAATGAAAGAGACCCGCATGACTTACCTGTGGCAAAAGCAGTTTGTCGCCGGGGCCTTGTCCGTTATTGTAATGAACTGGATCATCGGTCAGTCCTAAGATGTTTCAGTCTGAAACATCCCAATGAATAATAATTTATTTTATGATCTGCATCATCATTACTCTCCCCCGGCCCATCTTACACTGATAGGGCACGGGAGGTTGTGCTTGAAGCTGATCACAAAAATTACCGCCATTGTTTCCCTGGCCGCTGTTGTCTCAGTTATTGCCGCCACCCAGGTCTCGCGATCCGAGGTCCACGATCAGGGCGAAAAAGACCTGATCGACAAGAGCCGGGCCATCCTGGATCAACTGGAGGGCACGCGCGATTACGTCGCCTCCCAAGGAGGGCTTGCTGAATTTATCAATGATATTGGCAGTCGCTATCCTGATGGAAATGTCCCGAAGGATTTAAAGATGAACATTCTGCGACGGGTTCCGATTTTCGCTTCGATCAAAGTGGGTCAGGAGCAGTCCGAGCGCAGTGGTTATAAGTTCAGGGTCTTTTCTCCAGAGCCTCGCCGGGAGGAAAACCTGGCTCGAACTGATGAAATGCAGATCTACAATCGCTTTCTCAATGAACCGACCCTGAAGGAAATCGTCACCACCAGCGATGAATCAGTCATCGTCTATCGCCCAGTACGGCTGTCTGAAAAACAAGGCTGCTTAATATGTCACGGCCAGCCGTCTCAAAGCCCTTTTGGCAATGGGAAAGATGTGCTGGGACATGACATGGAAAACTGGTCGGATGGAAAACTTCACGGAGTCTTTGCCATCACCAGCAGCCTGGCCACCACCAATGCCGCCAGCCAGGCTTCAGTGAAGAAGATCCTTCTTTTTTCTTTCTTCGGACTTATTCTGAGCGTTCTTTTCGCGTGGGTTGTCCTGCGCAAGCCGCTGGAAAACCTGCGCACCGCCGTCAACAGCATCAGAAACTCCAGCCAGCACCTTTCCGCCACAAGTTCTGAGATATCCAATGCTTCACAAGGCCTCAGCACATCGGCCACAGAAGCGGCTGCGGCCCTGGAGGAAACATCCGCTTCCATCGAAGAACTGACCAGCATGGTGAAAATGAATTCTGACAATGCCCAGAATGCCCGACTGCTGTCCACTTCTGCCATGGAGGCGGCGGTGCGGGGCGAACAAAACATGCAGGAACTGATCACTTCAATGCAAACCGTTTCGGTCACGGCGAAAAAGGTGCAGGAGATCACCGGTCTGATTGACGATATTGCCTTTCAGACAAATCTGCTGGCCCTGAATGCTGCCGTGGAAGCCGCCCGCGCCGGTGAAAATGGACGAGGTTTCTCGGTTGTTGCCGAAGCCGTGCGCCAGTTGGCACTGAAATCCGCCCAATCCGCGAAGGAAATATCAGGTTTGATTTCTGAAAGTGTCAGCCAGATCGACGTCAGTTACAAATCCGCTCTGCAAGGCGGTGAAACTTTGCAGACAATTGTGCAAGAGTCACAAAAAGTTTCGACTTTAAACAATGAAATTGCCCAGGCCAGTCAGGAGCAGTCGACAGGTATCGACCAGATCTCGCGCGCTCTGCACGATCTGGACAAAGTGACCCAGAACAACGCCGCCTCTTCTGAAGAAACCGCGGCGGCCTCGGTGGAGCTGTCCAGTCAGTCCCAGCAGCTCGATATGATGGTGGAATCCGTGGAAGGCGTTCTTAACGGACGCCCGAAAGCCAGCTAAAGGGTGGACAGCGGCGACGGGCCACGCTAGGCTTTGGGCATGACATTAACAGCATTTCAAACCGTCGCCCTGGCAGCTCTGGTCGTGTATTTCGGCCGGTTTATTAAAAGCAAAATCCAGATTCTGGACAAGTACAATCTGCCGTCTCCGGTCATCGGCGGATTTATTGTCGCCATCATCATTTCAACCCTGAAGGCCCAGGGCCTTTTCGTGCTGACATTCAACAAAGCCTTTGAAGAAGCTTTGATGATCACCTTCTTCACCTCGGTCGGCTATTCCGCCTCTGTGCGCCTGCTTAAAGAAGGCGGTCGCGCCGTTGTGTTCTTCCTGCTTCTGACCATCGGCGGCCTGCTGGTGCAGATTATCGCAGGAATTGGTCTTGCAAAAATGATGGGTGAACACCCCCTGATGGGAGTTCTGACCGGCGCTGTGTCTTTGACAGGTGGCCCGGGCACCGCCCTGGCGTTCGGACCGGTCTTTGAAGCTGCTGGTGTCGAAGGCGCTTCGGTGATTGGTGTGACCACGGCCATGGGTGGTATTGTGCTGGGCGGCCTGATCGGAACTCCGCTGGCCACATATCTTATTAATAAGAAAAAACTAAAGCATCCGGTGGATCATGACAGCGGTGCACATCAGGAATCGATGATGCTAAAATCCTTCGCGGGTCGCGATCTGCTGATGCACCTTCTGGCGCTGACTCTGATCATGGGGATTGGCACTACGATCAGCTCCTGGATCAGCTCTTTGCAAATCACCCTGCCGATCTATATTGGTTCCATGGTGGTGGCGGCGATCTTCCGCAATATCGAAGACACCAAAACAGTTTTCAAAATCTCTCCGGAATGGATTGAGGAAATCGGCTCCGTGGCCCTGACCCTGTTCATTGCCATGGCGATCATGAGCCTGCGGCTGGAAGAACTGAAAAACGCGGCATTGCCTATTTTGGTTTTCCTGACGGTGCAGGCCATTCTGGTCGCGGTCACGGCCCTGGGGCCGGCGTTTTGGGTGGCCGGCAAGGACTATGAGGCTTCCGTGATGAGTGCCGGCTATGTCGGATTTATGATGGGAACCACGGCCAACGCCATGGCCAACATGCATTCGCTCAGTCAGCGCTATGGCCACGCTTACAAGGCCTTCCTGGTGGTGCCGCTGGTGGGTTCCTGCTTCATCGATTTTATCAACGCAGCGCTGGTCACCTTCTGTATCAACATGTTTGGCAACTAATACGACTGCAAAACATCAAATAAAAAAGCCCGCTGAATCCAGCGGGCTTTTTTTATTGAGCTTTTCTGTCTGAAGGATCTACTGCTCAAAACCGCAGCGGGACTTTGCAGACTCAAAGATGCGACCATCCAAAGTCAAACCGAAGGTGTCATGTCCGGACTGAGCGACGATCACGCCCTCGCCATTTGCATCACGCATCCAACTGCGCTGGTGATCGGCATAGTAATTACCGATGCAAATCTGAGCCGGCTCTCCGGTGAGATAGAAGTTGATAAAACCACCCGGACGAGTCGAACGAAGGCTGTAATCAACATGATTGAATTCCAACTGAAGAGTTTTGATCTGAGTCAGCAAGCCCTGCTCGTTATAAAACAGTTCCGTAGCCGTCGCCTGACCAATGGCCTCTTTCGAACGCAGAACAAATCCGGCGGAAGTGCAGCCCATTTGAATATGCTTTACTTTTCCATTCGGCCAGAAGTTGATAGTCCCCCCGCCCTTTTCTACCGGCGTGGACTCCCCGCAGTGAACCGGCATGGTACGCCCTCCCGGACCGGACATATTGAAGGATCTGGCCAGAGTCGCGGAGGTAACCACACCCATGTCATTGTAGGAAACCCTGTAGGACTGACCACGACCCAGTTCCTGACCGGAATGCAGGAAGATGTGGTAGCCATTGACGTCCGCCAATTGCAGACCCGATCTTTGCAACAGATCGATATACTGAGGCACGGTCACATCGCGCATCATCGTGGAATGCAGGAAGCCGTTCATCAGACGGACACCATTGGAAGTTTGGAAGTTGTTTTCCGGCTGCAAACCCTCACGATAGATGAACTCATGCAACACCAGAGCAGAGCGCTGGGTATTGGTCATGCGATCCCAGACATCTTTATTGAAATAATAGCGATGCCCCTTGATGCTGGGGCGTTTATACTGAACAGCCCCCTGAACCAGGATGCAACCTTTTGGCAAAGCGCCCCAGCCACGGTCCGGAATATCAGTGAACTCGGTGCCTTTCAGGAACAAAGCTTCACGATCAAAAGTCTCCAGAAACGAGGTGTACAAAATTGCACGGGTTGGATTGATTTCCCCCATGCGGGCAATCATCTGGCGCAGGATTTTTTTATACTCAGGGCCTTCAATAACATCCATTTCAAAAGTCTGAATCTCGCGGGCCTCAAACAGATCCAGAACTTCATAACGCTGATGTTCCACACGGCCTTCGCAATAAATGACGCTGCCGCCGTTGCCTTTTTCATCACCGCCGATAAATGCGGCCTGTGCCAGCGACCCCGCGAATGAAATCAGAATCAGGGGTAACAGGGTCTTTTTGATCATAGCGGCTTCTCACTTTCAGCAACAGTCAGGGGGAAGAACTGGATATTCAGATTGTACACTTCGGTCATGTCACCCTCTTCAACCAGCATGGACAGTTTACGGCGGAATTTTTTAATCAAACTCTTGGCCTCTTCCATTTTGTGCGGGTTGATCGCCATGGTGATGGCCGAATAATCACGGCGGTCGATCGGAGTTCTTTTCAGAACCTCGATGGCCTTGTGCATGTCAGACACGTGGGCCTGAACCAGGGCTTCACTCGGAATATCGGTGGTGGTGGCAAGACTGGCCACGGAACGCGCGATGGAATTGCCCTTGCGCTTGATAAAGCCCAGATCCAAAAGCAGATCCAGACTTTGCTGAACTTTCTCCAACGGCAGCGCCAGGCGTTCAGCAATCCACTCCGGGTCCGGCTTGAAGGTCTTCATACGGATCAGGTTCAGGATGGCAAAGTGCTCCCAACTGGCAATCAGCTCCAGCTCTTTTTCAGCCAAAGTTTTTTGCGCGGCAAATTTACGGGAACGCGTAGAGATCAAAGAATAGACTTCGTTGCGTTCCTCTGTCCCCAGCTCCAACCCCAGCACGATCTTGTTGGCGTAAAATTCACTCAAAGGACGTTTGCCGTGCATCAGCTCGTTCAAACAGCCGGGTGAAATGCCCACTTTTTTTGCTAAAGAGCGGAAGGAAAATCGAGGGTTCTTTTTCTGAATTTCCTCAAGTTTGTTTTTTAAAAGGGCACCGAATTGATTAGACACAAAATCCCCCACCGACATGAGGGATTTTTTACATTTAATACCAAAGTTGCAAGGTTAAAATGGACGAAGAGTTCCGTACGACAAACAAAGGGAACGCTGCGACAGGTTCAGATTACGAGCTCTATGATCGCGCGAAAGCCGTGATTGCCAGCCATTGCCCCGATAATGTTACGAAGCGAAGTGATGTTCTTCCCCTGAGATCCGATCAACTTTCCGCGATACTCCTGCGGCACCGTCACTTTATACACTGTTGTCTTGTCGCCTGCTGCAAAGGTCACTTCCACCTGTTCATAGCAGGAAGTCATCTCTTGAATTACGCTCTCAAGAACCTTCGCCAAACGATCTCTAATATCCGCATCCTGGGTCATAGTCTCCGCCAACATGTTTCGTTCTCCGTACCACCCATTTTGTTGATCCCCTGCCTTAAGAGCAACCCTGCCGGGTCCACCCTAGGCCGGAAAGTGTTCCACCAAGAATATAGGAATGCTCAAATTCCCCTATGGTAAGACCCAAAAAACGGCCGCCGGGTTAACCTTTTCCTGTTTCTTCGGGGTCATGCAGTACCGGGACAGGGCCGTCCCGCCAATCCCCATCAAAGGAAGATAACGGATGCAAAAAACAGTTTTATGTTTTTCTTTATTAGTGTTTTTAAGTGCCTGCGAAAACAGCACTCCGGGTGAACCCTCGGTCGTCACTCCGCAAGAAACCCCGGAGCTGCAGGAAAAAGTCATCTATGGCAGCGACAACCGCAAAGACCTGTATGAAGTAAAATCAACTTTACAAAGGCGTTTGGCCGACTCGACAGTGGCGTTGATCAAGGAAGAAAACTTACAGGAAGGCGCAGAGATCACACGCATCTCTGCTCAAACTTTCCGCAGATCTTACAACCTTTGCGCTTCGGAACGTTTCGGAGAACAGGAAAATGCCGCCTTCTGTTCAGGCTCCTTGGTGGCGCCCGACGTCATAGCCACCGCCGGTCATTGCGTGCGATCGGTGCGTGATTGCAGCGAAACCCGTTTCGTCTTTGGTTACGCCATAAAATCAGCCGGAGTTCAGCCGCGTGAAGTGCCATCCACCGAAGTCTATCGCTGCGCTGAAATCATTCACAGCGAAGTGCTGGCAACCGGGTCCGACTTTGCCCTGATCAAACTGGATCGACCTGTGAACAACCATGCCGTTTTGAAAACCCGCAAAAGCGGAAGCGTCAAATTCGGAGCCTCATTGGTTGTGATTGGACACCCGGTAGGGCTTCCCACCAAGATCGCCGCCGGGGCCAAAGTGCGCAGTGCCACGGAAGCCGAACATTTCGTCGCAAATCTGGATACCTATGGAGGAAACTCAGGCTCCGCAGTATTTAATTCTTCCGGGGTCATCGAAGGCATCTTGGTCCGGGGTGACACTGACTTCGTATACCAAGGGTCCTGCACTGTTTCCAACCGCTGTACCAGCACAGGCTGTCGCGGCGAAGATGTCACGCGCATCACCCGCATCCTGCCTTATCTTTGACCTTCATCAGATCCGACTGACATTTCTTTCCTGAACCATTCTTTTTGGTTCCAATAAAGACATGTCACAACCTCAATGGCACAAGCTGGGTCCGACCGATCTGCTGCAGAAGAAAAACCTGCAGCAGATCGAAGTTCACCGGACCAAGCTGGCTCTGATTTTTAAAGACAACGAATTCACCGCCATTTCCGGGGTGTGCAATCACGTCGGTGGCCCTTTGGGTGATGGTCAGCTTGAGGGCGACTATGTAGTCTGCCCCTGGCACTACTATAAATTCCACTATCGCACCGGATTGGGCGAGCCCGGCTATGAGGCCGATCATGTGCCCGTCTATAATTTAAAAACCGAAAATGGCGAACTGTGGGTGGACCTGGCCAGCGCCACGGCGCGAGGACGCATGCCTCACGAACCTCATCCCCTGACCCGCAAAGTGCAGCGCGAACCCGGCCCGCTGCGGGTGGTGGGAATTTCCACCACTGTCATGGACAACGCCCATCCGCGAGTTTCAACCTCGGAGCTTTTACTGGAACAAACCCTGAAGCACGCCGAAAGCAAAGGCTATGAAACGCGTCTGCAAAAAATCCGCGAACTGAAGTTTCGCCACTGCGAGGGCTTCTATTCCAAAAGTGCGCACGCCTGCACCTGGCCCTGTTCCATCACGCAGATGGATCCCACCGACCAGTTGGATCGCGTGTATGAAGACCTAATTCACTGGGCGGATGTGATGATCGTGGCCACCCCGATTCGCTGGGGTTCGGCCAGTTCATTGTATTATAAAATGGCCGAACGCTTTAACTGCATTCAGAATCAAATCACCATCAAAAACAACCAACTGATTCGCAACAAGGTCGCGGGATTCATTATCACCGGAGGCCAGGACAACGTGCAGGCCGTCGCGGGTCACATGATGGGCTTCTTCTCGGAGCTCGGCTATCATCTGCCGCCGTTTCCTTTTATCGCTCATTCCCTGGGGTGGAGTTCTGAAAACATGGAGTACAACGTGCGCTACGTGCAACAGACTCAGGCTCTGACGGAAGCCGCCCAGGAACTGCTGGATCGCTGCGCAGACCTGTCCTGTGCTCTGCTTGAAACATCCGCCCACGTCCTGCAACACCGGGCCGGTCGCAAGGCCTACAATGCCTCCAAACATCACGACAAATAGGTCCCGGCACGGCACCGTCGATTTTATAGACAGCCTAAATCTGCCTGGTTTCATCCCTGGCCGGAACTGCTCTTGCATTCTTTCCAGGGATGCGGATGATGTTCTGGATTCTTGCAGCATTTATGGCTCTTCAGCTTACAGCGCCGGCTTTTGCCGATGCCTGCAGTTGTATCGCCGATCCGTATTCCAAAAAGTATCAACTGTACAAAAAAACCTGGTACGGCACCCAGCGCAAATGGAGCTGCGTCTATACCTGCCAGGATTCGCAGCAACAGCGCACGGAAGTGACAGCCTATCACTCAGACTGGTATGTCACAGATAAGGGTCTTGAAGGAATCTGCGACGGCCTTCACTACGTCAACGTCTATAACACTCACCGCATGGACTTTGTCTGGAAGTTTGAAGAAGCCCGCTGGCTTAATCCGGCGCAGTCGTCTTCGGCGGACCTGAAAAAATGGGCCCAAAGCTGTCGCTAATTTCCTTTACCAAAAAAACAAAAACCCCCGGGTTTCCCCAGGGGCTCTTTTGAATTCAATTTTTAAATCGAATTATTGAGCGGTGTTATTGATCCACTCGATCGCGTTGCTAACTTTGGCATAAACACCATAATAGTTCGCACGAGCACAACCTTGACCCCAGCTCACAACACCAACCAGATATGTCTGATTGTTTTCGTCTTGAGCTACCAATGGACCACCAGAGTCACCTTGGCAAGAGTCTTTACCGCCACCTTCGTAACCAGCACAGATCATGCTGTCCGTGATGCCGTTGTTGTAAGCTTTGTTACAAGCTGCTGTAGAAACCAATGGAACGTCCACTTTTTGCAGTTTTGTCGGCAAAGAGTAAGAACCTTCACGAGTTGCACCCCAACCAGCCACAGTCGTCAAAACTTCAGAGCCATCCGTTGGAAGAGTGATTTCAGCAGGGTTCAGCGCCACTGGAGCGTAAGAAGAATCCTGAGAAAGCTCGATCAATGCAAAATCGTTTTCCATTGTGCGTGAATTGTAGTTCGGGTGAGCGATGATTCTTTTTGGAGCGATGGATTCTGCATTCACCGCATTTGTACGGTCATGCAAGCCGATCACAACTTTTTTAACCGTGCCACCACGAACACAGTGAGCTGCCGTCAATACCCAGTTCTTCTTGATCAAGGAACCGCCGCAGAAATGGCTGCTGCTCTGCAAAGACACGATATATGGGAACTCACCGATGGAAGCTTCAACGCCACCAACGATTTTAGCCCCTACAGAGCCAGATTTCGCGAATACTGGAGCAGACATCATCATGAGGCCTGCGATAACAAGATGGTTCATTTTCATTTTATTCCCCTCTGGTCTTGAATCCTTCAAAACCTGTATCAATCGTTGTCTGTTTTTTCCCAATGCTCAAAGACTCTCGGCGACCCACTTTGGAACTGGCCTTTTTTCGGACCTTTGCAGAGGGGAAATTATTGCCCCCGAACATTTCTTCCTCGACGGTAATTACCGATTTTTTTAAAAGAACTTGCCAAGCCTGCATGATTTTTATGAAATTCGATTTCTTTATTCTTGGAAGATCCTCCGAAGCTCGCTAAGACTGAAATTGACGGAGGCCCCATGCGATCACTTGCTTACTCTGCTCTTTTGCTGGTCTTGTTTACCTGCTGGACTTTGAACTCCCACGCAGCGGCCCCTTTCGCGCGCGTGGCTGATGGTAAAATCCAAGGCCTTCGTACTGCTCACAACACCGAAGCCTTTCTTGGAATCCCTTATGCAGAACCGCCGGTGGGTTATCTTCGCTGGAAAGCGCCCAGATCCCCGGCCCCTTGGATTGGCACTCTCAACGCCACAAAACTCCCTGTCGCCTGCCCTCAAAAAGGAAATTTCTTTGCCAACGTTCCACCGGAACAATTTGGAACTCCCGTCGGCAGCGAAGACTGTCTGTATCTGAATGTATGGAAACCCGTCGCAGCGAAAAAACGCCCGGTGGTATTGTGGATTCACGGTGGATCCAACTTCAAAGGCACTTCTGCCGATCCTCTTTATGATGGCGCGTGGCTGGCTTCTTCTTCAGACGTTGTCTTTGTCAGTGCCAACTATCGACTGGGCATGCTGGGCGCGCTGGCCCATGAGGCTTTGAATAAAGGCAGC